>JANXPZ010000168.1 GCA_025357055.1 Candidatus Eiseniibacteriota bacterium | reverse complement strand
GCCGCCGCGGCCGCCGTGCCTGCCCCGCGCGTGGGCCCGCCGGCTCCGCCGGCCCGTGCCGGCGCCAGGCCCGGCGCGTACCCCGCGAGTCCCCCGCGACCCGGCACGTATCCTCCGAGCCCACCGCGACCCGGGACCTATCCTCCGAGCCCCCCGCGGCCCGGCGCGTATCCCGCGCGGCCCCCGCGTTCCGGTGCGTATCCCGCGAGCCCGCCGCGACCCGGTGCGTATCCCGCGAGCCCGCCGCGCACCGGCGCGTATCCCGCGAGCCCGCCGCGTTCCGGCGGCTCCGGCGCCCCGTCCCGTCCCGGCGCGCCGTCCCGCCCGGGCGCGCCGTCGACCGCGGGTCGTCCCCAGTCCCAGCCGCACGGGTTCCGCCGCCGCGACCGCAAGAAGAAGAAGACCGTGGACGAGAAGCTCGTGGCGGAGAGCGTCCGCAAGACGCTGGCGAGTCTCGACCAGGGCCAGCGCCGCCGACACCACCATCGCGATGAGGAAGGCGGCGAGACCGCGGCCGAGGCGACGAAGCTCATCCGGGCCGCGGAGTTCATCACCGTGGCCGAGCTGGCGAACCTCCTCGAGGTGCGTCCCCAGGAGGTCATCACCACCTGCATGGGGCTCGGCCTCATGGCCACCATGAACAAGCGGCTCGACAAGGACTCCATCCAGACCATCGCGGACGAGTTCGGCTTCGAGGTCGAGTTCGTCTCCGAGTACGCGGAGGAAGTGGAGACCGAGACGGAGGAGGTCGCCGGGGAGCGCCTGACGTCGCGGCCGCCCGTGGTGACCGTGATGGGTCACGTGGACCACGGCAAGACCTCGCTGCTCGACTACATCCGCAAGACCAACGTCATCGCGGGCGAGGCCGGTGGCATCACGCAGCACATCGGCGCCTACGAAGTGAAGGTGGCGGGCGGCAAGGACATCACCTTCCTCGACACGCCCGGCCACGAGGCCTTCACCGCGATGCGCGCCCGCGGCGCGCAGGTCACCGACCTGGTCGTGCTGGTGGTGGCGGCCGACGACCGCGTCATGCCTCAGACCATCGAGGCCATCGACCACGCCAAGGCTGCCGGCGTGCCGATCATCGTCGCCATCAACAAGATCGACCTGCCGGGGGCCCGGCCCGACCTCGTGAAACAGGAACTGGCCGCCCGCGGAGTGGTGGTCGAGGAGTTCGGCGGCAAGACCGTGGCGGTCGAGGTCTCGGCCAAGAAGGGCATCAACGTCGACAAGCTCCTCGAGATGATCGTGCTCGAGTCCGACCTGCTGGACCTCAAGGCCGATCCCACGCGCCGCGCCAAGGGCGCGGTGTTGGAGGCGCGGGTCGAGCAGGGCCGTGGCATCGTGGCGAGCGTGCTGGTGGATTCGGGCACGCTGCGCATCGGCGACGCGTTCGTGGCCGGCCAGCACTGGGGCCGCGTGCGCGCGATGTTCGACGAGCGCGGCCACACGGTGAAGTCGGCGGGGCCCTCGACCCCCGTCGAGGTGCTCGGCTGGAACGGCACCCCGGGCGCGGGCGACATCTTCACGGCCTTCGACGGCGAGCGCGAGGCGCGCGACCTGGCGAACAAGCGCCAGGCGCTGCACCGCGAGCACGAGTTCCGCGCGGCCACCAAGATCCGGCTCACCGACTTCCGCGCGCGCATGGCCCAGGGGGAGACGTCCGAGCTCAAGTTGATCATCAAGGGCGACGTGGACGGATCGGTCGAGGCGCTCTCGGAGTCGCTGGCCAAGCTCAGCACCTCCGAGGTGCAGGTGCGTGTCATCCGCCAGGCGGTGGGACAGATCTCGGAGTCGGACGTGCTGCTGGCGGCGGCCTCCGATGCCATCATCGTGGGATTCCACACGCGGCCCGATCCCAAGGCGCGCGAGCTGGCCGAACGCGAGAAGGTCGAGATCCGCTTCTACGACATCATCTACAAGGCCGTGGAAGAGGTGCGGCTGGCGCTCGAGGGCCTGCTCAAGCCCGAGCTCAAGGACGTCGTCACCGGGTCGGCCGAGGCGCGCCAGGTGTTCAAGCTCTCGAAGGCGGGCACGGTCGCCGGCTGCATGGTCACCTCCGGCACCATCCCGCGCACCGGCAAGGTGCGCCTGCTGCGCGCCGGGGTCGTGGAATGGACCGGCCGCATCGCCGCCCTCAAGCGCTTCAAGGATGACGTCCGCGAGGTCGCGAGCGGTTTCGAGTGCGGCATCACCCTCGAGGGGCGCGACGACATCAAGGTCGGCGACGTCATCGAGGCATTCAACATCGAAGAGCTGGCCCGGACCCTCTAGTCCAGGCCGCGGTTCGCCGGGCGGCTCGCCATGTTCGTCGGTGTCGTGCGAATCGAACTGCATCTGCCCGGCGCCGCGTCGCTCAAGGACAAGCGCGCGGTGCTGCGCAGCCTGAAGGATCGCATCCGCCAGCGCGTGCAGGCCGCGGTCGCCGAGGTGGACCACCAGGATCTCTGGCAACGTGCCGCGCTCGGCGTGGCGGTGGTCTCCGGGGAGCGGCGCCAGGTCGGGGAATTGCTGCAGTCGGTGCGCCAGCTGGCCGACGGCACGCCCGGCGCCGAGGTCATCGACTGGCAGGAGACGTTGCTGTGAGGATCCGTCCGGAACGCGTGGCCGAGCTCATGAAGCGGGAGATCGCGGGCATCCTCGCCCGTGATCTGCGCGACCCGCGCCTCTCGACCATGGTGAGCGTCACCGAGGTCGAGGTGAGCCACGACCTGTCCTTCGCGCGCGTCTTCGTGAGCCTGCTCGCGGACGGCGAGGAGCGCGAGCGGGCGCTCGCCGCGCTCCAGCGCGCAGCCGGCTTCGTCCGTCACCAGCTCGCCCCGCGCCTCGGCCTGCGGGAGGTGCCGGGCCTGCGCTTCATGCACGACACCTCCATCGAGCGCGGCGCGCGCGTCGAGGAGATCCTCAGGAAGATCGAGCGGGGCGAGCCGGTCGGGGACGAGGGGGAAGGGGAGGCGTGACCGCGCCGCCCGCCGGGAGCGGTCCCACCGTACCCGGAGAGCCGCGGGAGGCCTGGTCGGGCCTGCTGCGGGTGGACAAGCCCACGGGCATGACCTCGCACGACGTGGTGGATCGCGTGCGGCGCCGTCTCCGGGTGAAGAGCGCGGGGCACCTCGGCACCCTCGACCCGGGCGCGAGCGGGCTGCTCGTCCTGGTCCTGGGCGCGGCCACGCGCTGTGCGCAGGTCTGGCAGACGGGGCGGAAGACCTACGAGGCGACCGTGCGCTTCGGCGTCGTCACCAGCACGCAGGACCTGCAGGGCGAGGTGCTGGAGCAGCGCGAGGTGACGCTCGACGAGCGGCAGGTGCGCGAGGCGTCGGCCGAGTTCACGGGTGAGCTCGAACAGGTGCCTCCCATGGTCTCGGCGCTCAAGGTGGGTGGCCGGCGCCTGCACCAGCTGGCGCGGCGCGGCGAAGTGGTGGAGCGCGAGCCGCGGCCGGTCACGGTCCACTCGTGGGAGTGGCTCGACTTCGCACTGCCCGAGGCGAGCTTCCGGGTGGTCGTCTCGGGTGGCACCTACGTCCGCACGCTGGCGCATGACCTCGGCGCGCGCCTGGGCCCGGGAGGGGCGCTGAAGAGCCTGCGACGGCTGCGCAGTGAGCCCTTCGGCCTCGAGGGCGCCGTCGGGCTGCGCGACCTCGATTCGGCCACGCCGGGCGAGGTGCTCGCGCGTGCAGGCGTGCCGCTGGCCGAGGCACTGCGCGTGCTGCCGCTCGTGCTCCTCGACGCGGCCGGGGCCGCGGAACTGGGTTTCGGCCGCAGGCCCACGGTGGAGCCGGGGGCGGCGCCCCTGCGCGCGGGGCCGCGCTCGGTGGTCTTCTGCGACCCGGGCGGGGAGCCGCTCGCCCTGGGCGAGCTCGAGCCCGACCCGGCGCGGCCCGGCGCGACGCTCGCCTGCCCCCACGTGGTCTTCCCCTGGGCCGTGCGGCAGGGCCGGCCGTGACCGGGCCACCGCGGGGCGCCGCCGTGAGCGTCGGCGTGTTCGACGGCGTGCATCTCGGGCACCAGGGGATCCTCCAGGTCGCGCTCGCCCGTGCGACCGGTGCGCCGCGCGGGGCCCCCGGCGGCCGCTGTGCCGTGGTCTCCTTCGACCCGCACCCCGACCTCGTCCTCGCGCGTTCCTTCCGCGCTCCGGCACCGCTCACTCCGCTGCCCGAGCGCCGCGAGCGCATCGCCGCGCTCGGCATCCGCGAGCTGGAGGTGATCCCTTTCACGCGCGAGCTGGCCGCGCTCGAGCCCGAGGAGTTCGTCGCCCGCCACCTGGTGGGGCCGTACCACCTGCACACGCTGGTGGTGGGCGAGGGCTTCGCCCTCGGCCGCGGGCGGAGCGGTGACGTGCCGCGCCTGCGCGCGATCGGCGCGCGCGAGGGCTTCGAGGTGGTCGCGGTGCCGCTGCTCGAGCTGGATGGCGCCCCGGTGAGCAGCACGCGCATCCGCGCATCGCTCGAGGCGGGCCGCGTGGCCGAGGTCGCCCGCCTGCTGGGGCGCCTCTACGATCTGCGCGGGCGCGTGGTGCGTGGCGAGGCCGTCGGGCGCACGCTCGGTTACCCGACCGCGAATCTGCGGCTGCACGAGGAGAAGTTCGTGCCCGGCGACGGGGTCTACGTCGCCCGGGCGCGCATCGGGGGCACGTCCGCCTGGTGGCCGGCCGCGATGAGCATCGGCGTGCGTCCCACCTTCGACGGGCAGGCCCGCGCCCTCGAGGTCTACCTGCTCGATTGGGAAGGCGACCTGCTGGAGCGCACCCTGGAGGTGGAGTTGGTGGACTGGATCCGCCCGCAGGAGCGCTTCGAGAGCTCCGAGGCGCTGGTCGCGGCGATGGCCCGGGACGTGGCCGAGGTGCGGCGCAGGCTCGGGGCGATCCCCGGGTAGCGTCCCATGGGAAGCGCAAGGTCGGGCGCACGGTGCCTCCGCCCGGTCCCGGCCGCTCCAGCCCCCCCTGACGAGGCTGGATCCGGTCACCCATTCGGGCTCCCGGCCCGGTCTTTGCCAAGGGCCCGTCCGGGTGGTAGGTTCACCCGTCCACCCCGGATAGAGGGGTGGCTTTCCAGCGCTCGGCCATACGGGAGCTTGAACCCGGTGGGCTGGGCCATTCACTTCCTTCGCAGGCAGGAGGAGATCGCCGTGACGCTCTCCAAGGACCAGAAGCAGGGGATCATCGGCAAGTTCAAGCTTCATGAAGGCGACTCGGGCTCGCCCGAGGTGCAGATCGCGCTGCTCACCGAGAAGATCCACTACCTCACCGAGCACTTCAAGATCCACAAGCGCGATCACGCGTCCCGCCGCGGTTTGCTCCGCATGGTGGGCCAGCGGCGCCGGCTGCTGGATTACCTCAAGGCCACCAAGGTGGACCGCTATCGCAAGGTCGTGAAGGATCTGGGTCTGCGCCGTTAGCCGGACCCGATGCGGGGAGCGCCCGATCGACGCGGTGCTTCCCCTTGTGCGGGGGAACCGTTCCCCCTACTGCGCCCCCGTTGGACCGCTTCCCCGGGGAGCGCTCGTTGGACCCTGGCGGGTGCCCGGGTCGCAAGGCGAGAGGACAGGACTGGTTGATGGAAGAACAGAAGGTAGAGCTGCAGCTCGGAGAGCAGACACTCTCCATTAGCACCGGCAAGTGGGCCAAGCTGGCGGGCGGCTCCGCCGTGGTCCAGCTGGGTGGCACGGTCGTGCTGGTGGCGGCGAGCGCCGCCAAGTCGGCGAGCCCCGATCGCGACTTCGTCCCCCTCACGGTGGACTACCGCGAGCGCACGTACGCGGCGGGCCGGATCCCGGGCGGGTTCTTCAAGCGCGAAGGACGCCCCACCGAGAAGGAAGTGCTGTCGTCGCGGCTGATCGACCGGCCGGTGCGTCCGCTCTTCTACAAGGCGTTCCCCTACGAGACCCAGATCATGGCCACCGTGGTGTCCTCCGACCAGGAGAACGACGCCGACGTGCTGGCGCTGGTCGGGGCATCCACCTCGATGTGCCTCTCCGACATCCCGTTCCCCGAGCCCTTCGCCGGTGTGCGGGTCGGACGCATCGAGGGCGCCTTCGTCGTGAATCCCACCACGGCCCAGCTCGAAGAGAGCGACATGGACATGGTGGTGGCGGGCACGGCGGACAACATCATCATGGCCGAGGGCGGCACGCGCGAGGTGTCCGAGGCGGACCTGCTCGCGGCGCTCCAGTTCGCGATGGGCCACATCCGCCCGATCGTGGCCGCGCAGCGCGAGCTCATGGCCCGCTGCGGCAAGACCAAGCGGCCGCTGGTGACTCCGCCCGACACCGCGGAGCTCCGCTCGGCGCTCGAGCAGGGCTACCGCGAGCGCCTGCGCCAGGCGATCCGCATCCCCGGCAAGGAGTCGCGCCAGGAGGAGATGGACCGCATCAAGACCGAAGCGGTCGCCTCCTTCAAGGAGCGCTTCGCCGCCCAGGAACTGTACATCGGACGCATCCTGCACGACATCGAGCGCGACGAGTTGCGCGAGATGGTGCTGGGCGAGGGCGTGCGCGCCGACGGCCGTGGCGTGAACGACATCCGCAAGGTGACGGTCGAGGTGGGCGTGCTGCCGCGCACCCACGGCTCGTGCCTCTTCACCCGCGGCGAGACCCAGGCGCTGGCGGTGTGCACGCTCGGCACCAAGCAGGATGAGCAGCGCATCGAGGAGCTGGAAGGGCAGTCGTGGAAGAGCTACATGCTCCACTACAACTTCCCGCCCTTCAGCGTGGGCGAGGTGCGCCCCATCCGCGGCCCGGGCCGGCGCGAGATCGGGCACGGGGCGCTGGCCGAGCGGGCCATCGAGCCGATGATCCCGGCGGACACCTCCTTCCCCTACACCATCCGCCTGGTGAGCGACATCCTGGAGTCGAACGGCTCGTCCTCCATGGCGACCGTGTGTGGCAGCTCGATGGCCCTCATGGATGCCGGCGTGCCCATCAAGGCGCCGGTGGCCGGGATCGCCATGGGGCTCATCAAGGAGAACGACCGCGTCGCGATCCTGACCGACATCCTGGGCGTCGAGGATCATCTCGGCGACATGGACTTCAAGGTCACCGGGACGCGCGCGGGAGTGACCGCCTTCCAGATGGACACCAAGATCGGCGGGATCTCCTTCGACGTCATGCGGGACGCCATGGACTGCGCGCGCCGCGGGCGTGTGCACATCCTCGACATCATGGCGACCGCGCTTCCCGAGGCGCGCGCCGAGATGTCGCCGTTCGCGCCGCGCATCACGATCATCAACATCCCGCCCGACAAGATCCGCGAAGTCATCGGGCCGGGTGGCAAGATCATCAAGAAGATCACCGAGGAGACCGGAGCGCAGATCGACATCGAGGACAGCGGCGAGGTGCGGATCGCGGCGATCAGCCGTGAGTCGGGCCGCCGGGCCGAGGAGTTCATCCGCAACATCATCGAGGACCCCGAGGTCGGCCGGGTCTACCAGGGCAAGGTGCGTAGCATCGTCACCTTCGGCGCGTTCGTCGAGATCGTGCCGGGGCGCGATGGTCTGCTGCACATCTCGGAGATCGACTACCATCGGGTGGCGCGCACCGAGGACGTCCTCAACCTGGGCGACATCGTGATGGTGAAGGTCATCGGCGTGGACCGCGACGGCAAGATCAAGCTTTCGCGCAAGGCGCTGCTGCCGGAGCCTCCGGGATACGTCGCGCCGCCGCCGCGTGAAGGTGGCGACCGGGAGCGCGGGCACGATCGGGACCGCGGCCGGGACCGCGACCGGGGCCGCGGACCGCGTCGCTAGCTTCAGACAGTCACAGGCTGGGCCGGGTGGCAGGGTGACCTGCCACTCGGCGTTTGGGGCAGGTTCGCCGCCCCCGGGGACGAGTGATGGACGCTGACCTCTACCGCAAGACCGTCCTGCCCTCGGGGCTCACCCTGCTCACCGAGCGCATCCCCGAGCGGCGCTCGCTCGCGCTGGGCGTGTGGGTGCGCAACGGCGCGCGTGACGAGCCGGGTGAACTGCTCGGCATCTCGCACTTCATCGAGCACATGATGTTCAAGGGCACCGAGCGGCGCGACGCCCGCGCCATCGCCGCGAGCCTCGAGTCGCTGGGCGGGCACCTGGACGCCTTCACCGGCCGCGAGGAGGTCTGCTACTACGCCCGGGCGCTGGCCGAGCACCTGCCCGAGGTCGCGGACGTGCTGGCCGACATCGTCTGCCGCTCGAGCTTCGCAGGTCCCGAGGTGGACCGCGAGAAATCGGTGGTGCGCGAGGAGATCGCCTCGGTCGAGGACAACCCCGAGGACAAGGTCACCGAGATCCTGGCCGATCAGATCTGGCCCGGGCATCCGCTCGGCCGGCCCATCCTGGGCACCGAGGACACGGTCGGCCGCCTCGACAGCGACTGCCTGCGGGACTATTTCCGCAGCCGTTACCGCGCCGAGGACCTGGTGGTCGCGGCCGCGGGGGCGGTCGAGCACGAGCGCGTGGCCGAGGTCATCGCCACCCACTTCGCCCCGCCCGCCGGGCTGGCCCTGCCGCTCTCCGGCCCGCCCGCGGGTTTCGTGCCGGGGGTGAGGCACGAGACGCGGGCGGACCTGCACCAGCTCTACCTCGCGCTCGGCACGCGGGGTCTGGGCTACAACGACTCCGACCGCCACGCGCTGATCGTGCTCAACACGCTGCTGGGCGGAGGGATGAGTTCGCGGCTCTTCCAGAGCGTGCGCGAGGAGGCCGGGCTGGCCTACTCCGTGTTCTCCGCGGCGGACTTCCATCGCGAGACCGGGCTGGTCTCGATCCAGCTGGGCGTCGCGCCCGACCGCGGGCGCGAGGCGCTCGACCGGGTGCGCCAGGAACTCGAGATGCTGGTGCGGGACGGGCCGTCGGAGGAGGAGGTCGCCTCGGCGCGCTCCCAGATCAAGGGAAGCGTGGTCATGGGGCAGGAGAGCGTCTCGAGCCGCATGGTCCACCTCGCCCACGAGGAGATCTACCGGGGCACCTACTCCTCGCCCGACGAACAACTCGAGCGGGTCCTCGCCGTGACCCGCGACCAGGTCGTGGAGATGGCGCGTCGCGTGCTGCCCCCCGGCCGCTTCGCGCTGAGCGCGATCGGCCCGGCGACCGGCGAGCCGCTCGACGAGCGCGACTGGCCGGTGGAGACGGGCGCCGCCCTGGACTAGTCCGGGATCGCGGGCGGAGCGCGCCTACCCTGCGGGCGCCGCGCACAGCTCGCGCAGCACCGCGCCGAGCCGCGCGATGCCCTCGGCGATGCGCTCCTCCGGCATGTTCGAGAAGTTCAGGCGGAGCGTGTTCTCGTGACCGCCGTTGGGGAAGAACGACCCGCCGGGCACGAACGCCACGTTCCGCTCGAGGGCCCGCACCAGCGCCTCCCGCGCGCTGACGCCCTCGGGGAGCGTCGCCCAGAGGAACAGGCCGCCCCGCGGGCGTGTCCAGGACACCCCGGGGGGGAACTCCGACTCGAGCGCGCGCAGCATGGCGTCACGCCGGCGCCGGTAGACCTTGCAGATGCGCGCGACGCTGGCGTCGATGTCGAAGCGCTCGAGGTAGGCGAGGATCTGATACTGCGCCAGCGTCGAGGTGTGCAGATCGGCGCCCTGCTTGACCAGCGCGCACTTCTCGTAGATTTCGCGCGGGGCGACCAGCCAGCCGACGCGCATCCCGGGACAGAAGATCTTGGAGAACGTCCCGAGGTAGATCACCGTGGCGCCACCCGGCAGCGAGGCCAGCGCCGGCGGGGTCGTCCCCTCGTAGCAGAGCTGACCGTACGGATCGTCCTCGATGACCACCAGCCCGTGGCGGGCCGCGGCGTCGAGCACGGCGTGGCGCCGCTCCAGGCTCCAGGTGCGCCCGCTCGGGTTCTGGAAGTTGGGCACGACGTAGAGGAGCTTCGGGCGCCGGCAGCCGGCGAGCGAGCGCTCCAATTCCGCCGGGACCATGCCGTCGTCATCGGTCGGCACCTCGACGAAGCGCGGGCGGTAGGCCCGGAAGGCGTTGATCGCGCCCAGGTAGGTGGGGCTCTCGCACAGCACCTCGTCGTCGTCGTCGAGGAAGACCTTCCCGGTCAGGTCGAGCCCCTGCTGCGATCCGGAGGTGATCAGGATGTCGGAGGCCTCGAACGCCGTGCCGAGCTGGGAGTTCAGCCGGCGGGCGATGGCCTCGCGCAGTCCGGGGTGCCCCTCGGTGGTCGAGTACTGCAGCGCCCGCGGGCCCTCCCGGTCGAGCACGTCGGCCATCACGACCTTCAGGTCCTCGATGGGGAAGAGCTCCGGGGCCGGCAGCCCGCCGCCGAAGGAGATCACCTCGGGCCGCTGCGTGATCTTGAGCAGCTCGCGGATCTCCGAGGCCTTCATCCCGTCCAGGCGGCGCGCGAATCGTGAGGTCATGGCGTTCTCCTCGAGTCTCAGACGATGGGCCGCGTCGAGGCGGCCTGGAGTTCCGTGGTGTCGGGGTGGCCCGTCTCCTGGCGGATCGCCGCGGCCAGTCGCGCGACGCCCTCCCGGATCTGATCCTCGTCCGGGTAGGAGAAGTTGAGGCGGATGAATTCGGTGGGCGGCTCGTCGGCGAAGCACGCCCGCCCCGGCAGGTACGAGACGCCGGCCTCCGCGGCGCGCGCCAGCAGGGCCGCGGGGCGCACGCCCGCCGGAAGCCGGCACCAGAAGTAGAAGCCGCCCTGGGGACGCTGCCAGCCGAGGCCCGGGACCGCGGCCTTGCGCAGCGCGGCGTCCATCGCGTCCCGGCGCCTTCGATACGCATGGCGGACGACGCGCATGTGGGCACTCATGCGCCCGCCCTGCATGAACCGGTCGAGCACCCACTGGCCGAGCGTGTTCGAGTGCAGGTCGGCCGTCTGCCGGGCGAGCGCGAACTGCCGCAGCACGGCGCGGGGGGCGATCAGGAAGCCGAGTCGCATGCCGGGGAAGAGCAGCTTCGAGAAGGTGGACAGGTAGAGCACGTTGCCGGCCGGGTCCAGCGCCCGAAGGGACGGTACCGGATCGCCCTCGTAACGCAGCTCGGAGTAGGGGTCGTCCTCGAGGATGGGCACCTGGTAACGCCGCGAGAGCGCGAGCAGGTGCTGACGACGCTCGAGCGTGAGCACCGTGCCCGAGGGGTTCTGGAAGGTGGGCAGCGTGTAGATGAGCTTGGGCCGGAAGCGCGACAGCACGCTTTCCAGCACGTCCGTGCGCATCCCGTGCTCGTCCGTGGGCACGCCGATCAGGCGCGCCCGCGCGCCGCGGAAGGTCTGCAGCGCCCCGATGAACGAGGGCTGCTCGACGACCACGGCATCGCCGGGGTCGAGGAAGATGCGTGCCGCGAGGTCGAGGCCCTGCTGCGAGCCGGACAGCACCAGCACCTCGTCCGGCGTGCAGCTCACCCCGCGCGCGGCCATCATCTGCGCGAGCGTCGTGCGCAGCACCGTGAGCCCTTCGGTGGGGCTGTGCAGCAGGGCGGCGGGGCCGGTGTCGTCCAGCACCCCCGTGATGAGCTCGCGCAGTTCGGCGAAGGGCAGCAACTCGGGGGCGGGCATGCCGAAGGACAGCGGGATCGCGCCGGCGCGCTCGGTGAGCCGCAGCAGGTCGCCCACGAGCGGGTCCTGGAAGCCCGAGGCGGCGGCTCCGAAGATCTGCCGCCAGGGCAACTCCTGCTCCACCTCCGTCCGTTCGGGGGTGCCCTCGGAGGGAGTGACCATCGTGCCCCGTCCGACGTGCGCGTCGATCAGCGCGTCGGCGCGCAGTTCCTGGTAGGCGATTAGCACCGTGCTGCGGCTGACGCCGAGCGCTTGCGCGAGGCGGCGCTCGGGTGGCAGCCGGAAGCCGGCCGGGAGCTTGCCGGTCGTGATCAGGTCGCGGACCTGCCGCGCGATCTGCTGGTAGATCGGCTCGCGGCTGCCGCGATCGATCGTGATCTCCATGTCCACCTCCGGTCGAAACGGCTGCTGGATGCCGATTGGCACCGACCAATTGACATTATCGCCATTTGTCACCGGCCTTCAAGCTCCAAGAGATTCACTTTGGTGCAGTCCAATACACTTGATTGGCCTGATTGGACTGTAATATGCGACTGCAATTGGCCTTGTCTCGCCGTCGTCGGCCGACTGAGGCCCGGGGAGCGCAGGTGTCCTGCATCCGCCTCTCGTTTTCGCAGATTCGCCGGTCTCGGAATGCCCCATCGGGGCCCGCTGATCCACCCCTGCGGGGTCCCGGAGACGGGTTTGACAGTGGATTGGGTGGCCGACATAGTGTCGAGCGATGAGTGCGACGCCTCGTTCGGCCCTGGACTTGCAACCCGTCGGGAGCGTCATGAAGCCACGGTTTGCCTCCCTCAGGCGCCTGTTCGCCCTTCCGGCGCGCGCGTTCGCCGGCCTCCTCCTGGCGCTCGCCCTGACCAGCGCTTCGCCTGCGGGGGACTCCAGCCTGCCCGTGCCGGTGGACAGTGCCGACATCGCCTCGTCCATCCAGATGCCGGGCCCCGGCCAGCGCGAGGTGCTGCCCGCCCCGGCCCAACCCTTCCGCGCGCGGGAGTCGCTCAAGTTCTCGGTGCAGTACGGCATCATCCACGCGGGGAACGCCTGGCTCGAGATCCCCGAGGTGCGCCAGTACAAGGGTCACGAGGTGTACCTGTTGTTGGCGCGCGCCGAGTCGAACGCCTTCTTCAGCCGCTTCTACAAGGTCCGCGAGCGAATCGAGTCGTACTGGGACCGCCACGGTCTCTACAGCAGGCGCTACGTCGAGGACCGCCGCGAGGGGAAGTTCCGCCAGCAGAGCGACATCGTCTTCGACCCGGTCCGCAACGAGGCGGTCTACTCGGACGGGGGCACCTTCCCGGTTCCCGCGCGGGTGCAGGACGCCCTCTCGGCGTTCTACTACTTCCGCACCCAGGCGCTGCCGCTGGGCGGCAGCATCGTCTTTCACTATCACGCGAGCCGGAAGAGCCAGCCGCTGCAGGTCAAGGTGCTGGGGCGCGAGCGCATCAAGACCCCGGCCGGCACCTTCGATTGCATCGGCATCGAGCCCATCCTGAAGGCCGGGGGCATCTTCAAGAACTCGGGCCGGCTGGTGATCTGGGTCACGGACGACGAGCGCCGCATGCCGGTGCTCATGAAGAGCAAGGTCGCCATCGGCTCGATCAGCGTCGTGCTGGTCGAGGCAAGGACGGGGGGCTGATGTCGCGCTACCGGGAGGCGGACCTCACGCGGCTCGCGGTCGGCGCCTTCGGGCAGCGGGCCACGCGCGAGCGGATCGAGGACTTCGCGCGGCCCCTCGCGCCCGAGGCGGCGGCGGCCGTGCTGGACTCGCTCCCGGACCAGCTGGCGGCGCGGGCCCTGCGCGAGGTCGTGGATCGGGTCGCCGAGGCGCACCGGCGGGGACGTCCGGTGGTGGCCATGTGCGGTGGCCATGTCGTCAAGGTGGGCGTATCGCCCTGCCTGATCACCCTGCTCGAGCGCGGTGTGATCACGCACCTGGCGCTCAACGGGGCGGCCGCCCTGCACGACATCGAGATCGCGCGCGCGGGCCGGACCTCCGAGGACGTCGAGGCGAACCTGATGACGGGCTCCTTCGGCATGGTCGACGAGACCGGCGATTTCATGAACGCCGCGCTGCGCGAGGGGGCGCGGCGTGGCGAGGGGCTGGGCGAGTGCTGGGGGCGGGCGCTCTGCGAGGAGGCGCCGCCTCACGCCGGCGCGAGTCTCGTGGCGACGGCGTGGCGGCTCGGCGTTCCGGCCACGGTCCACGTCGCGGTGGGCACGGACACGGTCCACTACCACCCGGCCTGCGACGGAGCGGCGCTCGGGGAGACCTCGCTGCGTGATTTCCGCATCTTCGCCGCGACGCTGGCCGAGGCGCGCGGCGCGGCCGTGCTCAACTTCGGCTCGGCGGTGGTGCTGCCCGAGGTCTTCCTCAAGGCGCTCGCGGTGGCGCGGAACCTGGGCGCCGGCCTGGAGGGCCTGACGACAGCGAACTTCGACCAGGTCCAGCACTACCGGCCGCGTGTGAACGTGGTCGAGCGCCCGACCCGGGCCGAGGGGGCACGGGGCTATTCCCTTACAGGCCACCACGAGATCATGGTCCCGCTCTTCGCAGGCGCTGTCCTGGCCAGGATCTCCAGTTGACCAGGGGTGAAAAGCCCCGGCCACGTCTGGGGTCGGCATAGGCCTTGCGTTTCGCCGCCCCGGCCCGGAGGGGCTGAGACGTTTGACAGAGCAGACAGCCGCCGCCTACAATTCAAGTCCCCATCGCACCGTGACTTGCGGTGCTCGACTAGCTCCAGGGCGGAGGTTTGCCGAGACGCGTCTTGCTACCGCTTCGGGCAGGGCTGGTTAGTTCCTTCACCCTGCTGATGAATTGTGGACCGGGATTCGTCCCGATCCCCAGCGTCTGGTAGGCCGTCAGGTCCTTCAACCGCCGTGTGCCCCGGCTCGTCCCTGCAGGGATCCCGGAGGAGTCTCCGACCTTGGAGTGGTCTTGAAGCGCTTCGCTGCCATTGCCGTCATGCTCGCGGTCGCCCTGTCTTCGGGCCCCGTCTTCGGCGCGCCGGCTCCGGTCGAATTGCCCCTCGATCAGATCGACTGGGGGCAGATCCCGGAGTACCGCATCGTTCCGGGGGACGAGCTGGGCTTGAACTTCGGTCCCCGGGAGGACCTCACCAGGGAGTTGATCCGCCCGGTCGTGGTGCGGGTGGATGGCCGCATCACGGTCTTCCCGATCGGGGACGTCGTGGCCGCAGGCCGCACGCCGGTCGAGCTCCAGACCGAGCTGATCCGGCTGCTGGCGGCCGAGTACCGGCAGCCGCGCGTCACGGTCGAGGTCGTGAAGTCGGCCGCGAACCGGGTGCATGTGCTGGGGCGGGTGAAGAGGCCCGGCTCGCAGGTGGTTCAATCGCTCCCGACCCTGCTGCAGGTCATCGCCGAGGCCGGGGGCTTCGAGGACGATGCGGCGCGCAACAGCGTGATCGTCATGCACCGGGTGGGTCTCGGCTCCGTGAGCGTCGCCCGCATCCGCGCGGACCGGCTTCTGCGGGGCGGCGGTGACGTCCCGCTCTCCCGCTTCGACATCGTCTTCGTGCCGCGTTCGACCATCGGCAACGTGGGTGTCTTCGTGGAGCAGTTCTTCTCGCGCACCATCCCGGCCGGGTCCGCCGCCTTCCTCGGGTGGGAGCTCTTCAATCTCGACCGGGTGTTCGGCTCCGGTCGCGTGTCGGTCCGCTAGGGAGATGCCCGCATGACGCCCGAGCTCGTCCCAGCAACCCCCGGTCCCCAGCGCGCCACCGCCCGGGAGTTCTTTGCGGTGGTGTTCCGCCGCCGCTGGATCATCCTCGGGCTGTTCGCGGCGACCCTGGGCACCGTGCTGGTCGTGACCCTGAGCACGCCCCGGTACTACGTCTCGTCGGGGCAGGTGCTGGTGCGACGGGGAGAGCAGCAGAGCGTGATGAATCCCTTTCGCCAGGTTCCGAACGAATGGGAGATCGAGCTCGGCAACGAGATCCAGACGGCGAAGAGTTGGCCGGTCCTGCAACGCGCCCAGAAGATCCTGGATGAGGAGCGGGCCGGCCGGCCGGCCGTGGCGCTGAACGAACACCAGGTGGGGGTGCAGGTGACCGGCAAGAGCAATGTGCTGGTCATCGACTACGGCGACCGTGACCCGCGAGTGGCCGAGCGGGCTTGCGACGCGCTCCTGCGTGCCTACATCGACTACCGCCAGAGCGCCCAGCTCAGCTACCCGCGGCGCTTCTTCGACGGCGAGATCAAGCGGGCCTCCGACGAGTTGCGGCGTTGGACCGAGCTTCGCCGTGAGTTCGGCAACCAGACCGGGATCGTGGATCTGCCCGGACAGCGACAGTCGCTGATCTCCGTGCGCGGCGGGCTGGAAGGGGGCCGGGCCACCGTCGCGGGGGAGCTGGCTGAGGCGACGTCGCAGTACCGCATCATGAGCGAGCTCCAGGAGAACCCGGACGTCGACCAGCCGGGCCTGTTGCAGTCCAGCATGCTCGACGGCACGATCGGCCTCGTCAAGACACAGGTCGTCCAACAGCAGAGCCGCATCGCCAGGCTGCTCGAGCTCTACAAGAGCGATTCGCCCGAGGTGATCGGCGCCCAGGTCACCCTCGACACGTTGAATGAGCTGATGCAGCGCGAAGCGCAGGCACGCTGCGTCATCGCACGCTCCCGGGCGCAGGTGGCACGCGCGAAACTGGACGCGATCGACCGTGACATCGGGACGATGAATGCCAAGCTGGCTCAGATGCCGGACCTCGAAGCCCGGATGGTCGAGATGGACAACCAGATCACCACCTGGAAGCAGCGCTATTCCGACCTCGCGAGGAGCAGCGACCAGGCCCGCGTCAACGAGAACACGGTCCCGCTGATCTCGGTCTTCATGCTGAACCCGGCCAGCCCCGCTCGTCAGGAGAACACCCAGGACTACGTGCGGATCGGGCTCGCGCCGGCTTTCGCCCTGGTCGTGGGCATCGGCCTGGCGTTCTTCGTCGATGGTCTCGATCTCACGGTGCGCACTTCCCCCCAGGCGGAGGAGGAAGTCCGGCTGCCGGTGCTCGCTGCCATCCGGGAGCGGAAGCGGGGCGTCTGGCGTCCGCGTCCCCGTGAAGCGCAGGATCGAAGCGCATGACCCGCCTCTTCGACGCCTTGAGCAAGGCCCGTTCAGCCCCGCCGGCCGGCGACCCCGTCGCTCCACCGGTGCGACCGGTGACTGCCTTTGCCCCGCCGGCGCGACCGGCGGTTGCCACGGCTCCGCCGGTCGCGATGAAGGCGGTCCGCCCGGTGGCGGAGCGCCCCGTCCCGCTGGGCGACCGGGGCGTCCGCCGGATCGTGGCTCTCGACGGGTTGACGGAGCTTCCGGTCGACGTGCTGCGCGAGTTGACCGGACTGCGGATCAGTCTGGAGGCCGCCCTTACGCAGCGCATCCCGCGCGTCGTGATGTTCAGCGCCTCACAGGGCGGCGAAGGCACCTCCACCGTGGCCGCGCAGTTCGCCCAGTCGCTGGCGAGTGACGAGCGCCTGCGGGTCCTGCTGGTGGACGCGCACGCCCGGCGCCCCGCCTACGGGCCCGACGGCTCGCCCACGGCGGCACCCCCGGCGCGCGCCACACCGCGTCGGCAGGCTTGGTCCGAGGCGCCGAGCCCGGACCTGATGCCGATCCCCGAGGGCTCGCGCGAGGCGACCACGCTCACTGCGGATTCCCTGCGCGAGTCGCTCGACGCGATCGCCAGCGGCTACGACTGGATCGTGATCGACGGGCCCCCGGTGCTGGAGTCGCCCGACGCGGCCACGCTCGGGGCGGTGGCCGATGGGGTCGTCGTCGTGGTGCAGGCGGGGCGCACCAAGCGGCCCGTGCTCACGCGCTCCGTGGACCTGATGAACCGGGCCGGTGGAAGCGTGCTCGGGATGGTGCTCAACCGCCGTCGGCTGGAGATCCCGGAATTCATCTACCGGCGGATCTGATCCGCCAGCCACCCGGTGAGCGACCCCCGAATCGTGCCCGAGGAACCTGTGCCGGCCGCCACGCGATCCCCTGGCTGCAGCGTGTCCGCCCGCCTGTCGCCCCCGCTCGCGCTCGCCGGCAACTGGGCGGGAGACGCCCTCGCGCTCATCGTGGGAGGGAGCCACGCCTCGGGGTCGGGGGTGTGGGTCGCGCTCGGTGGCCGCGAGCTCTGCCTCTCCGACCTGGATGTGTATGCCGTGGTCCGGGATCGCTCCGCTCAGCGCGCGGCGGAGACTCGTGCGCGTGCCGACCGCCCCGGGCTGCGCGCGCGGCTGCTGGCCTGGGGGCTCGCGGCCCCGCTCGAGGTGGCCTTCGTCATCCCCTCCGACCTTGCGCGCCTGCCGGCGCGTCCTGCGACGCTCGAGCTCGCGCGCCACGGGCTCGTCATCGCAGGTGACCCGGCCTGGCGTGACCGCGTCCCGCGCTGGGAGGCAGCGGACGTGAGCCGCGAGGAGATCCTGCTGCTGCACGAGAACCGCGCCTTCGACCTGTTGCTCGCCTGGCCGCTGCTCGTGGCTCGCGCTCCGCTGGAGCGCCTGCAGGCGCGCCACGCCGTGCTCAAGTGCGCGCTCGACGTGGTCCGGGTCGAGGCGCTCGGCCGGGGCGAATACCCCGATGGGCCCCGCGCGCTCGCGGAGTGGGCGGGCCGGTCAGCGTGCTCCGCCTGGAGCGGGCCCCGGCGGGCTGCGTTCCTGGCGTTGCTCGAGACGGCGGTCGGGTGGCGGGAGGGTCGGGTCGTGGAACTCGATGCCACCGGGGCGCAGGCCGAGTGGCGCACGGTGGTCGCGGCCTGGGTCGCGAGCTGGCAGGCTCGGGTGGGGCCATCGTACGACGACGCCATCCGTGGCGCCCGGCGCGCCCGCTTGCGGCGCCGGTTGCGCCGCGCACTCTTCTGGCCCACGCGCAGCGGACTCGGCCCGACCCTCGCCGGGCGGCTGCGCCATGCCCTGAGCGGGACCCCGCAGCACCGGGCGAACGGCTCGGCCGCGGTCCTGCTCCTGGCCGCGGCGGAGGAGGGCTGGAGTGGGGCAGGCCCGCCGCTGCCCGCGCCCGCGCAGCGCTCGCTCGCAGCGCTGGGCGTGGCGCCCGCCGAAGCGCGGGCGGACTGGGCCGCCGCCGCGCGCG
>JANXPZ010000166.1 GCA_025357055.1 Candidatus Eiseniibacteriota bacterium | reverse complement strand
TCCACGGGCTTGCCGATCTTCCCGAGCCGCCAGGCGCGCTCGAAGCGGTTCGCGCGCATCGAATTCGCTGCGAACGAATCGTGCTCGAGCTTGAGCCCGGAGTAGTCGCGCCACTGGTCGGGCCAGCCGATCTTCACTCCCATCGCGTCGAGCTTCTTCAGCGCCTGGACCCTGGTCGCCTCGCTCATCCAGGGCAGGGCCTGGATGTGGTCGCGGAACGCGGCCTTGAGGTTCTTCACCAGCTCGAGCATGCGGGTCTTGGTCTCGGGCGTGAAATACGTCTTCACGTAGACCGCGCCGAGTGCGTCGCCCAGCGACCGGTCGGTGGCCTCGAGGCCGCGGCGCCAGCGGGGCAGGATCTCCTTCGCGCCGCTGAGCACCTGCTGGAAGCGGAAGTCCTCCTCGACAAAGGGCGTGGAGAGCGCCGGCGAGGTGGCGCGCGCGACGTGCCAGCGCAGGTAGGTCTTCCAGTCGGCGAGCGGCACGGCCTGGAGCGTGCTGTCGAGCGCAGTGAAGAAGTCCGGCTGGCGGACGTTCAGCTCGGTCACGCCCGGCACGCCCGACCCGGCGAGGTAGGAGTTCCAGTCGAACGACGGACACAGCTTCTGCAGCCCGCCAAGCGGGAGCTTGTGGTAGGTGGCCTTCGGATCGCGCAGCTGCACGCGGGTCATGGAGGCCCGCGCCAACGCGGTCTCGATCCCCATCACGACCTGTGCCTGCGCGTCCGCCGCCTTCTCCGGATCGCCCAGCAACTGGAAGGTGCGCGCGACGTGGGCGACGAACTCGTCGCGAACGTGCTGCGAGGCCGAGTCGGATCTGAAGTAGTAGTCGCGGTCGGCCAGCGAGAGGCCCCCCTGGCTCGCCGTCGCGATGACCATGGAGCTGTTCCCGGGGTCGGCCGCGCCCGACAGGAAGAAGAGCGTGGCGATGCCTTCAGCGTGGAGCCGCGCCACCTCCGCGCCCAGCGCGGTCTTGCTCTTGAGGGCCGCGATGCGTGCCAGCAGCGGTTCGACGGGCCGCACGCCGTCGAGTTCCGCGCGGCCCGAGTCCATCGCCGTGCCGTAGAAGGTCGCGAGCAGCCCGAGGTCGCCGCGGGTCGAGCCCTTCGCCTCCCGCACCGCGTCATCGAGCAGGCGGTGGACCTGCTCGAGGTTGCGGTCGGAGAGCTCCTCGAAGCCCCCGTAGCGCGAGTAGGCCGCGGGCATCTTCGCGCGGTCGATCCAGCCGCCGTCGGCGTAACGGTAGAAGTCCCGGCAGGGCGCGACCGTGGTGTCCAGGTCGGCGAGGGACAGGCCGGGAGTCGCGGGTGTCTGCGCGAGGCCGGATGCCGCGAGCAGGGGCAGCAGGAGGAGCGCGAGCAGAACGGGGGCGAGACGGGGACGACTCATGACGAATCTCCTGGGCAGAGGGAGGTGGACGGGTCCGATGAGTCACGCTGCCGGCGCATCATAGCCTCACCCGGGGCGCACGGCATCCGGCGTCGCCGACACAAGGCGCAAGGCATGCGATGAACGCGGCCCCGCTCAGCCGGTGCGCGGCCGTCCGGGAGCGGTGAACAACCAGGAGCCGGCCGCGATCATCGCGCACGAGATGGCGACCGGCACCCAGACGGGCTGGATCCACCACGGTCCCGGCGGGATGAGGAAGAGCAGGTCCAGCGTCGCGAGGCTCGGTGGCCAGCGCAGCAGCAGGTAGAGCGCGACGTAGTAGACGATGTCCCAGACGCCGAAGGCGACGAGGAACGCGCCCAGCCGGGGCAGGAGCCGTGGCGCCGCGAGCCAGGCGACCGCGGCGAGCATGACGATGGTCGCGACCTCCCGGCCCTGCTCGGTGTCGATGAGCCAGGGCAGCGACGCGATCCCGCGCGTCAACTCGTCCGGGGCGGGCGCGGCGCTCCCGTGAGCCACGCCGAGCAGCGCGCGCAGGTAGACCACGACGACCGCCTCGAGCCAGCCCATCGCGGTGGCGAAGAGGACGAGCACCGCGAGGCGCCGGCCGGAGTGCGCGGCGCTCATCGCGTCTTCGCGCTCTTCGGCTTCGCCGCGCGCTTCGCGGGCGTCTTCGCCGGACTCGGCGCCGGCTGCTTCGCCGGCTCGGCCGGCTTCACCGCGCCGCCCCGGCCCTTGCGCAGCATCTTGCGCATGCGCTCCCAGGGCCAGGCGTTCAGCACGTCGTCCTTCGTCAGCCCGGCGCGTCGCGCGACGAACAGGCCGTAGCGGATGTAGTCCAGGTTCGCGATGCTGTGGGCGTCGGTGTCGATGACCAGCGTGACGCCCTTCTCCCGGGCGAGCCGCGCGTTCACGTCGGAGAGGTCCATGCGATCGGGCTGGCAGTTGATCTCCATCGCCACGCCCAGCTCGGCCGCGCGCTCGAGCACCCGCTCCATGTCGAAGGGCGAGGCGGGCCGCAGGCCGATCATGCGCCCGGTCGGATGGCCCATCGCGCACACGGCCGGGTGCTCGAGCGCCTTGAGCACGCGCGCGGTCGCTGCCTCGGCCGGCTGGTCCAGCCGCGAGTGGAGCGAGATGACGACCCAGTCGAGCAGCTCGAGCGCGTCGTCGTCCAGGTCGAGCGAGCCGTCGGCGAGGATGTCCACCTCGAGCCCGTGCAGCACCTCGATGCCCGGCACTTCGCGCCGCACGGCCGCGATCTCCCCGACCGAGCGGCGCACGCGTGCCTCGTCGAAGCCGCCCGCCATGGCGAGCGATTTCGAGTGCTCGGTGATGGCGACGTAGGCGTAGCCGCGCTCCTTCGCCGCGCGCACCATCTCGGCCAGCGTGTGACGCCCGTCGCTGCGCGTGGTGTGCATGTGCAGGTCGCCCCGGAGGTCGTCCTGCTCGATCAACCGCGGCAGCCTGCCTTCGAGCGCCAGCGCGATCTCGCCGCGGGCCTCGCGCAGCTCGGGCGGGATCCAGTCCATGCCGAGCGCGCGGTAGATGTCCTGCTCGGTGCGCCCGGCCACGACCGACTGGTCCGCCTCCCGCGCGAGCCCGTACTCGTTCAGCGTCAGGCCCTGGTCGTTCGCCACGCGCCGCAGCTCGATGTTGTGTTCCTTGCTGCCGGTGAAGTAGAGCAGGGCAGCGCCGAAGGACTCCCCGGGCACGAGCCGCAGGTCCACCTGCAGGCCGTCCGTGAGCCGCACGGCGGAGCGGGTCTCGCCGCGCGCCATCACCTCGGCCACGCGGTCGTGGGTCGTGAACGCGTCCATCACCTGCTCCGGCGTGCCGCCGCAGACCAGCAGGTCGAGGTCGCCCACCGTGTCGCGGCGCCGGCGGAAGGAGCCCGCCAGCTCGACGCGCGTCACGCCCTGCACCGCGCGCAGCCGGTCGGCCAGGCCGTGCGCCACCTCCCAGACCTTCGCGAGCAGCAGGCGCCCCGAGACCTGTTCGGCGATCGAGAGCGAGTGCAGCACCTTCTGCTCGAGCTTCTCGCCGAAGCCCGGCAGTTCGCGCAACTGCCCCGCCTGCGCGGCGGCCTCGAGTCCCGCGCGGTCGCGGATGTGGAGCGCGTCGTAGAGGGCGCGCACGCGCTTCGCGCCCAGCCCCTGCAGATCGGTCAGGTGCACCAGCTCGAGCGGGTACTTCTTCAGCAGCTCGTCGTACAACCCGGTCGAACCGGTGGCGAGCAGGTCGCGGATCTTCTGCGCCAGGTCCTTGCCGATGCCGGGCAGCGCCTCGAGCGCGCCCTCCTCACCGGCGAGCCGCGCGACCGGTTCGGGCAGCGCGTCCAGCACGCGGGCCGCCTCGCGGTAGGCGCGGGTGCGGAACGGGTTGGCGCCGTCGATCTCCAGCATGGTGGCGAGCGTGCCGAGCACGCGCGCGACGTCGGCGTTGGTGAGCGCGGGCATGGTCAGGGCTTCGCCGGACGCCGGCTGCGACGCCGGGCCAATCGCGCTCGGGCGGGCATCACTTCCCCCCGATGCGCTTCAGGAACTCCGCCTCGTCGATGACTTCGAGCTTGAGCTTGCGCGCCTCGTCGAGCTTGGAGCCCGCGCCCGGTCCGGCCACCACCAGCGTGACCCGCTTCGAGATGGCCGAGGCGATGCGCGCGCCGGCGTCCTCGGCCCGCTTCTGCGCCTCGGGCCGGGTCAGGCCCTCGAGCCCGCCGGTGAAGACCATGACCTGCCCGGCCAGCGGCTGCGGTCCCTTCGCGCGCGCCTCGTGCACGGGCTGGATGCCGGCGCGCAGCAGCCGCTCGATGACCTTCCGGTTGCGCTTGCTCGCGAAGAAGTGCGCGACCGACTCGGCGACCTCGGGGCCGATGCCGTGGATCTGCTGCAGGTCCTCGGCGGTGGCCTCCATCAGCGGCGCCAGCGCGCCGAAGTGCTCGGCCAGCAGCCGCGCCACGGTCTCGCCGACGTGCTCGATGCCCAGGGCGAAGAGGAAGCGGTCGAGGCGCGGCTGCTTGCTGGCCTCGAGCGCGGCCGCCATGTTCTCGATGGACTTCTCGGCGAAGCCCTCGAGCGCGGCGAAGTCGATGGGCGTGAGGGCATAGACATCGGCAAGGTCCTTGACCAGGGCCTGCTCGATCAGTTGCTTCACCGTCTTGCCGCCCAGCCCCGCGATGTCCATGGCGCCGCGCGCGGCGAAGTGGATGACGTGGCCCTCGAGTTGCGCCAGGCACGAGAGCCCGTTCGTGCAGACGTGGTACGCGCCCTCGCGCTCGACCGCGGCGCCGCACACCGGGCACTTCGCCGGCATGGCGAAGGCGGTCGTGCCGCGCGGGCGCTTCTCCTTCAGCACCTCGACCACCTCGGGGATGACGTCGCCCGCGCGCCGCACGCGCACCGTGTCGCCGACGCGCACGTCCTTGCGCAGCACCTCGTCCTCGTTGTGGAGCGTGGCGCGCGAGACCGTCACGCCGGAGACGTCCACCGGCTGGAGCGAGGCGACCGGCGTGAGCTTGCCCGTCCGCCCGACCTGCACGACGATGTCGAGCACCTTCGTGACCTCGATGCGCGGCGGGAACTTGAAGGCCACCGCCCAGCGCGGCGAGCGCGAGCGCATGCCGAGCAGGGCCTGCCAGTCACGGCGGTCCACCTTGATGACCACACCGTCGATCTCGTAGTCGAGCGTTTCGCGCTTCGCCTGCAGTTCGTCGCGGTAGCGCAGGGCATCCTGGATGCCGTCGCAGACGCGCACGTTCCGCTCGACGTGGAAGCCCCACCCGCGCAGGGCGTCGAGCGTCCCGGTCTGCGTGCGGGGCTCGAAGGTCTCGGCCGCCATGATCTCGTAGACGTAGAGGTCGAGCCGGCGCGAGGCCGTGATCTTCGGGTCCAGTTGCCGCACCGCCCCCGCCGCCGCATTGCGCGGGTTGGCGAAGGGCTCCTCGCTGCGCTCGATCAGGCGCCGGTTGAGCGCCTCGAACTCGGCCAGCGTCATGAGCGCCTCGCCCCGCACCGCGATCAGGCCCTTCGGCCGCACGCCGCCCTCGAGCAGGCGCAGGGGCAGCGCGCGGATGGTGCGCAGGTTCCCGGTGATGTCCTCGCCGGTCTCGCCGTCGCCCCGCGTCGAGCCCCGGACGAAGACGCCGTCCTGGTAGACCAGCTCGACGGACAGACCGTCGAACTTGGGCTCTGCCACGTAGGTTACGCGTTCGACCTCGAGTCCCTTGCGAACCCGCCCGTCGAACTCCAGCACCTCGTCGGCCGCCATGAGCGAATCGATCGAGAGCATGGCCTGCAGGTGCTGGACCTTCTGGAAGGCGGTGCGCAGGCCGCCGCCGACGCGCTGCGTGGGCGAGTCCGGCGCGCCCAGGTCGGGGAACTGCGCCTCGAGGTCCTGCAGCTCGCGGAAGAGCCGGTCGTAGGCGGCGTCGGCGATGCCGGGCCGGTCGAGAACGTAGTAGCGGTGATCGTGCCCGCGGATCTCGCCCGCGAGCTGCTCGATGCGCTTCTTCGCCTCGGCCTTCGTCATGGCGCGAGAGTAGTCCCGGGCCGGGGGCGGTGCAACGCACGGCGTCCCCGGGCCCAGCGACGATTCCCGGTGGCGTTCCGGCGGGTGGCGCGCCGCGGGTCGCAGCGGGCAGGGCCCGCGGAACGCGCGTTGCTGAATCCGCCGGGCGGAGGGGTGTAGACTCCGCCGCACGGAAGTGGTGGTCCGGAACTCTCCGTCCTGGTGCGATGCCGCCTCTTCGCCGGCCGGCCGCCGGCGCCCACCGGCGCTCACCTGGAGACCCCTCGGCCAGGTCCATGTGACCGTGGAGCAGACCATGCGAATTCACCGATGTGTCGCGACCGCGATCGTCCTTCTGCTGACCCTCCCCGTGCTCGCCGCGCGTCCTGCGGCCGCCCAGAGCGACGCCGGTCCGCTGGCGCGGCGCGTGAGCGAGATCGCGGCGCGCTTCGTCGCCGAGCCGGCGGCGCCCGACACGCTCTTCCACCCCGATTTCCTGGCCCAGGTCCCGCCGGCCCAGCTGACCGGCATCTTCCAGCAGTTCCACGCGAAGGGCGGCGCGGTCGTGCGGACGGTCCAGACCTCGTCGCGGGGCACCGACTACGGTGAGTACCGCTTCGAGACCGACAAGGACATGTTCTTCCCCGCGAAGATCGGGATCGAATCGGTCGCGCCGTACCGGATCACCATGCTCTGGTTCGGACTGCCGCAGCCCGCGACGAAGTCTCCCGACGAGATCATCGGGAGGCTGAAGGCGCTGCACGGGCGGACCTCGCTTGCCGTCATCCGACTGGACGGAAGCGCCCCACGTACGCTGCACGCCCTCGATCCCGACGCGCCCATGGCGATCGGCTCCACCTTCAAGCTCTACGTCCTCGGAGCGCTCGCGCAGGAGGCCGCGGCGGGCCGCGTGCCCTGGGAGCGTGTGGTCCGGCTCGAGGACGGGCTCAAGTCGCTGCCCTCGGGGGTGCTGCAGTCGTGGCCCGCCGGCACGCCGCTGACCGTGCAGACGCTGGCGAGCGAGATGATCTCGATCAGCGACAACACCGCCTCCGACCACCTGCTGCGCCTGCTCGGCCGCCCGGCGGTGGAGGCTGCGCAGAAGACGATGGGCCACGCGACGCCGGAGCGGAACGTGCCGTTCCTCGCCACGCGCGAGCTGTTCCAGCTCAAGGCGACGGACCACCCGGAGCGCAGGAGCGCCTACCTCGCCCGCGATTCCGCCGGACGCCGCGCGTATCTCGACGACAGCCTGAGCCGGATGGCGCGGACCGACCTCGCGGGGTTCGACCTGCTCGCGCCGGTGGACATCGACCGGCTCGAGTGGTTCGCCTCGACCGCCGATCTTTGCCGCGCCATGGCCTGGTTGCGGACGCGCACCGAGGGCGAGGCCAACCGGCGCACGGCGCCGGCCCGCGCCATCCTCGCCATCAACCCGGGCGTCGAACTGGACCGGAAGGCCTGGACCTACGTCGGCTACAAGGGGGGCGGCGAGCCCGGCGTGCTCAACATGACCTGGCTGCTGGGGCGGCGCGACGGCGCGTGGTTCGCGGTTTCGGCGAGCTGGAACGACGAGGCGAAGACCGTGGACACCGCCGAGCTGGCCGCGCTCATGCAAAGCCTGATGTGGTGCGTCAGTCAAAATGTCCCCCCCTAACGCGTCCGTGATTATGTCCCCCCATGGACCTCTATCTCATGGGCAACCGGGACGGCCGGCGGCTGGGCTTGATTCAAGCCGCACTGCAGGGACGGATCACGAATGGCGA
>JANXPZ010000204.1 GCA_025357055.1 Candidatus Eiseniibacteriota bacterium | reverse complement strand
GCAGCGCACCTCGAGCGCTACGCGCCGGGCGCCGTGGTGCTCAAGTGGTGGATGCCGTTCTTCGCCCCGGCCTTCGCCTCCAGCGTCGGCGCGCTGCGCCGGCGCGGCACCCGGGTGCTGCTCGTGTGCGACAACCTGGTGGCGCACGAGAAGCGGTTCTTCGACGACGCCTTCTCGGCCTGGATGCTGCGCAACTCGGACGGCTACCTGGTGATGTCCGATTCTGTGGAGCGGGATCTCGATCGCCTGAAGCCCGGCGCCCCGCGCCGGCGCGTCCCGCACCCGTTCTACGCCCAGTTCGACCGCGGGCGGCACACGCGCGACAGTGCACGCTCGGCGCTCGGGCTCACCGGTGACGTGGCGCTGTTTTTCGGATACGTGCGCCACTACAAAGGGCTCGACACGCTGCTGCAGGCGTGGCCCAGGGTGCGTGCGCGCCGTCCCGGCGCGACACTGGTCGTCGCGGGCGAGTTCTACGAGAAGCCCGAGAGCTACCACGCGCTGGCGCGCGCCGCGGGGGAGGGGGCTGTCCGCATGCTCGACCGCTACATCGCCGACGACGAGGTCGAGGCGCTCTTCCGCGCCGCCGACGTCACGGTACTGCCCTACCGCAGCGCCACCCAGAGCGGCGTCACGCACGTGGCCTACGCACTCGGCGTGCCGGTGATCGCGACGCGCGTCGGCGGCATCGCGGAGACCGTGCGCGAGGGCGAGACCGGCCTGACGTGTCCGCCCGAGGACCCGGACGCGCTCGCGGACACGATCGTGCGCTACTTCGAGCAGGGCATGCGCGAGCGCATGGCGGCGCCGATCGCGGCGCTGCAGGCGAAGCACTCGTGGGCGGCGCTCGCCGCCTCCACCGCGGACCTCGTGGGCGAGCTGAAGCCCGGGAGGGGCTGGTGAGCGCGCCCGTGGGACCTGGGACGCGCCGCACCGCGCGGCTCGTGGCGCTGGCGGCGTTTCTGGTCTTCGCGCTCACGGGTGGCGGCCGCATCGCGGGGAGCGATGAGGTCACCATGTTCGAGCTCTCGCGCGCCATGCTGCACGGGCGCATTGACGTGCCCGAGGGCGCGACCTTGCGCGGCCCGGACGGCCGGTTCTACAGCAAGAACACCGCGGGACAGGCGGTGCTGGCCATGCCTCTGGTCGGCGCCGCGGAGTTCGCCGCGCGCGCCGCGCGCTTTCGCGACGAGAAGGCCGTGCTCGCCGCGCGCTTCGGGGCCTCGTTCCTGAACGCCGCGATCACCGCTCTGCTGCTAGCGGCCTTCTACGCGTTCGCCCGCCGGCTCGGCGTCAAGCCCCGGTCCGCGCTCGCGGCCACCGCGCTGCTAGGGTTCACGACCCCCGTGTGGGTCTACGCCAAGAGCTTCATGGCCGACCCGCTGCAGGCGCTCGGCCTGCTGCTGGCCCTGGGCAACGCCGCTCTCGCGAGCGCGGGCGGCGCGCGCGCGCTGCCCGACGAGCGGAGGCGGTTGCTCTTCTGCGCGTTTGGCGCGTTTCTCGCGGTCAGCGTCAAGCTGCCCATGCTGCCCATCGTGCTGCTCGCGCTGACCGCGCTCGGCTTCCGGCGGCTCTCGCGCTGGATCATCCCGCTCGCGGGTGTCGCGCTCGCCGGCCTGGGTCACCTCGCCTACAACCTCGCGCGCTTCGGCAATCTGCTCGAGACCGGCTACGGCGCGCAGGCTTCCGCGGGCGGGTTCTCGACGCCGCTGCCCGTGGGCCTCTACGGACTGCTGCTGTCCCCGGGCAAGGGCATCGTCTGGTTCGCGCCCGCCATCGTGCTCGCGCTGTCTGGCGTCGCCGGGATGCTCCGCCCGCGCGCGCAGTCGCGCGAGCCGCGCCATGGCGAAGCCGCGCACAACGCCGGCGTGGCGATCGTGCTGGCGTCGATCGCGGGCCTGGTGGAGTACGGCACGTTCGAGCAGTGGGCGGCCGACGGCTCATGGGGGCCGCGCTACCTGCTGCCGCTGCTGGCGCCAGCGTTCCTTGGCGTGGCGTTCGCGCTCGATCACGCGACGCGCGCGCGCAAGCGTCTCGCGTGGGCGCTCGGGATCGCCGGGCTGGTCGTCACGCTCGGCGGCGTCGGCGTCTACTTTGGTGCCGAGATGCGCGCCACCGGCGACTACCCGTACACGATGGCGATGAACGATCCGCGCTTCATGGAGAGAAGCCATTTCAATCCGCGCTACACGCCCATCGTGGTGCACTGGCGTATGCTCGCGGCCGACCTCGCGGCGCACGCGCGCGGCGAGATGCCGCGCATCGGGGCGGCGGGTGCGGCGGACGCGCGGCTGGGCATCTCGGCGACCGACCAGCAGGCGCTGGTCAACGCGATCGACGTATGGTGGCTCTACGCGCGCTACGCCGGGCTGCCCGGGGCGCCGCTGACGGCCGCGGCGCTCGCGCTGCTCGCCTCCGCCATCGCCGCCGCGGTCGCCACGCGCCGCGCCGCCGCCGCGGAGGAGGCGGCCCGGGCGTGAGGACGCTGACGGTGGTCGTGCTCGCCTGGAATGGCCTGCCGCTCACACGCGAGACGCTGGACTCGCTGGCGCGCTGCCGTGTGCCCGGGGGCTGGCAGCTGCGCGTCATGCTCGTGGACAACGCCTCGTCCGACGGCACACCGGCCGCGATCGCGGCGGAGTACCCGTGGGTGGACCTGCTCGCGCTGCCCGAAAACCGCCGCTTCGCGGGCGGCAACAACGCGGGACTCGAGCGCGCGCTCGCCGCCGGCGCCGACGCCGTCATGCTGCTCAACAACGACGTGCAGGCGGAACCCGGGCTCCTGGAGCCCCTGCTGGCCGCGCTCGCCGACCGCCCCGACGCGGGCGCCGCGGCACCGCTCATCTACCACGCCGCGCCCACGGACGTGATCTGGTACGCCGGCGGACGCTGCGACCCCGCGCTGGCGCACACGTCGCACCGCGGCATCCGCGAGCGCGACCGTGGCCAGTACCGCGAGGTGGAGGAGACGGGCTACCTGACCGGCTGCTGCCTGCTCGCGACCGCCGAGGCGTGGCGCAGCGTGGGGCCGCTCGACGACGGCTACTTCATCTACGCCGAGGACGCTGATTGGTCGCTGCGCGCGCGCGCGGCGGGCTACGCGCTGCTGTTCGTGCCCGGCGCGCGGCTCTGGCACCAGGTGAGCGCCAGCAGCGGCGGAGATGCGAACGCGTGGAAGACCTACCACCGCCTGCGCGCCAACGTGCGGCTGTTCTCCCGCCACGCGCGGGGCCTTGCGCGCGCGACCTGGCCGCTGGCGTTCCTGGCCCAGCAGGCCGCGCTGTGGACGCTGCTGGTGGCGCGTGGCAACTTCACCGCGGCTGCGGCCGTGCCGCGCGCGCTGTTCGATGCGGTCTCGGGCAGGAACCCGGCGGAGGTGAGGCTATGAGGCGGAGAGCGACCGGGTCCATCGCGCTGGCGATGACGCTGGCCGTCAGCGTTGCCCGCGCCACGGTCGGCGGCCCGACGACGTGTGACTTGCCGGGCTGGGACGCCGCGGCGAAGCGTGCGCTTGCGGTGCAGCGGATCCCCGGGCGGCCGAAGCATCTGGTGCTCTTCTCGTTCACGGGTGACCCGGACGAGGGCGGCTACGAGACTCAGGAACCGGTGCTCGTCGTGCCCGGGGAGACGGGCACGCGCATTCTCGGCGGGCGGGCCAGTGCCCACTGAGCCCATCGTCCGCAAGCCCGAGGCCGCGCCCGGCGAGCTGCCCGTGTTCCTGCGCGAGGTGATCGCGGCGCAGCCGGCGGGCGCTCGCGTGCTCGACGCGGGCTGCGGACCGGGTTCGTGGCCCTACGCGCTGCGGCCGGACCTCGACATCAGCGGCTTCGACATCAAGTTCCCGCCGGGGCCGCCGCCGCTGTCGGAGCGCGTGCGCGTGTTCCGCGGCGACCTCGCGCGGCTGCCGCTGCGGTCCGGGACCTTTGACCTCGTGGTGTGCCACTACGTGCTCGAGCACGTCACCGAACTCGAGGCGTGCTGCGACGAGCTGGCGCGGCTGGCGCGCCCGGGCGGCACGGTCTACCTCTCGGTGCCGCGCGCCGCGGCGTTCGACGACCGGCTGTATCGCTTCGCCGGCTACTTCGCGAAGTACGCGCTGCTCAAGTTTCGCAAGCGCGTCGAGCACCAGCAGCGTTTCGATCTCGCCGGGCTGCTCGAGCGCTTCCGCCGCCGCGGCCTGGAGCCGGCCGCGCACGCGTTCGTGCCCGCGGGTTTCTCGTGGATGAACGACCCGCGCACCAAGGGGCTGCAGGGCCCGTTCACCGACGCGCTCGCCTGGCTGCACCGCTTCCTCGGCGCCGACCTCGCGCGCGACGCGAACTTCGTGCTCGCGCTGCGCAGGACCGGCGTGCCGGCCGTGGCGCCGGACGTGCGTGCGGGCGCGACGCTGCCGGGCCGGCGCCGCGTGACGCACGTCTGCCGCGAATGCGGTGAGCACAGCGTGCTCGATCCGCCGAAGCCCTGGCCGACCCGCTGGGAGTGCCCGTGGTGCGCGAAGCCCAACCCGTTCGGGCGGCCGCGGTGACGCCGGTGCGCGAGGCGCTGAAGAAGCTCTCGGCCGAGTCGCTCATCTACGGGCTCGGCCAGGTGAGCGGGCGCGCGGTGCAGCTGCTGCTCGTGCCGGTGCTCACGCGCGTGCTGGCCCGCGGCGAGTACGGCGTCTCCGACCTGGTCTTCGCCTACCTGCAGACCGCCGTGCTGGTGCTGGTCTTCGGCATGGACGGCGCGCTGGGGCGCTTCTTCTACCAGGAGCCGGACCGCGCGGCCCGCATCCGCATGGCCTCGACCTCGCTCGCCTTCCGGCTGGCGACCGGCACGCTCGTGGCGCTGCTGCTCGCGTTCTTCGCTACGCCGCTCTCGCGCGCGCTGGTGGGCTCCGACGTCTACCGCAAGTACCTGCTCCTGGGCGCGGTGACGCTGCCCTTCACGCTGGTCGTGCTGTTCGCCAACGATCTCCTGCGCGTCACCTTCCAGCCCTGGAAGTTCATCGCCCTGAACCTGGCGCAGACCGTCCTCACGGCCGGGCTCTCGCTCTGGCTCGTGCTGGCGAAGCACATGGGGGTCGCGGGCGTGCTCTACGGGCGGCTCGCGGGCGATGCGGCCTGCGCGCTGTTCGCGCTGGTGCTCATCCGGCACACGATCGCGCCGCGCTTCAGCAGGGCGACGCTGCGCCGCATGCTGGGCTACGGCGCGCCACTCGTGCCGGTGGCCGTCGCCTACGGGGTGATCACCTCCCTGGACCGCTACATGCTGCAGCGCACGCGGAGCCTCGAGGACGTGGCGGTCTACGGCGTGGCGATCAAGTTCTTCGCGCTGGTCACCATGGCCGTGTCCGCCTTCCAGCTGGCGTACGGGCCCTTCGCCTTCGCGCGCGCGAACTCGCCCGACGCCGGGCGGCTCTACGCGCGCGTCCTGGCCGCCTATGTCGCGGCCGCGAGCCTGGCCGCGATGCTGGCCGGGCTGTTCGCGCCCGAGGCGCTGGCCGTGCTCGTGCCGCCCGCGTACGCGGGGGCGGCCGGACCCGCCGCCTTCCTGGCCTTTGCCGCGGTCGCGCAGGGTGCCTACTATGTGGTCTCCGTCGGCATCGGGCTCGCCCTCAGGACCCCGCTGCTGGGCTGGTCTGCGGGCGGTGCCGCGGTGATGGCCGCGGTCGCGAACCTGCTGCTCGCCCCGCGCCTGGGACCGCTGGGGGCGGGGATCGCGACCACGCTCGGCTACGTGACGTCCGCGGCGCTGACCTATGTCGTCGCTCAGCGCGTGCACCCCGTGCCGTTCCGTGGCGTGCGCCTGACCCTCGTGTTCGCGCTGGCGCTGGCGCTCACGGTGGCGGGGCAGCGGCTGGCGCCGCCGGGTGGGGGGGGAGTCGTGGTGAAGGTGCTGATCGCCCTGGCCTTCGCGGTCACGGTGTGGCGGCTCGGACTCCTGCAGGACCGCGGAGCCGTGGCGCGCGCGAAGTCCGTCCGTGAAGTCCCCGCCGGGACCTGAGTCGAAAGGACAGCGGAGCATGTGCGGGATCGCGGGACTCTGGGACCCGGACGGGCGCGCCGATCTCGGCCGTCTGCACCTCATGTCGGGGCTGATGCGCCACCGCGGGCCCGACGACGAGGGCGCGGTGCTGCTCGATCCGGCGGGCGGCTTCGCCTGCCTCGGCGGGGCCGATACGCCGCGCGACGTGTTCACCAGCGGTCTGCCCTTCGCGCCCGGCGCGAGGCGGCCCACCCGGGACGCCGCCCGCTTCACCGTCGGGCTGCTCCACCGGCGGCTCTCGATAGTGGACCTGAGCCCCTCGGGACACCAGCCGATGAGCGACCCCGCCGGCCGGCACTGGATCGTCTTCAACGGCGAGGTCTACAACTTCGTCGAGCTGCGCGACGAGCTCGAGGGCCTGGGCGAGACCTTCCGCGGCACCAGCGACACCGAGGTGATCCTCGCCGCCTACCGGCGCTGGGGCCGCGCGTGCCTCGCGCGCTTCAACGGCATGTTCGCGCTGGCGATCTGGGACGGCGAGCGGCGCGAGCTGTTCTGCGCCCGCGACCGCTTCGGCGTGAAGCCGCTCTACTACCAGTGGGACGGGCGGCGCTTCGCCTTCGCCTCGGAGCCCGAGGCGCTGGCTCTGACGCAGGAGCGCCGCGTCGTGCCGCGGCTCGCGGCCATCCGCGACCTGCTGGCGCTCGACTGGGTGGACCACGACGCCGGCACGTTCTTCGAAGGGCTCATGAGCCTGCCGGCGGCGCACCACCTCGTGGTGGGGGAGCGCGGCCTCGCGATCGAGCGCTGGTGGTCGCTGAAGCCGGGGCGCGCGCCCGGGGACGGCGAGCAGCAGGCGCGCGAGTTCGCGCGGCTCTTCACCGACGCCGTGCGCCTGCGGCTGCGCGCGGACGTCGAGGTGGGTTCGTGTCTCTCGGGCGGGCTCGACTCGAGCGCGGTCGTGACCACCGCCTCGCGCCTGCTGCCGCACCCGATGCACGCCTTCACCTGCGCCTACGACGAGGGCCCGGAGTTCGACGAGCGCGACTGGATGCGCGCGACCGTGGTGGCGAGTGGCGCGCACTCGCACGTCGTGGTGCCGGACGGGGGGGACTTCTGGGCGACGTTCGACGGACTGGCGGCGCGCCAGGGCGAGCCCACGGCCGGGCCGGGGCTCTTCTCGCAGTGGAAGGTGATGGAGCTGGCGCACGCGCACGGGCTCAAGGTGCTGCTCGACGGGCAGGGTGGTGATGAGACGCTGGCGGGCTACTTCCGCTACCTGCCGGTGCGGCTGCGCGACCTGGTCGCGCGTGGCGACCTGACGGGGTTCCTGCGCCTGCTGCCGAAGGTGGCGCGCCGTCTCGGTCCGAGCACGACGCTCGCGCTGACGTTCGAGCCCTGGCTGCCTGCGGGACTGGTCGCTCCGCTGCGGCGCCGTTTCGGGCAGGGCAAGGACCGCGTCCTCACGGGCGCGCTGCGCGGGTTGCCCAGGCCGGATCTCCCGCAGCCGCCGCGCGGCTTCCCGAGCGCGCTCTCGCGCCAGCTCGCCTTCGACACGCTGCAGCGGCTGCTGCCCTCGCTGCTGCGCTACGAAGACCGGGACTCGATGGCCTTCTCGATCGAGACGCGGCTGCCCTTCCTCGACTACCGACTGGTCGAGTACGCCTTCTCGCTCCCCGACGAGATGCGGCTCGATGGGGACACCACGAAGGCGGTCCTGAGGCGCGCGCTGGCCGACCGCGTCCCCCCCGCGGTGCTGGCGCGGCGCGACAAGAAGGGCTTCGAGACCCCGGCCGACCTGTGGTTGCGGGGGCGCTACGCCGCTGATGCGCGCCGCCGCCTGCTCACGCCCGGGCCGTTGCACGAGTGGCTCGACCGCGACGTGCTCGCCGCCGGGCTCGGGGACTTCCTCGCGGGGCGCAGGTCCACCGGGCTGCAGGTCTGGCGCTGGCTCTCGCTCGAGGCCTGGGCGCGGCGCTGGGTGGCCGGCGACCCCCGGCTCGGCAGGCCGCCCGAGGCCGAGGCGAACGCGGGCGCGCACCGCTCCTACGTGGAGCAGGCCCGCGAGCTGCGGGGGGGCGCGCGCGGCGCGGAGCGCGTGACCCCCGCCGGGGGCACGGGCCCCGGGGTGGCCTGATGGACCTGCTCGTCCTCTCCGAGGTGCGCTGGGGCTACTTCCGCACCCGGAAGCAATTCCTGCTGTCGCGCTTCCCGGAGCGCTGGCGGGTGTTCTTCGCGCAGCCACCCGCGGTCCGGGGCGATGACCCGTGGGAGCCGCGGCGGGAGGGGAACGTCACCTATTTCACCGTCCCGTTCCTCAAGCCCGGCACCACGAGCCCGCTCTACAACGGAGTGGCGTCCCTGGCGCCCGGGCGGGCGCTGATCGAACGGGTGGCCGGCCGCTACCTGGGCCGCATGCTGCGGCGCCTCGGGGTCGAGCCCCGGCCGGTGGTGATGACCTCGAACATCTACTGCCCCCGCGTCCTTTCACGGCTCCCGCGGAAGTTGCTATTCTACGACTTCAACGATTCGCCCTTTCAGTTCGCCGCGGCTCCGGCCTGGGCCCGCGGTTACTGGCAGCGGACCCTGGCCGAAGTGGACGCCCTCTTCGTGGTCTCCGAGTACTACCGGCGCGAGCTGAGCCACCAGACGGACCGGCCCCTGTTCCTGCTGGGGAACGGGGTCGAGCACGCCCGTTTCGCCGCGCCGCGCGAGGTGCCGCCCGAGCTGGCCGCCCTGCCGCGCCCGCGCATCGGCTACCTCGGGTTGCTCTCACATTTCCTCGACTTCGAGCTGCTCGAGGCGCTGCGCCGCGCGCGCCGCGGGGGCACGCTCGTGCTCGTCGGCCCGGGCGACCCGGCGACCGACGCGCAGGTGCGGGCTCTCGCCGCGCGCGAGGGTGTGGCCGTGCTGGGCCCACGACCCTACGAGGACGTGCCGGCGTGGCTGCAGGGGCTCGACCTGGGCGTGATCCCGTTCCGCGCCTCGCTGCCGCACGTGCAGGGCATCAACCCCAACAAGGTCTACCAGTACCTGGCGGCAGGGCTGCCGGTCGTCACCACGCCGGTGCTCGACCTCGAGTCCGCGCCGCCGCTGTTGCAGTTCGCCGCCAGCGTCCCGGAGTGGGAGCAGGCGGTCGCGCGGGCGCTGGACGCCCCGCGCGATCCCGCCGCGAGCCGCCGGCTTGCGCTCCCGTTCGACTGGGACCATCTGGCCGGGCGCATGGTCGAGGAGATCGAGCGGCTGGTGGCAAGCCCGGCCGGGGGCCGGGCCCCGCAGCCCTGAGACGCTTTCGTCCACCACCATCCACGGGGAGAGCATGTCCGACCGCAAGTCCGCCCGCCGTGAAGTCCAGAAGCCCGCGCGTCCCGCGGCCCCGAAGGCCGGGCGCCCCTTCACCCTGACCGCCCGGTGGGCGGCCCTCATCCTGGGCCTGCTGACGGTCGTGTTCTTCCACCAGCTGGTGCTCGAAGGCAAGACGTTCGTCTCGCCCGACGCGATCAACCCGGTCGGCTTCGTGCGCATCGGCGAGCAGTCGCTCTACCAGGAGCACGTCTACCCGCTCTGGAACCCGTACGTGTTCCTCGGCATGCCCTCGTTCGCGAGCGGCGCGTACAACCCGCTCATCTACCCGCCCGACTGGCCGCTGACGCTCGTCAACAAGCTGGTGCCGCTGCCGGACATGACCTGGATGCTCCTCTACTACTTCCTGGGCGGCCTGTTCATGTTCTATCTGGCCCGCGAGCTGGGGGCCCGCGCCGAGGGGGCGCTGCTGGCGGCGGTGGCCTTCGTCTTCGCCCCCAACCTGGTGGCCGTGGGCTCGCACGGTCACGGCAGCCAGCTGGTGGACTCGGCCTACCTTCCGCTGATGCTGTGGCTGACCGTGCGCTGGTTGAGGCGCGGGGGGCTGCACCACCTGGCCTGGCTCGCGCTGGCCGGCGGCTTCCAGCTGCTGCGCGCCCACGTGCAGATCTGCTTCTACACCTGGATCGCCATCGCGGTCTACCTCGTGGTCGAGTGGGTGGCGGCGCTCCTGAAGCGGCGGGGCGACCTGCTGCCGCTCACGCTTCGCGCCGTCGGCGTCGCCCTGGCCGCGGGGCTCGCCTTCGGCATCGCGGGCTTCTACAACCTGCCGCTGCAGGACTACGCGCGCTACTCGATCCGCGGGGGCGGAGCGGGCGGCGGCGTCGGCATGGACTACGCGACGGCCTGGTCCATGGCGCCCTACGAGCTGCCTTCGGTGCTGGTGCCGGGCTGGGTCGGCTTCGGGGGCGCGACCTACTGGGGCGGGATGCCCTTCACCGACTATCCGAACGCCTATCTCGGCGTCGTCGCGGTGCTGCTCGCCATCCCGGCGTTCCTCGCCGGCGGCGCGCCCCGCGCCTTCGCGCTGGTGCTGGCCGGGCTCTCGCTCATCGTCGCCTTCGGGCGCTACTTCCCAGCCTACGGCTTCCTCTACGACCACCTGCCGCTCTTCAACAAGTTCCGGGTGCCGGTGATGGTCATCATCCTGTTCCAGCTGGCGGTCACGCTCGGCACGGCCTGGGGCTGGAGCGCGATCCTGCCGGGGGCTGACCCCGCGGCGGCCGAGCCGCGGGTGCGGGCGCGCCGCGTCGGGAGCCTGCTCGTCGTGCTCGCGGGCGTGCTCGCGCTGGCGCTGGTGGTGGGTGTGATGGGGCAGGGCCTGTGGCGCGAGGCGTACGTCAAGATGGCGCTGGCCCAGAAGGGCGGCATGGTGATGGGCTCGACCCAGGGGCCCACGGGATTCTCGGCCCAGGAAGCCGCGCTCGCCTGGCAGGGGTTCGTCTCGGGCCTCGGGCGCGCCTGCCTGCTGGGGTTGCTCGCCCTCGGCCTCGCGTGGTTCGCGCGCCGGGGCCGTTTGCCGGCGCTGGCCGCCACGGGCGGAGTGCTCGTGCTGCTGCTCTTCGAGTTGTGGCCGGTGAGCGCGCGCGTCATGGAGCCCACCATCGGCGAAGTGAGCAGCCGCACCGCGTTCGGCGGGCGCGACGGGGTGATCGAGTTCCTGGAGAAGGTCGGGCCGCCGGGCACTTTCCGCATCATGACGCCCGATGACCCGCTCGCCACGCGCTTCGCAGGCTACGGCATCTCCTCGATCGGCGGCATGCATGCGGCCAAGCCGCGCCTCTTCCAGGATTTCGCCGACCTGAGAGCGCAGATGAACCTGGACTTCATGCGGCTGCTGAACGTGCGCTACCTGGTGACCGAGCGGGCGCTTCCGAGCGCGCCGGGATTCGTCCACCTCGTCTACCAGGGCGACGGCATGTTCGTCTACGACAACACCTCGGCCCTGCCCCGCGCGACCCTGGTGGACGGCTACAAGGTGATCCAGCCGGCGAAGGCCATCCTCGACTCGATCCGCTTCGGCACGCGTGACATGGCGGGATTCTCCTACCTCGAACAGGACCCGGGGCGCGAGCTCGGGCCCGCCGCGGGCGGGCAGGCGCGGATCGTCTCGTACCGGTTGAACGACGTGACGGTGGAGGTGGAGACGCCCGGGCCCGTGCTGCTCCGGCTCGCGGACCTCTGGTACCCGGACTGGACCGCGCGCGTGGACGGCAAGCTCACGCCGATCCTCAAGGCGGACTACCTGCTGCGCGCGGTGGTCGTCCCGGCCGGGCGGCACCGCGTCGAATTCCGTTATGAATCGCCGGCCGTGATGCGCGGGCTGCTGCTGTCGCTCCTGAGCCTGCTGCTGGTGCTGGGCGGGTTCGCCTGGTCGTGGTGGAAGAGCCGGGGGCCGGGGGCCGCCGGCAGCGGGGTGCGGCCCGGGACCCGTGAGGAGGTCGCGTAAGGTGGAGAAGCTGGTCATCATCCCGACCTATAACGAGCGCGAGAACATCGGCGAGATGATCGGGCGCCTGATCGATCTGCCGTGCGGGGTGGAGGTGCTGGTGGTGGACGACGGCTCGCCTGATGGCACGGCGGACGTCGTCCGGGCGTGGATGGAGCGCGAGCCGCGCATCCACCTGCTCGAGCGCCCCGGCAAGCTCGGCCTGGGCTCGGCCTACCGGGACGGCTTTCGCTACGCGCTCGATCACGGGGCCGAATTCATCTTCGAGATGGACGCCGACTTCTCGCACGACCCGGCCGTCATCCCGCGCTTCCTCGAGGCCGCCAGGGACGCGGACCTGGTCCTCGGCTCCCGCTACCTCGACGGCAAGGTCACGGTGGTGAACTGGCCGCTCGACCGGCTCATCCTCTCGTACTCGGCGAACCTCTACAGCCGGATCATCACCGGCCTGCCGGTGCACGACACGACCGGCGGGTTCAAGTGCTTCCGCCGCAGGGCGCTCGAGGCCATCCGGCTCGACAGGGTGGCCTCCGACGGTTACGCTTTCCAGATCGAGATGAGCTTCAAGTGCTGGAAGAAGGGGTTCCGCATCCGCGAGATCCCCATCATCTTCACGGATCGCCGTGCCGGTGTGTCCAAGATGAACCGGCGCATCATCTGGGAAGCCGTGGGCCTGGTGTGGCGCCTGCGCTTCATGTCCATGTTCGGCCACATCGAGTGAGCCTCATGCGCCCTGGCTCGAAGTCTGTCCGGCTCGGTGTCGCGCTCCTGCTGGCGGTCACCCTGTTCCCGGCGGTGGCCGCGGCGGGCGCGTGGACGACCTACCTGCGGGCCAAGATCTACAGCGATCTCGTGGCGCGGCAGGACACCCTCTGGTGCGCGTCGCTCGACGGAGGCCTGCTGCGCTACCTGTCGGCGGCGGACCGGTTCGAGAGCATCGCCCGGGAGCCGGGCGGGCTCGCCAGCCAGGCCCTCACCGCGCTCGAATTCGACCGCTCGGGCCGGCTCTGGGTGGGGTCCCGCGATCGCGGCGTGAGCCGTCTGAGTGCGGACGGCCAGCGCTGGGACCTGATCAGCGAGCTCGATGGCCTGCCCCGCGGCGCCATCGAGGTGTTGCGCGCGGTGGGCGACACCATGCTGATCGGGACCGAGCGCGGGGTGGCGCTGTGGAACGGCAGCGAGATCGCGGGGGTGGTCCCCGAGGGCGTGAACCCCTCGCCGTTCGCGAGCGATGTGATCAGCGGCGTGGTGCTGCGCGGCGACTCGCTCTGGGTCTCGACCGCGAAGGGCCTCTACGTGAGCCGCGCTTCCACCGGGCTCGCGTCCTGGTCGCTGGCCGACGCCGCATTCGCGAACACGGCGATGCTCGCCCTGGCCTGGGACGGCAGCACGCTCATGACCGTGGTGGGTGGCGTGCCACTGGTCTTCGAGGAGGCGGACGGCACCTGGGTCCCGAGCGGTGGCATTGGGACCGTGCTGGCCCTTTCCGATGACCGCGGCGTGATCCTCGCGAGCAGCGAGGGGGGCGTCTACCGCTGGGGTGGCGCAGGCTGGAGCTGGATCCACGATTCCCCGGGCTCGTCCTCCTGCGTCGTGCAGGGCAGCGCGGTCTGCCGCGGGATCGTCGTGACGACCACGGACGAGACCGGGCGTCTGTGGGGCGCGGACCGCGCCGGGCTGCTGGACTGGACGGGTGTGGCCTGGACGCTCCACGAGCCCGACGCCCTGGTCGGCAACGACGTCCAGAACATCACGCTGCAGGGCGCGCGCGTCTACCTCACGACCTACGACGAAGGTGTGGGTCGCTTCGACGGGACGCGCTGGAGGAACTGGTTCGCGGGCAGTTGCCTCAGCGGCTGCGACAGCACCTTCCTCCGGTCGGAATACGCCTTCGCCCTGCTGGTGGACCGGGAGGGAAGGAAGTGGGTCGGCAACTACGGTTCGGCCGTGGAGTCGTTCGACGACGACGTGTCTCCACCGGTGTTCACCCACCACCAGCCCGGCGAGGATCCGCTGAGCAGGCACATGCACACGACCGCCTGGTCCGCGGCCTTCGACACGAGCGGTGGCCGGTGGTTCGGCATGGATTCGGACGTCGAAGCCTCGCCGATCGGGATCGAGTACTACGATCCGGCCGGCGACTACCGGGCCAACTACCGGCCCCAGAACACCCCGGGCATGCCCGGCAGCATGGTGCGCGCCCTGGTCGTGGACGAGCTGCGCCGGAACCTCTGGGTCGGATACCGGGGGAATGGCGTGACCGTCTTCAAGCTGCCGGTGGCGCCCGGGGACACGCTGGTGCTGGCGGGGGGCGGTGACCTGCCCGCGTTCAACACGCTCGACATCTTCGGGATCGTCGCGCACCGGGACTCGATCTGGGTGATGTCCACCGACGACCTGCGCCTGTTCCGCGCATCCTCCCTCTCGCCGCCGACCGGCTTTCAGCCCCTGCCGCTGGTCGGGAGCCCGGCCCCGCGCGGGGCCTGCCACCCGCTGGACGTGGGCCCCGATGGCAGGGTCTGGGTGGGGACGGACGCCGGCGTGCACGTCTACGGCCCGGGCGGCAGCATCGTCGAGTACAACGCGCTCAACTCGCCGCTCGCCGGGGACGAGGTGCGAGCGATCCGCGTGGACCCGGTGTCCGGCGTGGCCTGGATCGGCACGGCGACGGGACTCAGCCGATTCGATCCGGCCTACGTGCCCCCGGTGCCACCCGCGCCGCCGGTCCTCGAGGTCCGCGCATACCCGAACCCGGGCTGGCTGACCGGCGCAGGGCTCACGCTGCGCCTGGCCGGCAACTCTGCGGCGTACCGGGGCGCCGTCTATGACGCGAGCGGCCGGAGGCTGCACCGCTTCGACGGGCGCAACGAGCAGGTGTTCTGGGACGGTCGCGACGCCTCGGGCGACCTCGTGCGTCCCGGCGTGTACTTCGTCCGCGTCGAGGCTGGCGGTCACGCGCGGACCCTGCGCGTGGCGCTGCTGCGCTAGCCCGGACCACTCATGGACCACTGCTGCGAACGCGATCCTGCCGCGATCCGCGGCGGCAGGACCGCCGGCCGCTCCGGGGCACCCACGCGCGGCCTGGGTCCGGGGTGCCAGACCCCGACTGCGTCGTGGCCGGCGGTCCCGCCTTGCAGCTCGCGGCCGGCTCGCATTCTCGCGACGCGCTTCATGAACGGGCCGGGCTAGGAACGTGGAGGCCGACCTCCGCTTTCTCGACGGACCGCCGGCGGGGTGGGGCGACCTGCTTCGGACCGACCCCGCCGCCACGCCCGCGCACCGCCCCGCGCTCTGGGCGGCCCTGGCCGCGGTGCTCCCGGGCCTGAGCGTGCGTTGTCTCGCCATCGAGGCCGGCGGCGCGCTCGCCGGCGGAATGGCGGTGCTGGTCGAGCGGCGCGCCGGTTTCCACGCCCTCCACGCCCTGCCCTTCCTGCTGCCGGGAACGCCGCTCGCGGGCCCGGGCGCGCACGCGGTGGTGGACGCGGCGGTGGGTGCGGGCCTGGGCTCGCTCCAGCGCGAGTCGCGCGCGATGGGTGGCGAATGGGCGCTCTACCGGCCCGGGGGGCCGCCGGTGTCGCAGAGTGCGCTCGAGTCGGTGACGGGGGAGACGCGCTGGTTCGAGACTGCGCTCGTGGCGCTCACGGACGGGCTCGAGGCCGCATGGGCGCGGGTGGACCGGAAGTCGCGCCAGGAGATCCGCCAGGCGGGCGAGCGGCTCGTCTGCGCCCAGGAGCCGGAGGCGCTCGAGGAAGCCTACGCGCTGCACGTCGCCCAGGCGCGGGCCTGGCGCAGGCACCGGCCGCTCCCGCTCGAACTGTCGCGGCGGCTGATCGAGGACGCCGGGGATGGTCTGGGCCCCGTGGCGCGGTTGTTCACCGCGCGACGCCGCGGAGCGCTGGTGTGCGCCACGCTGGTGCTGGACCATCCGCGCGAGGCGATGGCCTGGTGGAGTGGGGCCGACCCCGAGGCCCGGCGCCTGCACGCGTTCCCCTGCCTGCTCTGGTCGGTGGTCGAATGGGCGCACGGCGCGGGGCGCGCGCGCGTCAACCTCGGGGCGAGCGGGGCCCTGGGCCCGGTGGTGGCGTTCAAGGATTCGCTCGGTGCGCGGATGGAGCGCTACCCCGTACGCTGGTTCGACGCGGCGAGCGCGTCCGCGCCCGGGCGCGCGCTGGCTGCGCTGCAGCAGCGCGTGCGCGCGGGCCGGGCGCGCGGGGAGGCCTCGTGAGGATCGCGACGCTCTCCAACGCCAGCGCCGAACACACGCGGCGCTGGGCCCGCTGGTTCCGGGCGCGCGGGCACGACCTGCGGGTCTGGTCGCTCGAGGCGCCGCTCGCGGGGCTCGAGGCCGAGCCCCTGCCGCGGGCGCCGTTGCCCGGATTCCTGCGCTACCCGCTCGCGCTGCGGGCGCTCGAGCGTGCGCTCGAGCGCTTCGCGCCGGACCTGGTGGACGCGCACTACGTGCCCAACTACGGGCTGCTCGGCGCACTGCAGGGGAGGCGCCCGCTCTCGGTGACCGCGTGGGGCTCGGATCTGCTCGTGCTGGGCCGGCGGGGTCCGCTGCAGCGCGCGCGTGCCCGCTTCGTACTGCGGCGCGCCGACCTGGTGCTGGCGGACGCGGCGAACCTCGCCGGCGCGGCGCGCGCGCTGGGGGCCGCGCCGGCGAAGGTGCACATGATCCCCTGGGGCGTGGATCTCGGCCTCTTCCGGCCGCCCGCGGAACGCGAGCGGGGCCTGATCGTGAGCGCGCGCATGCACGAGCCGGTCTACGACCTCGAGACCATCCTGCACGCGGTGAAGCCGGTGCTGGAGCGCGATCCGCGCGCGCACCTGGTCGTGACCGGCGATGGCGGCCTGCGGGCCGGGCTCGAGCGGCAGGCCGCGACGCTGCTGCCGGCGGGGCGGTGGCGGTTCGTCGGGCGCATCGCCCCTGCTGAACTGGCCGCGCTGCTGGCGCGCGCGGAGGTCTACCTCTCGGCCTCGTGGTCGGACTCGACCTCGGTCTCGCTGCTCGAGGCCATGGCTGCGGGCGCGGTCCCGGTCGTGAGCGACATCGAGGGGAACCGGGAGTGGGTGGCGGAAGGCGACGGCGCGCGGCTGTTCCCGTGCGGCGACGCGGCTGCGCTCACGATCGCGCTCGAGCGCGCGCTCGGCGAGGCGGAGTGGGCGGCGGCGGCGCGGGCGCGCAATCGCCGCGTGGTCGAGGAGCGGGCGGACCGGGAGCTCAACCTCGGCCGCATCGAGGCGCTCTTCGCGGGGCTCGCCGGCGACCGACGCGGGGGGCCGAGGTGAATCGCCGCCTGCTTCTGCTATGTTACTTCTATCCGCCGCTCGCGGGGGGCGGGGTGCACCGCGTGCTCGGTTTCACGCGATGGTTGCCCGAGCACGGCTGGGACTGCACGGTGGTGTGCGCGGGGCCGGAGGACTACTGGGTGAGGGACGACACGCTCGAGGGACGCATCCCCCCGCAGACCGAGGTGATCCGCGTGCCCGGTGGCAGTGCGCTCTCTGCCTGGCTCAGGCTGAGGCGCGGCCGTGATCGCGTGGCCGGGCCCGCGACCACCGCCGCGACCGTCAGGCCCGGGGCTGCGGGCCGGCGCTCGGGCCTGGTCTTCGGCGGCCTGCGCGCGCTCTCGGACTGGCTGCTGCTTCCCGACTCCTACGCGGGGTGGGCCCGCCGAGCCCGGGGCGTGGCGGCCGGGCGGCTCGCTCGCGGCGACATCTCGGCGGTACTCTCGACCTCGCCCCCGGACAGCGTGCACCTGGCCGCGCTGCCGCTCGCGCGGCGCTTCGGACTGCCGTGGGCCGCGGACTTCCGCGATCCCTGGATCGGGCTGCACTTCCGGCGCCCGCCCACCGCGTGGCACGCGGCCCGCCAGCGCGACCTCGAGCGCCGGGTGCTGACCGGGGCGGATCTCGTGCTGGCGGCCTCGCGCACCCATGCGGACGACCTCGAACGCGATGCCGGGGCCCGACCGCGTCGCGTCGTGCACCTGCCCAACGGCTACGAGCCGGACGCCGCCGCATCGGCCCCGCCCGGGTCGGGGACCGTGCCGCGCGATCCTCTCACCTTCACGCTGGTCTTCACCGGCACGCTCTCGCTCATGCCCGATGTCGAGGTGCTCTTCGAGGCGCTTCACCAGTTGCTGGCGCGGCGGCCCGAGGCGCGCCGCCGCATCCGCGTGCGACTGGCGGGGCCCTTCGATACGGACTACGAGGACCGCGCGGTGGCGCTCGGCCTCAAGGGCATCGTCGAGTTCACGGGGCCCCTTGCGCATGACCAGGCACGCGCGCTGCAGCGGGCCGCCGAACTGCTGCTGCTGTGGAAGCCGCGTGGCTACCGCACGATGGTGCCGGGCAAGACCTACGAATACCTGGATGCGGGCCGGCCGATCCTGGCGCTGCTCGAGGAGGACGACGAAGCCGCCCGGCTCGTGCGGCGCGCGGGCGGGACCTGCCTGCCGCCGGGTGACCGGGAGGGGCTCGCCGCGGAGATCGAGCGTCGTTACCTCGCCTGGAAGGAGGGTGCCGGATCGGAGATGCCCCCGCCCCCGGGCCGTCCGGAGTGGCTCGAGGAGCACACGCGCTCGAGTCTCTCCGCGCGGCTTGCCACGGTGCTCGACGAACTCGCGGCCGCGGGGGGGAAGCGATGACCTTCACGCTCCACGGGCCGCTGCGCCCCATGACGCGCGTCGAGCGGGTGGGGCTTGCCGTCGCGCTGCTGCTGGCCACGGCCCTGATGTGGCCGCTGCGCCAGTACCTCACCGACGACACCTTCATCCATCTGCAGTACGCGCGCAATCTCGCCACCGGGCACGGGCTCGTCTTCAACCCGGGCGAGCGCGTCTACGGCTGCACCAGCCCCCTGTGGGCGGCGCTCATCGCCGACGGCATGGCGCTCGGCTTCGACGGATTGCGCGTGGCGCGGCTGCTCGGCTTCTTCGCCACGCTCTGGTCGGTGGGGCTCTTCCTGCAGCTCATGCGACGCAACCTGAAGACCCCGGCGCTCTGCGCGGTGGCGACCGTGGCCTGGGCGGGGCACGCGTGGATGCTGCGCTGGTCGCTTTCCGGGATCGAGACCCCGCTCGCGGTGGCCCTCGTGCTGGCGGGGTTCGTGGCCTTCACCGAGGGCCAGCAGTGGGGGGCCCGCCCGGTGCGCACCGGCGCGCTGTGGGCTCTGGCCGCGCTGACGCGGCCCGAGGCCGCGCTGCTGCTGGGGCTCTGGGGCGTGTTCCTGCTCGTGGACACCGACAGCCGCCCGGGGCTCCGCCGGCTGGTCTTCGGTTCACTGCCGCCGCTCGCCATCTACGGCGCCTGGCTGCTGTTCGCGCGCTTCTACTTCGGCAGCGCGATGCCGCAGACCCTCCTGGCGAAGGCGGCCGGGCCGGCGGGGCTGGACGTGCAGCTGGAGAACCTGTGGCGGCAGGTCCAGATCGTCGGAGCCACCGACGGGCTGATGGCCGCGCTGCTGATCCTGTCCCTGCTGGCCGGGGGCGCGCGCGTGTGGACCCGGCGGCCGATCACGCAGCGCGCGCAGCGCATGCTGCCGTGGGTGTGGCTGGCGCTGGCGCCGGCGCTCTACGTCGTGCGCGGAGTCCCGGTGCAGTCGCGCGACCTGCTCCCGCTGCTGCCGGTGCTGAGCTGGCTGGCGTGGCGTGCGGGGGAGTGCTGGATGCTGGGGGCGTCCGCCACGCCGCGCACGCGGCGCGCCGTGCTGCTCGGCGCCGCGCTCGCCGCGCTGGTGCTGGTGCAGAACGTCGTGGTCTTCCGCGGCGTGGTGCTGCCGCAGGTGCGCGCGCTCAGCGCGGGGCTGCGCGGCAGCCTGGTGCCGTGGGGCCGCTGGCTGCGCGAGAACACGCCCGGGCGCAGCATGGTCGCCACGTCCGAGATCGGCGCGCTCGGTTACTTCAGCCAGCGCCGCGTCGTGGACCTCGCGGGGCTGGTGACGCCGCAGATGGCGCCGTACCTCGAGCGCGAGCTGCCCGCGGACGCGATCGCCAACTTCCGCTTCGCCGCCTTCGCGCGCCCCGAGTACATCGTGGATCACGGGCCGCGTCCCGACGACCTGCGGCAGCGCAGCCGCTATGCGCCCGCGCTCGCGCTGCTCGGCGTGGCGAGCGCTCCCGGCGCGGGCCGCCCCGCGCCCTTCTACTCCTTCTATCGGGTGGACTGGGCGGTGGCTGATTCCCTCGGCGCGCCGAACCGGTCAACCGGCCGGATTCACTGAGACTGCACGTCCGTGCAGTCTGACTCGGCCGGAGACCCGGAAGAGTCCCACAAATTCCTTTGACATCAGCACGATGCCCGCTTATGTTGCCTCGCGTGTGGGATGAAGTGGTGAAGTGAGGCACGAAATGGTGCATCGCGAGTTCTGAGGGGACCGGGAAATGGCCGCGTTCTACGGCACTGAGAAGGGCACGCTCGATCCGAAACGCCGCTTGAGCGTGCCCGTCTCGTTGCGTCGGGATTCGTTCTCGAAGAAGACGCACGATCGGTTCTTCCTCAAGCATGGCTCCGAAGGCTGCCTGCAGCTCTACTCCGTCGAGGACTGGCGCACGATGGAGGAGAAGCTGAACCGGTTGCTGAAGGGCGACCGCGAGGACCGCGACTTCGTGTTCGCGTTCCTCGAGGACGCGTGTTGGGTGACGGTGGACGCCCAGGGACGGATCACGATCCCACCGGCACTGCAGGACCGCGCAGGTCTCGGCAAGGATGTCGTCCTGCGTGGCATCATCGGCTACATCGCCATCTGGAGCGTGGAGAAGTACGGCCAGAAGAGGACCGTGCTGTCCGACGACGCGCTCGCCCGACTCGAGACGCTGAAGCTCAGGGACTGAGCCCCATGGTCGCCCGACCGCAGAGAGACGAGGACCGCATCGCCATGGCGCTCAACCTCGAGTTGAGCGGGGGGCGGCACGGCGCCTCGGCGCGCATCGAGCTGCGCGAGCGGCCGGCCGGTCGCGTCGTGCTCTTCGCCCTGCGGGGCTGGCTCGGCCGCGCAGCCATCCTGCGCCTCGGGCGCACGCTGGACGACCTGGGCGAGCGCGGCATCGAGCAGCTGCTGCTCGACTGCTCCCAGGTCCGCCACATCGACTACCGCACGGTGCCCGCGCTGGTGGAGGCGCTCGCGCGCTTCGAGAGCCGCGCGGGCGGCATCGTGGTCTGCGGCCTCTCGTCCTACCTGCGTGACCTGTTCCGGCTGGCGGGATGCGAGGCGCTGCTGCGCTGCTGGCCTTCGGCGGCCGACCTGCTGGCGGCCCCGGCCGGATGCGAGTCGGGACGTGAGTGTGCGTCATGAACCGGTGCTGCTCGCCGAAGTGCTGGGCTTCCTGCGGAACGGCCCCGGGCTCTACCTGGACGCGACGCTCGGCGACGCCGGGCACGCCGAGGCGCTGCTCGAATCCGAGCCCGGCGCGCGGCTGCTGGGTTGCGACCGTGATCCTTCCGCGCTGGAGTACGCGGCCGGGAGGCTGATGAAGTTCGGGACGCGCGTGAGCCTCGCCCACGCGACGTTCCGGGAAGTGCCGGCCGCGCTCGCCGCAGCCGGCGGCGGCGGACTGGTCGGCGCGCTGTTCGACCTCGGCCTTTCGTCGAGGCAGATCGATGACCCCGCGAGGGGGATGAGCTTCATGCAGGACGGGCCGCTCGATCTAAGGATGGATCCATCGCGCGGAAGGACGGGCGCGGAGCGGCTGGAGGGGGCGGGGGAGGACGAGTTGGGCGCCGTGCTGCGGGAGCACGGTGACGTGGTCGGGTCCCGGTCGCTCGCGCGAGCCCTGCTCGCGGAAGCCCGGGGGGGCGGACTGAGGACCACGCGGGCGCTGCGGGAGGCCATCGACCGCGCGCTCGGCGGGCCGGCCCACCCGAGGCGGTACGCACAAGTCTTCCAGGCGCTGCGCATCTGGGTCAACGGTGAAGCCGAGGAGTTGGAAGCGGCGCTGGAGTGGCTGCCGGAGGCGATGGGCCCCGGCGGCATGGTCGTCACGCTCGCCTACCATTCGGGCGAGGATCGGAAGATCAAGCAGGCGCTGCGCGGCCCGGCTGGCTCACGGTTCGCGCGACGTCTGCCGGAGATACCCGGGGTGCGGCCTCCAGAGAGGCCGTGGGACGAACTCACACGGAGGGTGGTATTATGGCTTATCTCATCAGAGGAAAAAGGTCGCGAGAGGGTTTCGGAATGGTTTCTTTGCTGTTGATGCTGGCTCAATCGTGTGCTATCGCAATGACGGTTGAGCCGTCGCCACTGGCAAACCCGAATGATACGAGTAAGGATGTCTACATTGGCGACCTTATCTCGTTTGCCTCAGGTGCAGTGAACGAACGACTGGAGTTCCGAATCACGGAAGTATTACGGGGGAAGATTGCGGCGTCAAAAGACGCACCAATCCCATTGTCTCTTGATGTTCCTGGGCCTTTTTTGTGCGAATCTCATACAACCTATCTTTTATTTTGTCAAGTTCTCGAGAAAGGGACGTCAGTTTGCATAGGGAAAAATGGTTTCCCTATGATCTTTAAAGTGGAAAAACGGTTGATTGATCCCAAGGCGGAATCGCTTTTTGATCGATATCAAGATGTCGTCGAAGTGAATAACAAAGTATGGAACGCCCCAGAGGCGCTTAGGG
>JANXPZ010000203.1 GCA_025357055.1 Candidatus Eiseniibacteriota bacterium | reverse complement strand
CTTCGGGCTTTCGCCCGGCGCTCTTTCCAGATATCTTCCGCACTCAAGGCTCCTTGTTGGGAATGGTCCGATCCACTCGCCAGTGAACCGGCTCATCCTACTGGGAGCCGTCTACTTTTCAACGAAGGCTAGCACCCTCTCATTCATCGCGGTCACGAGCAGGGCGCGGGCGGGGAACTCGCTGGCGCCGCTGGCGCGGACGATGGTGACCGTGCCGTTCTCGAGCGGCTGGCGCAGCGCGTCGAGCAGGCCGCGCGCGAACTCCGACAACTCGTCGAGGAAGAGCACGCCGTGGTGGGCGAGCGAGATCTCGCCGGGGCGTGGTGGCGAACCGCCGCCCACCAGTCCCGCCGACGAGACCGTGTGGTGCGGAGCGCGATAGGGGCGCCGCGTCATGAGCCCGCGCCCGGGACGGCGCAGCCCCGCCGCGGAGTGCAGGCGCGTGACCACCAGCGCCTCCTCGGGCTCGAGCGGCGGGAGGATGCCGGGCAGGCGTCGCGCGAGCATGGACTTGCCCGCGCCGGGCGGGCCGACGTAGAGCAGGTGGTGCCCACCGGCTGCGGCGATCTCGAGCGCGCGGCGCGCCACGGTCTGCCCGCGCACGTCGCGGAGATCCTCGCACGTCGCCGGCTCGGGGTCCGGCGGGGCCGGGGCCTGGCAGGGCAGTTCCGCGCCGCGCAGCCACTCGACCGCCTCGAGCAGGGTGCCCACGGCGTGTACGCTGAGGCCCTCGACGAGCGCGGCCTCCGGAGCGCAGTCGGCGGCGCACAACAGGCTCGTCACGCCCGCGCGCCACAACGCCTCGGCCAGCGGGAGGGTGCCCCGCACGCCGCGCAGGCGGGCGTCGAGCGCCAGCTCGCCGAGCGCCGCCGTGCCGTCGAGGCGCTCGCGCGGGGCCTGGCCGGTGGCGACCAGCACGCCCAGGGCGACCGCGAGGTCGGCCGAGGCGCCTTCCTTGCGGCGCTCGGCGGGCGCGAGGTTGACGGTGACCTTGCGGTCGGGCAACTGGAAGCCGGCGTTGCGCAGCGCGGGCCAGACCCGGTCACGTGCTTCCCGCCCGGTGGCGTCGGGCAACCCGACGAGGACGAAGCCGGGCAGGCCGGGCCCGACATCCACCTCGCACTCGACCGGGAGCGCCTCCAGCCCCCACAGGGCGGCCGTCCGCACGCGGCTCAACACGGGCATGGCTCCGCGGGGGCGGACGACGGGGGCGGGAAGGCTGGAGTAACGCAAGCCGTGGGCCAGTCCGGGGTTCATGGCGGTGGGGGACCGCGGCGGCCGAGTCCGCTCCAGGGGATGCGCGAGGCAGGGGCGGCGAGGATGCCGGCTCGGCGCCATTGGGGTGTCCGACCGGGCCTGCTACTCTCGCACGGAAGTTGCAAGCTGCCGTGGTGCCTGCTCGCGGCAGCGCGGCGACCTGGCTCCCCACGGCCCTTGTGGCCATTCAAGTGGAGGCACGATGAGACACCTTCTCGTACTGGTCAGCCTTCTCTGCGTCGTCGGAGTGTCCGCCGCGGCGCCGCTCGGCCCGGTCGCCCCGCAGCTCGGCTTCGGCGTGCATGGCAACTTCTCGCTCGGCAGTCTGCCGGGGCCTGCGTTTGCGGGCTCCGCGCCGCTCAAGGACGCGTATGGACCCGGCCTGGGTGGCGGCGTGCATCTCGACCTGGGCCTGCCGGGCCTGAGCCTGCGCCTGTCCGGCGACTACCTGAGGTACTCGCTGGACGAGGGGCACTTCCGCGAGTCGTATGCCGGCGTCTTCGGTGACGCCGTGGACCAGATCTCGCTCCAGGGCGGGGGGCTCGGTATCCTCTCCGCCGGCGTCAATGCGAAGGTCGCGGTCATGCCGCTGCCCGTCGTGCGGCCGTACGTCACGGGCGGTGCCGGGCTGGCGTGGCTCTCCATGGACGAGACCCGGACGTCCATCGCGGGCCAGCCCGGCAGGACGTTCCCGGCGACCACCCAGGGCGGCAAGACGAGCTTCAACCTGGGCGCAGGGGCGGACCTCGAGGTCGGCATCAAGCTCTTCGTCGAGGCGCGCTACGTCTGGATCCTCACGGAAGGGGAGAGGAGCACGTACGTGCCCGTGGCGCTGGGCGTGACGTTCTAGCCGGGCCGGCCGGCAGCGCGGGGCGCGTGCGAGCGCCCCGCGCCGTCGAGGAACGTCCTGCGGATCGACTCCTCCACGGCGGACATCGCGGTTTCCAACTCGGCGCGCTTCCGGTTCACCTGCGGAAGCGGATCCGGATCCCGGGCGAGCGCCTCCGCGCAGATCTCTCCGAGCGGCAGGCGCCCATCGTGCTGCCCCAGGCGTGCCATCAACTCCCGCACCCGCCCGATCCGCTTCCGCGCTTCCGCGATGATCGCCCCCGCCTGTTCCACACCCGCCGCGCCCCGCCGCACGTCCTGGAGCAGGCGGCACTCGAACGTCCGGCAACACTCCGGGCGATGCGCGTAGACGCCGCAGCGTGCCCGCCGCAAAGCGCGGCACGGCTGCGTCAGCAGCGCGCAGTTCGTGTCTTCGTCCTCGATCTCCAGTCCCATGGCCTCCAGCCTCGTCGCCTCGGCGCGCCCGGCCAGCTCCACGTCGGCGAACAACGACCCATCGCAGCACAGCCCGCACCGCGTGCACAGCGTGTCCGTGAGGCTTGGTTTCATGGGGGGACCATAGGGGCATTGCCTCGTTCCCGAAAGACACGCAGCGCGGGGCGGAGCCGCAGCCGATGCGCCAGGTGAGGTGGCGGCGCCGGGCGGAGTCGCCCGGGACGATGTCCGCGCCGGGTTTCGGGGTGGGCCAGGACCCGCGTGCGGCGGGCGTGCCGCGTGCGCGGGAGGACGCCCGGGGCATCGCAGCCGACGCGCCGGACCGGGGCTGCGTCCGGCGCCCGATCAACCCTCAACCTTCTGGCCGGCTGGCCGATAACTCATTGTCGGACGACCATGACCGGGAGTGATGCCTTTGCAGCAAGGACGCTCGAAATCCCCCCATCCCTCGGATCGAGATCTCGCGCGCACGCTGGTACGTGAGCTCGCCGTGGCGTTCCCGCCCCGCGAGGCCGTGGCCGAGGTCCGCAGCCTGCTGGAGTCGCTGCGGGTCGCGCTGCCAGGTACCGGCCGGCGCCGACTGCGCGTCGTCCTCACGCGTGCGACCGGTCGCTGGCGCAGGCGCGGCCTGGGTGACGCCGCCGTGGCGCGGATGGTCCTTGAACTGGCTGCGTCCGGGGCTCTGAGCGTCGCCTCCCCCGCCGTGGCCGGGCCCGCCGGCGCGCTGAGGGCCGTGTTGGACTCGGTGCCGGTTCCCATGATCACCGGGGACCAGGACCTGCGGATCACCGTGTGCAACGCGGTCTTCGAGGAACTCGTCCACGAGTCGAACGCCGCGCTCCAGGGCAGGTCGCTGTCGGAGTTGATGGGGCCCGAGTGCCGCGGGGACCTGCACCGGCAGTTCGAGGCGATGAAGTCCTGTGCCGGCGCGATCCAGATCGGCCGCATGACGCTCGTCAGCGTGCCGGGGGCGGAGTTCCTCGGGGCGTGGATCCCGCTCAAGCGGCCCGACGGAGTGGGGACCTGGCTGTTGCGGCTGGCTTCGGGCCCGGTCGCCTCGCTCGAGACCATGGGCGAGCAGTTGCGCCGGGAAGCGGCGCAGAAGGAGAAGCTCACCGCACTGCTCACCGTGAGCCATGCGGTGGCGACCTCGCTCGATCTGGACCGGATCCTCGACACCATCGCGCGCGAGGTCCGCAAGGTCATCCAGGTGGACGAGTGCATGGTGTTCCTGCTCGACGAGACGGGGAAGGTGCTCGTGCCGGCGGCCTGCGACGTGCAGGCCTTCCGCGACGAGGTCATGGCCATCCGCCTGCCGGTGGGGCAGGGTGTGACGGGCAACGTGGTGCTGACCGGGAGGGGCGAGATCGTCAACAGCGCCCTGGACGACCCGCGGGCCGTCCAGGTGCCGGGCACGCCGGTCGAACAGTCGGCGCTGCTCTGCGTCCCCCTGCTGGTGCGCGAGGAGGTGGCCGGGGCCATCACCCTCACGCGCATCGGGGACCGCATCTTCCAGACCGAGGACCTCGAGCTGGCGACGCTCTTCGCCGGCCAGTGCAGCGCGGCCATCTCGAATGCGCGGCTCTATGACGAGATCCGGCGTGCCTACCACGAGCTGCGCGAGGCGCAGTCCCAGCTGGTGCAGTCGGCCAAGCTGAACGCCCTGGGCGAGATGGCGGGCGGCGTGGCCCACGACTTCAACAACATCCTGGCCGCGATCCTGGGGCGCACGCAGTTGCTGCTGCAGAACGAGCCGGACGCGGACGTGCGCCGCCAGCTCGAGGTCATCGAGCGGGCCGCCCTCGACGGCGCGCAGGCCGTGCGCCGGGTGCAGGAGTTCACCCGCCTGCGGCAGGACGAGCACTTCGAGCCGCTGGACGTGCAGGAGGTGCTGCGGGGCGTGCTCGAACTGACGCGCTCGGCCTGGGAGGCCGAGTCCAAGCGGCGCGGTGTCTCGCTGGCCGCCGCCCTCGACCTGCGCGCCGTGCAACTCGTCGCGGGCAATGCCTCGGAACTGCGCGAGGTCTTCACCAACCTGATCCTGAACGCGCTCGACGCCATGCCCTGGGGGGGGACGCTCACGCTCTCGAGCACCGACGCGGACGGCGAGGTCTGCATCCGTGTGACCGACACCGGCGTGGGGATGGACGCCGAGACGCGCGGGCGCGTGTTCGACCCCTTCTTCACCACCAAGCCGGTCAAGGGCACCGGGCTCGGTCTCTCGGTGGCCTACGGCATCATCACGCGCCATCACGGCCGCATCGAGGTCGAGTCGGAGCCGGGTTGCGGCAGCGTCTTCAGCGTCTGGCTGCCCGCGACCGTGGCGCGCCAGGCAGGGCCCGAGATGGTGCCGGACACGCCGCTGCCGCGCCTGCGCGTGCTGGCGGTGGACGACGAGGAGCCGGTGGCGGAGGTGCTCCGCGACCTGCTCGCCGTGCTGGGGCAGGACGTGGAGATCGCGCTGGGCGGTGCGGCGGGGCTCGAACGCTACTCCCCCGAGCGTTTCGACGTCGTGTTCACCGACCTCGGCATGCCCGGGGTGAACGGCTGGGACGTGGTGCGGGCGGTCAAGTCGCGCTCCCCGGGCACTCCGGTGGTGGTCGTCACCGGCTGGGGGGCCCAGATCGAGGGCGGGGCCATGCACGCGCGGGGCGCGGACTACGTGATCCCCAAGCCGTTCTCGCTCGAAGACGTCCTCGACGTGTTGCGCCAGTTGAGCACGCGGCCCGCACGCGCCGCCTGAGGCGCCCGGCTGCTTCGGCGCGGACCGATGTGCGCCGGCTCCGGGATCAGGACCCGGTGACGGAGCTCCTCACCAGCGCCATCATCTCGTCGAACGGAAGCTGCTGGCCGAGCAGCGCCGTGCGCACCACGCCCTGGCGGTCGATCAGCACGAAACCCGGCAGCACCTGGCGCATCCGCGTGTCGTAGAGCCCGTAGAGCTGGCTGATCTCGCCGGTGATGTCGGAGAGCAGGACGACAGGCAACTGTTCCCGCTGGGCGTGGGACTTCAGGACGTGCGCCTTGTCGGCGCAGATGCCGTAGGGCTTCACGCCCAGCCGGCGCAGATCGGGCTCGATCTCCTTGAGGGGCGTCAGGTCCGCGCGGCGGTCGGCGAAGACCAGCAGGACCCAGTAACCCTTGAGATGCGCAAGGCGCACCGGCCGGCCCTCCGAGCCGTCGAGTTCAAAGCCCGGGGCCTGCTCTCCCACGTAGACCTGGCTCTGGATGCGGCTCTCCTGCGGGCTGGGGGAGACCGGGCTCTGCGGGGTGGACGGAGACGCCACGGGCCCCCTCGACTTGCTCGCCTCGTCGGAGCGGGTGGCACCCGCCAGCGCCAGCAGCATCACCAATGCGAAGAGCGAACGTCTCATGGCCCCACCTCCCGGTTCAGGTCTGAGCATCGGCGCGCGATCATCTTCCTATGACGACGTCTGCAGCCGCGTGGACGCCACCGCGTCGCGCACGGCACGCAGGTTCTCTGCCGGAGTCCCGGGCGGGATCGAACAGCCGGGTGCGGCGAGCCAGCGGCGACCTGCGGTCTCGGCCAGCGCGGTGGCGTACTCCTCCAGCGCGGCCCCGGAGCCGGACGCCTGCAGGGCGCCGTCCTGCGAGATCCCGCCCATCACCGCCGGCCGGAAGCGCCCGAGCGCCTCGCGCAGAGTGGGATTCGTCGGATCGTTCGTGGCCCACGAGAAGGCCGCGACCGGGTAGTCGCCGAATTCGAACAGCAGGTTCCTGCGCTTGCACACGTGCAGCACGTTGAACGGAGCATCCGCCGCCGCGGCCAGCACGCGCAGGTCGAAGGGACGCGCCCAGGCACGGTACTGCGCGGGCGTGAGCAGGTCCGCCGAGGCCCAGTCCACGGTGGCGAAGTAGATGCCGTCGGCCCCGGCGCGCAGCAACTCGCGCACGAAGGGCTCGTAGGTGGCCGTCACCGCCTCGAGCGCTCCGCGCACGAGCCCGGCATGCGAGTCGAGCTGGGCGCGCAGCTCCCCGGGGGTCTCGACCATCTCGCCCAGCACCGCAAGCGGTGTGAAGACCGTCTCGATGAGCGGCACTTCGGCCGGCAGCGCCTGGCGCAGCAGGCGCACGGCTTCGATCTGCTCGCCCAGCGCCCCCGCGGTGGGCGGCTGCGGGGTGACCTGCGCCCAGTCCCCGGGCGCGTGCACGGGCCACGCTTCGAGCACGGGCTTCACGTCGGGCACGCCCGGGTAGCGGTAACGGACGCCCCAGGGCTCGACGTGGTAGTGCTTCCGCGGGTTGAGCTTCACCCAGTCCCAGCGGTACTCGCGCCAGGACTCGAGCGTGGCCTCGGCCAGTTCGGCCGCGCTGCTCTCGCGATGATAGATGTGGCCCCAGAAGGACACCGGGGGCCGGTCCACGGTGCGGCCCTCGAGGGTCGCCCAGACCCGTTCGCGAGATGTCATGCTGCCTCCCAACGGTGACCCGCGGCGGAGGCGCGGTCGATCGGCCCCGCCCGGCGGGGCCAGCGAGCCCGGGACGCGACCCGGCGCTGCTCCTCTGTACGCACTGTAGACCCGGGAGCGGAGCGCGACAAGGGGCGGGCCCATTGCTGTCGTTCCGCAGTGACTTTGTCACCCCCTAACTCCGCAGTGAGAGTGTCACCCCCATGGACGACATGCTCATGGGAGTTCGGGAGGCCCGGCGGCTGGGCCTGGTAGAAGCCGCACGACGAGGGGATACGACGAACCG
>JANXPZ010000075.1 GCA_025357055.1 Candidatus Eiseniibacteriota bacterium | reverse complement strand
CGCCAGCCGAGAGTGCGAGATGGGTCACGGCCACAAGGCGCGCGAGCGGGCTGCACCGCAAGCGTGTCCTGGGACACGCCGAGGAGCACCCCGGTCCCGCAACGCAGCGGCCGTGACCCAGATCGTGCTCGCAGGCGGCGCTTCATGAAGCGTCCGGGCTACTCCTTGGGCGCGCGCTCCCTCACCACGGTCTTCTTCTCCGTGAGGCGGGCGGCCTTGCCGGTCTTTTCCCGCAGGTAGAACAGCTTCGCGCGGCGGACCTTCGAGTGCTTGAGCACCTTGATCTCGCCGACGACGGGGCTGTGCAGCGGGAAGGTGCGCTCCACTCCGATACCGTCGGAGATCTTGCGCACCGTGAAGGTCTTGCGGACTCCCGCGCCGCGCACGTTGATGACTTCTCCACGGAATTTCTGCTGCCGCTCCTTGTCGCCCTCGATCACGCGCACCGCGACTTCCACGGTGTCGCCGGGACGAAGCTCCGGCCGGTCCGACCGGAGCTGAGCGGCCTCGATCTTTTCCATCAGGCCCATGACGGTCTCCTTTTTCTCGCGCCCGGGTCATCGGTGACCGGGCGAATCCAGCGGTCGGGCATTATACGGGAGACCGGCCGGAGCGCCAAATCCGGCGCCATCGGGCCGAAAGCGGGGCCGGATCGAGGGTGCCCGGCGCGTGCAGCGAGGCCGGAACCCGCGGGCCCCGGTGGCAGACCTCAGCGCCCCTTCCACCCCCAGCGCTTCAGGAAGCGCAGGTCCTCGGGCGAGAGCTCGGCCGTTTCCAGCAGGTCCGGGCGCCGCTCGAGCGTGCGCCGCAGCGACTCCTCGCGGCGGGTCTTCGCGATCTGGGCGTGATGCCCCGAAAGCAGCACCTCGGGCACCGGCCAGCCGCGGTACCCGGCCGGGCGCGTGTAGTAGGCGGAGTCGAGCAGGCCCGAGTGGAACGAGTCGCCCTCCACCGAGTCGAAGGATCCGACCACGTCCGGCAGCAGGCGCGCCACCGCGTCCACGACGCAGAGCGCGGCCGGCTCGCCGCCCGAGAGCACGAAGTCGCCGAGCGAGAGCTCCTCGTCCACCAGCCGCTCGCTCACGCGCTCGTCCACGCCCTTGTAGCGCCCGTTCACCAGCACCAGGTGCTCGAGCGTGGCGTACTCGAGGGCCCGGGCCTGCGTGAAGGGCCGCCCCTGCGGGGAGAAGAGCACGACGCGCGTGCCGGCCGGGCGCGCGCCCTTCTCCCCCACGGCGAGCGACTGCAGCGCCCGGTCGATGGGCTCGACCTTCATGATCATCCCCACGCCCCCGCCGAACGGGTAATCGTCGGTCGAGCGGTGGGAATCGTCGGTGAAATCGCGCAGCTGGACCACGGCGATCTCGAGCCGGCCCTTCTCGCGCGCGAGCCGGATCATGCCCTCGTCGAGCGCGGGCCCGAAGAAGTCCGGGAAGATCGTCAGCAGCGAGATCCTCACGACCGCCTCACAGCTCCTCGAGCCCGGCCGGCAGGGCCACGACCATGAGGCCGGCCTCGAGGTCCACGCGCTTCACCACGCCGGGTGCTCCGGGCACCAGCAGCTCGCGCGCCCCCCGCACGGCGTAGACCGGGTGAGCCCCGGTCGAGATCACCTCGACGATGACCCCCAGCACGCGGCCCTCCTCGGTCTCCACACGCAGACCCACGAGCTGGAACGTGTAGACCGTTCCGGGCCCCGGATCGGGGAGCTCCTGCGGCGCGGCCCAGAGCTCGCCGTTCGTCAGCTCCGCCGCCTGCTCGCACACGGTGATGCCCTCGAAGCGCACCAGGATGCGCGTCAGCGCCGGACGCGCGGCCACGAGCGTGAGCACGCGCTCCGGCTTGCCCGCACGACGCCAGACGAAACGTTTGATCGCGTGCAGCTCGAGCGGGGTGAGCGAGGCCCCGTCCAGGTTGACCTCTCCCTGCACCCCGTGGGTCCGGCCCATGCGGCCGATCCGCACCAGCGACACTGCGGGACGCTCGCTAATCGGCGATCTCGAGGTCGGCGTTGCGGCCCATCCGCGAAGCGGCGGCGCCAAGCGCGAGCCGCATCGAGCGCGCCGTGCGCCCCTGCTTGCCGATGACGTGCCCCAGGTCGTCGGGGTGCACGTGGAGTTCGAACACGGCGTCCTCACCGGGTTCCAGGACCTCGACCGCCACGTCGTCGGGCCGGTCCACCAGGCCGCGGGCCATCATCACGACGAGTTCGCGCAGCCGCTGGTCCTCCTGGCCCGCCTCGCGCGCCACGCGGGGCGCGGGCGCGGGCGTCGGCCGCGGACTCAGCGGGGCGACGTCGACTGGACGGGGACGGACGACAGTCTCAGCCCGCTCCACGACAGCAGGGCCATCCACAGGCCCCACGACAGCAGGGCTGGGATTGGCCGGTTGAGCCACAGGACCGCGAGCCCGCTTGCGCAGAGGGCGGCCGAACTGCACCACATCAGGAGGACGGTTCTCGTCGGACATCGGATCACACTCGCCAGTCGGTGGTTGCTGTGGTCCTTGCCGCCCAGGTAGACCTTGCGGCCCTCACGCAGGCGGTTGACCACGACGAAGATCAGGTCGAACGCCGGGTAGGCCAGCAACAGCGGCGGGCCCAGCCGGCCCCACCCCGGTGGCGCCGCCGCGCAGGCCAGCACCGCCGAAGCGCCGAGACTATACCCCATCAGGAGGCTGCCCGCGTCCCCCAGGAAGATGCGGGCCCGGGGGAAGTTGTAGGGCAGGAACCCCGCACAGGCCCCGGCGAAGGCGAACTGGGCGGTCGCGAGGCCCAGCGCCCCCCGCGCGGCCGAGGCGCAGCCGAAGGCGGCCAGCGTGATCGCGGCGAGCCCCCCGACCATGCCGTTCATGTTGTCGAGGAAGTTCACGGCGTTCATCAGCGCCACCAGGGCGATCAGCGTGAGCGCCACCTCGAGCGGCGCGGGCAGACCCAGCCCCGGCAACCTCCCCGAGGCCAGCAGGGCCGCCGCCGCCGCGGTCTGCCCGGCGAACTTCAGCAGCGGGTCCATGCCGAAGCGGTCGTCCCAGAGACCGAGCAGGAACACGATGAGCGCCCCGGCGAACAGGTACAGTGCCTGGGTCGCCGACTCGCCGCGCCTCGCCAGCTGGAGCACCCCCCACGCCGCCAGCCCGCTCGCGAAGACCGCGGCGCCGCCCAGCAGCGCGGTGGCCGAGGTGTGGAGCTTGCGGGCCTCGGGATGGTCCAGGTAACCGGTCGCCCAGGCCAGGCGGATGCCGACCGGGGTCAGGACGAGGCTGATCAGGAGCGCGAGGCCGAACGCGGCGACCAGGAGCACGGGGGCGTTCGGTACCGGGCTCAGGGACTAGGCCGTGGCCAGACCCGCCGGCACCGGCAGTCTCATCTGCTCGCAGGTGTCCCGGATGGTGATCTCCAGGAGCTGGTCGAGCATGACCTGGGGCTCGTAGCCTACGGCGCGACGGACCTTCGCGAGGTTCGGCACGCGGCGGCGCATGTCCTCGAACGAGCTGCCGTAGATGTCCTCGTAGGCCACGAACTCGATGACCGAGGTGCTCTGGCAGAGCGCCTTGATCCGCTGCGCCAGCTCGAGGACCGTGACCTCCTCGTCGGTGCCGATGTTGTAGATCTCGCCCTCGGTGCCCTTGCAGTCGGCCAGCATCATCACGCCCCGCACCACGTCGCTCACCGCGGAGAAGCAGCGGCTCTGCTGGCCGTCGCCGAAGACCAGGATGGGCTCGTGCCGCAGCGCGCGCTGGATCATGTTCGGGATGACCATGCCGTAGGCGCTCGACTGTCGCGGCCCGCAGGTGTTGAAGCAGCGCACCACCGTCACGGGGAGCTGCTGCTGCTGCCAGTAGGCCTGGGCCAGGCACTCGTCCACCGCCTTGCCGGCGGCATAGGACCAGCGCAGCTTGTTCGTCGGGCCCATGAGCCGGTCGTCGTCCTCGGAGAAGGGCACCTTCACGCCCTTGCCGTAGACCTCGCTGCTCGAAAAGATCACCACCCGGCGCCCGTGCTCGGCACAGGCCTGGAGCACCGCCTCGGTGCCACGGATGTTCGTGAGGAGGGAGCGCAGCGGGTTCTCGAGCACGTACTTGACACCGACCGCGGCGGCCAGGTGGTAGACCCGCTCGCTCTGGGCCACCAGTCCGTTCACCAGCGACTGGTCCATGACGCTGCCTTCGAGGAAGCGGAAGCGCGGATGACGCTCGAAGGTTCGCAGGTTCTCGAGGCGGCCGGTGGAGAGGTCGTCCAGGGCCCAGACTTCATGTCCGCGCTGGAGAAGACCTTCGGAGAGATGCGATCCGATGAAGCCGGCGCCTCCGGTGACGAGGATTCTCATGAGCGTTCCCTCACTGGACCCGCTTCACGACCGACTCTGGATCCGCACTGGCCGAGGTCCCTGACTCATCGGCGAACCCAGACACGAAACAACGACATCACGGACGGGAACCGACGCCGGCACCGTCCGATGATGTGATCCTCGATTCCGGCCGTCCCAATGGCTGACCGCTTTGAAGCCGCAGCATACTACCCCAAGGGGCAGGCCGAACGCCAAGGATTCGGCGACCGGCCAGGAGCCCTCCGCCACGGCCGGGGAAAGCGACCTGGCTCCCATCCGTCACGCCTCCCCCGGGCCTCGCCCTTCTGGACAGGCCCCGCCCCCTCCGATAGCGTGCGGCGTCCGCGCAGTCCCGCGTGAGCGAGAGGGTCCGTCGCGCCGGATCGCGCCAGGTGCCACCCCCCATGCCGAAGACCCGTCCCGCCCGCGACGAACCTGCCCCACCTCCCGGCGCCGAGCCGATGCTCGACCGGGTGGCCGGCTGGAGCTTTCTGCTCTTCGTCGCTGCGCTGCCCTGGTCCATCGCGCCCATGTCCATCACGGTCGGGATCTGCGCCGCCCTGACCGCGGCCGTCTGGCTTCGACGTCCCGACCGCTGGCCCGTCACACCGGTCGCCTGGCCCACGCTCGCATGGCTCATCGCCTTCACGCTCTCCGCGTGGTTCGCCCTCGACCGGGCCGCGAGCCTGCCGCGGCTCACGAAGGCGTTCTTCCCCCTGCTCGTGCCGCTGGCCGCGACCCACGCGCGCCTGCCCCACCGGGGTCGCAGGGCGATGGCCGTCCTGCTCGTCTCCGCCACGCTGGCCGCGCTCTTCGGGCTCGGCCTCTACGTGGCGAAGGGGGCCGCATGGCCGGCGCGCGCGCATGGCGCGGTCGGCCACTACATGACCTTCGGTGGCCAGCTCCTGCTCTTCGTGAGCCTGGCCGCCGGCGTGCTCGTCCTCGAGCGCACTCCGCGCTGGCGCCTGGTCGCGCTGCTCGCGGCGCTCGCCGGGAGCGTCGCGCTCGCGGCCACCTACACGCGCAGCGCCTGGCTCGGGCTGGCCGTCTCTCTGCTGACCCTGCTCGGCCTGGCGCGTCCGCGCTGGCTCCCGGCGCTGGCCGCCGCGATCGTGATCGCGCTCGCGCTCGCCCCCGCGTCCTACCGCGCGCGGGCGGTGAGCGTCTTCGACCCGCACGACCCCACGAACCTCGAGCGCACCTACATGTGGCAGGGAGGGCTCGCCATGTTCCGCGACCGTCCCCTCACCGGGGTGGGCCCGCAGGACCTGCAGCCGATCTACGAACGCTACAAGCCGCCGCAGGCGACCGAGCGCGCCGGTCACATGCACAGCGTGCCGGTCCAGATCGCCGCCAGCATGGGCCTCGTGGGGCTCGCCGCCTTCGTGCTGCTCTATTGCTCGCTGTTCGTCGCCGCCGGGCGCGGGCTGCGGCGGACGATCGCTGCGGGCGGGCTCGCGGCGGGATTGCGCGCCAGCGTCGTCGCGATGCTGGCCGGCTTCCTGGTCGCCGGGCTCTTCGAGTGGAACTTCGGCGACGAGGAGCTGCTCTACCCGCTCCTCACGCTGGTGGGCATGGCCTGGGCCGCACGGGACTGGACGGGTCCGGCCCGGGCCGAGGCGCCCGCGGCCACCGGGACGACCCGCGTCGCCCCGGCCGCGGGAGCGAACGGACCGCGATGAGGATCGCGCTCGTCCACGACTGGCTCACCGGCATGCGCGGCGGCGAGCGCGTGCTCGAGCGCATCGCCGCCCTGTACCCCGGGGCGCCCATCCACACGCTGGTCTGGAAGCGCGGCTCGGTCTCGCCGGCACTCGAGACCCACCCCATCGTCACGTCCTTCCTCCAGCGTCTGCCCGGCGCCGAGCGGCGCTACCGCTGGTTCCTGCCGCTCTTCCCCCGCGCCGTCGAGTCCTTCGACCTCTCCGGCTACGACGTGGTGATCTCGACCAGCCACGCGGTGGCGAAGAGCGCGATCACGGCTCCCGGCACGTTCCACCTGAGCTACGTCTTCACGCCCATGCGCTACGTCTGGGATCTCGAGCGCGCCTACTTCCCGCCCGGGCGCTTCCCTTGGCCGCTCTCCTGGTACGTGCGCCGCACCTGCGCGCGCCTGCGCGTCTGGGACCGCGCGACGAGCGGGCGCCCGGACGCGCTGCTCGCCGATTCCGCGCACGTGGCCGAGCGCATCCGCCGCCACTGGGGCCGCGAGGCGGAAGTGCTCTATCCGCCGGTGGACGTGGACCGCTTCCGCGTGCGGGTCGCTCCCGCGGCCCCCGGCGCGCGGGAGCGCTACCTGCTCGCGGGCGCCTTCGCGCCCTACAAGCGCGCCGACCTCGCGCTGGAGACCTGCGTACGGCTCGGCCGCCGCGTGCTCGTCACGGGCGCCGGACCGGAGGAGCCGCGGCTGCGGCGCCTCGCTCCGCCGGGGACCGAGTTCCGCGGCTGGGTGGGCGACGGCGAGCTCGGCGGGGTCTACGCGAACGCGCGGGCGCTGCTCTTCCCGGGCGAGGAGGACTTCGGGATCATCCCGCTCGAGGCCCTCGCCAGCGGCACGCCCGTGATCGCCTTCGGCCGCGGCGGCGCGCTCGAGACCGTGGGCCGCGGCGCGAGCCCCGAGGCGCTGGCGCGCGTGGCGGCGGGCGGCGTGGCGCGCGTGCCGGGGGGAGTGCTCTTCGGCACGCAGACGGTCGCGGGCCTGGCCGAGGCCATCGAGACGTTCGAGCGCGGGCGCTTCGAACCGGCGGGACTGCGGGAGCTGGCGCTGCCGTTCGCCGCGGAGGAGTTCGACCGGAACTTCCGCGCGGCGTTCGAGCGCGCACACGCGGCCTGGAAGGCGTCGCGCTGAGGCTCCGGCGGACCCGCACCTCCGGGCAGGCGGGGCGCGTTCGCTGAAACGGGGCACCGCAACGCGCCCTTCACCGCGGGCGGGACGACGGGCTTTGGGGCATCCGCGCGCTTGAGTATGATGCGCGCATCTTGAAGCCCCATCCCATGACTGCCGGGCCCACCGAGCCCGTGCCCGCCCCCCCGTCCTCGTCCACGGCTGCCGCGCAGCCGGGCGGCTGGCGCTGGCCCGGGTGGCTCGCTCAGCTCGCGGGCGGAAGTCCCGAGGCGCTCGCCTTCCGGGTCAACGTCGGCTGGCAGCTCGGCGACCGCGTCTTCCGCCTGATCGTGGGCCTCGTCATCAACGTCTGGATCATCCGCTATCTCGGGGCCGGCGGACTGGGCCTGCTCGGGTTCACGCAGAGCCTCGTGGGACTGGTCGCCGTGGCCGGCGAGCTGGGCCTCGAGTCCATCGTGGTGCGCGACCTGGTGCGCCGCCCGGGCGAAGCCCCCGCGATCCTGGGCACCGCGGCGGGGCTGCGGCTCGCCGGCTCCGGGCTCGCCCTGCTGCTCTCGCTCGCCGCGGCCACGCTCGCGCGCCCGGGGGACGAGGGCGTGCGCGCGCTCACGCTGCTGTTCGCCAGCGTGACCTTCTTCCAGGCCATGGACGTCATCGCCTGGTGGTTCCAGAGCCGCGCCAGCTTCCCGCCCTTCATCGCCGCCCGGGGCGCCGCCTTCTTCGCCGCCTCGGCCGTCAAGGTCGCCTGCCTGGTGGGGCACGCTCCGCTCCTGCTGCTGGCGGCGGCCATCGCCCTCGAGGGCTGGCTCGCCGCGCTCGGCCTGCTGCTCGCCTATCGTCTGCAGGGCGTCTCGCCCGGACGCTGGCGCTTCCGCGGCGACCTCGCCCGGCAACTGCTCGGCGATTCCTGGCCGCTCATCCTCAACAGCGTCGCCATCGTCTTCGCCATGCGCACCGACCAGGTCATGCTCACCCTGATGCGCGGGGAGGGCGAGAACGGGATCTACGCCGCGGCACAGCGGCTCTCGGAGATCCTCTACTTCATCCCGGTCGCCCTCTCGGCCGCGGCCAACCCCGGCCTGCTGCAGCTGTACGCCGAGGACCGGGCCCGTTACACGCGGCGGCTCGGCCGGCTGTTCCGCGTGCTCCTGTGGACGGCCGTCGGCTTCGCGCTGCCGCTCTCGCTGTTCGCCGGCCCGGTGACGCGCCTGCTCTTCGGTGAGGAGTTCCGCGCGTCGGCTCCCGTGCTGGCGCTCCACCTGTGGGCCGCGCCGGCGCTCTTCCTGGGCGTGGCCCAGAGCAACTGGTTCATCGCCGAGGGCCGGCAACGCGAGCTCATGGCGCGCAGCCTGGTCGGGGCGGTCGTCAACATCGCCCTGAACGCCGTCCTGATCCCGCCGCTCGGAGCCCGCGGGTCCGCGCTGGCGACCCTGCTGGCCTACCTCGTGGCCCACGTGCTGATGAACGCGGTGACGCCCCACACGCGCCCGCTCTTCCGGCTGCAGTGCCGCGCCCTGCTGCCCGCGGAGCCGCGGTGAACGCCCTGCTCTGGAAACTGCGGCGGCGCATGCTCGGCGCCGGGATCGCGCGCGCGGTGGCGGGGGCCGGCGCACCACGGAACGCGCTGCTCATGTATACGGTCGGGGCGTTCCGGGCCCCCGCCGCGCCCACCACCCACCAGAACATCGCGCAGCAGCGCGAGCTGGCGCGCGCGCTCGGGGAGTCGGGCCACGAGGTGGACGTCGTGGACTTCGACGAGCGCCGCCGCGGCCTGCTGCGGCACGACTACGACCTCGTCGTGGACCTGCACCCGGTCGAGCGTCCGTTCTACGACGGGCATCTGCGGCCCGGTGCGAAACGGATCTGCTACATCACCGGGAGCGACCCGGAGTTCAGCAACGCGGCCGAGGCGGCCCGGCTGGCCGACCTGGAGCGGCGGCGCGGCACGAGACTCCAGCCCCGGCGGCGGTGTGCGCCCTTCCCCCGGCCGGTGCTCGAATCCTTCGACGCCTTCTTCTACTTCGGCAGCGACGCCACGCTCGCCACCTACGCGGGATACCGCCTGCCGCCCTGCCACCGGCTTCCCAACCACGCCTACGACGACGTGGTCCCCACCCGGCCGGAACTGCGCGACCCGCGCCGCTTCCTCTTCCTGGGCGGCAACGGGCAGGTGCACAAGGGCCTCGACCTGCTGCTCGAGGCGTTCGCCGCGGAGCCGGACCTCGAGCTGGTGGTGTGCAGCCCGTTCCGCGCCGAGCGCGACTTCGCCCGCGCCTACCGGCGCGAGCTGACGGCCACGCCCAACATCCGCGCGGCCGGATTCGCCGAGGTGAAGTCGGCCGGTTTCCGTGAGCTCCAGGCCGGCTGCGGCGCCATGATCCTGCCATCCTGCTCCGAGGGGCAGGCAGGCAGTGTCAGCGTCGCGCTCTCGTACGGCATGCCCTGCGTGGTCAGCGCCGAGTGCGGCTTCGACGAGCCGGAGGTGCAGGTGCTGCCCGACTGCCGCCCCGGGACCCTCCGGCAGGTGGTCCGCGAGTGGGCCGCGCAGCCACTGGAGCGCCTGGCAGAGCGCGCTGCGGACAGTCTCGCGCTGGTGCGGCGCGCCTACCTTCCCGCGCACTACGCGGCGGCCGTGCGTGCCGCGCTGGCGCAGACGCTGAGCGTGCCGGGCGGGACGCGGGCAGCGCCCGCGCCCGGAGCGCCCGGGGGCGGCCCCCGATGACCGCGCCCCTCGTCTGCCGGCTCTGCGGGGGCACGGCCCCATTGCGCTTCGAGAAGACCGTCCTGGGCCGGCACCGCGTCGGATACCATCACTGCGAGGTCTGCGGCCTCACCCAGACCGGCGAGCCGCACTGGCTGGCGGAGGCCTACCGCGAGGCCATCCATCCCACCGACACCGGGCTGCTCGCGCGCAACATCCACCTGCGCGCGGTGACCGCGGTCTTCCTGCATCTGTCCGGGGTGCGCGACGAGCCCTGCCTCGACTACGCCGGCGGCTGGGGCGTGTTCACCCGGCTGATGCGCGACGCGGGCTTCCAGTTCCACTGGCAGGAGCCCCACGCGCAGAACCTGTTCGCCCCGGGCTTCGAATGGCGGGACGACCTGGGGTGCCCCGCGGCCTGCACGGCCTTCGAGGTGCTCGAGCACTTCGTCCGGCCGCTCGAGGAGTTCCAGCGGATCGCGGCCTTCGGCGCCGACTACCTCGTCACCAGCACGGAGGTCCCGCCGACCTCGCCACCTTCGCCGGACTGGTGGTACCTCGCCCCCGAGACCGGCCAGCACGTCGCGTTCTACGAGCGCCGCACGCTGGCACGGCTCGGCCGCGCGTGCGGCTATCCCCACGCGATCATCGGATCCTTCCACCAGGTCTTCGCGAAGCGACCGTTCCCCGCGTGGCGCTGGCACGCTGCCCTGCGTTTTGGCCGCCTGCTCTTCCCGCTCGTGCGACGCCGCCGGCGCTCGCTCACCCTGGCCGACTCGGAGCGCCTGCGGCGCGCGGGGAACGCGTGATGCGCACCGCGCTCTACACGGGCGACATCTTCCGCATGCAGGGGCGCGGCGGCATCACGCGCTACTTCGCGGAGGTGATCCCGCGCCTGAAGCGCCCAGCCGAGGTCGTGGCGGGCCTCCATCAATCCGAGGAGCTGGCCGCGGTGGGCCCGCGCGCGCGGCACGCCCTGCGCTGCCCGGCCTTCCCCGGCAGCGCGCGCCTCGCCGCGCCCTGGAACGCGTTGCTCGACCGCGCCACCCTGGGCGGGCGGAGCGGCGTCATCCTCCACCCGACCTACTACCGCGACCCCCGCGGCCTGCCGCGCTCGGAACCGCTGGTGCTGACCGTGCACGACATGATCCACGAACGCTTCCCCACGCTCGCGCGGCGGCACTGGTGGGGCCGCCGCGATCCCGCCCTCCACAAGGCCGCGCTGTGCGCGCGCGCCGATCGCATCCTGTGCAATTCGCAGGCGACGCGACGCGACGTCGTCGAACGGCTCGGGGTCGCGCGGGAGAAGACCCGCGTGGTGCTGCACGCCGGGCGGGACTGGGCCGCCGTCCCCTCCCTCGCGGTGGCGGGCCTCGACCGCCCGTTCCTGCTCTGGGTCGGCGAGCGGCACAGCTACAAGAACTTCCTGCGCACGCTCGAGGCCTGGGCGGCGTGCCGCGAGGCTTCCGGCACGACGCTGCTCTGCGTCGGCGGCGGTCCGTTCCGTCCGGACGAGGTCTCACGGCTGGCGGCGCTCGGCGTGGCGGCGCGGGTGCGCCAGACCGCCTGCCCGGACTCCCAGTTGCGCTGGGCCTACGAGCACGCGGCCGGGCTCCTCTACACGTCGCTCTGGGAGGGCTTCGGCCTGCCGGTGCTCGAGGCCTTCGGGCTCGGCTGCCCGGTCGTGACCTCGAACCTCTCCTCCCTGCCCGAGGTGGGCGGCGAGGAGGCGATCTACGTCGAGCCGCAGAGCAGCGAGAGCATCCGCGAAGGCATCCGCCGCTGCCTCGCCGACGAGCGCACGGCCCCACGAGTGGCGGCGCGCCTTGCCCAGGCCGGGCGCTTCTCCTGGGACGCCTGCGCGGCCGGGCTCGAAGCCGTCTACGGAGAGCTGGATTGAGCGCCCTGCCCCGCATCACGGTGATCACCGTCTGCCGCGACCGGCTCCCGGCCCTGCGGCGCACGGTCGCCAGCGTGCTGTCCCAGGCCTATCCGGCGCTGGAGTACTGGATCGTGGACGGCGCCTCGCGCGACGGAACGCCCGCGTATCTGGACGAGCTGAAGGCCTCGGGTGTGCGCACGCTCTCGGAGCCCGATCAGGGCATCGCCGACGCGATGAACAAGGGGGTGCGGCTGGCGAGTGGCGAGTGGATCGCCCACCTGCACGCCGACGACGAGTACCTGCCCGGTGCACTCGCCGCCGTGGCGCGGCACGCGGCCGCCGGCGACGCCGATGTCCTGTGCGGCTGGATCGTCAAGCGCGAGCGCACCGGCGAGGTCGTCTATCACTGCGATCCCTCGCGGCTCCCCGCCGAGATGACCGTCAATCACGCCGCCACCTTCGTGCGGCGCGAAGCCTTCGAGCGCCACGGCGGCTTCGACGTGGCCTACCCGAACGCCATGGACTACGAGCTGTTCCTGCGGCTGCACGCCGCAGGCGCGCGCTTCCGCGTCGTCCCCGAGCCCCTCGCCCGCATGGCCTACGGCGGGCAGTCCGAGCGCTCGACCTGGCGCACGCAGCGCGAGTGCCGCGACATCCGGCGGCGCCACTCGTCCTCGCCCTGGCACCGTTCGCAGGCCTTCTACCTGCTGCTGGTCGCGCGGCTCGAGGCGCGCCAGTGGCTCCAGCGCGCCGGCCTCGGCGCCCTGGTCGCCTGGTACCGCAGGAACTTCGCCACACTGAAGAAGAGCTGAGCCCCCGGTCGAGCACGCAAGCGGCGGGGCGCAGACACGGGCCGGAGGACGAGCGTGTGGGTAATTAGCTGTCCTCCGGCTCGTGCAAGCCCCGCCGCCCCCGGTCGAGCACTCGACGTCGCGCGCCCGGCGCGCCTTGACTTCGCCCGACCGTCCCCGGAGACTGGCGCCGCTCTTCACCGACGGAGGTCTCCATGCCCTCACCGCGCATCGTCGTCACCGGCGGCACCGGCTTCCTGGGCCGCCACCTCATGGCCGCCCTGCGTGCGCATGGCTATGACCACGCCGTCGCCATCGGCGCGGAGGACTACGACCTCACGCTCGAGGCGCAGGTCACCCGCATGCTCGCCGACCTGCGGCCCGAGCGGATCATCCACCTCGCCGCGGTCGTGGGAGGCATCGGCGCCAACCGGCGCTCGCCCGGGACCTTCTTCTACCGCAATCTCATGATGGGCGTGCTGCTCATGGAGCAGGCCCGGCGCACCGGGGTCGGGCGGTTCCTGAGCGTGGGCACCATCTGCTCCTACCCCAAGTTCACGCCCGTGCCGTTCCGCGAGGACGAGCTGTGGAACGGCTATCCCGAGGAGACCAACGCCCCCTACGGGCTCGCCAAGAAGATGCTGCTCGTGCAGTCGGACGCGTACCGTCGCGAGTTCGGCTTCGACGCGGTGAACGTGATGCTGGTGAACCTCTACGGGCCCGGCGACAACTTCGACCCCGAGACCTCGCACGTCATCCCGGCGCTGGTCCGCAAGTGCGTCGAGGCGGTGGATCGGAAGGCCCCGGAGGTCGAGATCTGGGGCAGCGGCCAGGCGACCCGGGAGTTCCTCTACGTCGAGGACGCGGCCGAGGCCCTCGTGCTCGCGCTCGAGAAGCTCCCGGACAGCCAGCCGGTGAACCTCGGCGCGGGGCAGGAGATCTCGATCCGGGAGCTCGCGGAGCAGATCGCCGCGCTGACCGGCTTCGCCGGCCGGCTGGCGTGGGACGCCAGCAAGCCCGATGGCCAGCCCCGGCGCTGCCTCGACACCTCGCGGGCGAAGCAGGTGCTGGGCTGGACCGCGCGCACCCCGTTCGACGAGGGGCTGCGCCGCACGATCGCGTGGTACCGCGAGCAGCGCGCCCCGGCGACGCGCCCCTGACCGCGCCGGCCCGCGCGACCGGATGAGACGATGATCGTCGGACTCGACGCCCGCAAGCTCCGGGACGGCGGCATCGGCACCTACATCCGCGGACTGCTCGGAGCGCTGGCCGAGGCTCCCCGCGGGCACGAGTTCGTCGCCCTCGTGGATCCCGCCGACCACGGCAGCGTCGCGCGCGCGGATGGGCGCGTGCGCGAGGTCCCCGTGCGGGCCGGCAAGTACGGGATCGGCGAGCACGTCGTGGTGCCGCGCGCGGCCCGGCGGGCGGGCGTCGAGTTGTTCCACGAGCCGCACTACACCCTGCCACTCGGCTGGCGCGGCCCGGCGGTGGTCACGATCCACGACCTGATCCACGTGCGCTTCCCGCGGTTCTTCCCGGCGGGCGCCGCCCTCTACGCCCGCGCCATGGCCGGGATGGCCGCGAGACGCGCGCGGCTCGTGCTGGTGGACTCGTCCCACACCCGGGACGAGGTGGTGGAGCTGCTCCGCGTGCCGTGCGCGAAGGTGCGCGTGGTCCCGCTCGGGGTCCCGCCCGGATTCGCCCCCGCCCCGGCGGCCGAGGTCGAGGCCTTCCGCGTGGAGCGGGCGCTGCCGGCCGGCTACCTGCTGTACGTCGGCGCGCGCAAGCCCCACAAGAACCTGCCGGTCCTGCTCGAGGCCCTGGCCCGCATCCCGGCCGCGTCGCGCCCGCCGCTCGTGCTCTCGGGGCCCGCCTGGAGCCCGGACGACCCGCTCGCGCGCCTCGCCGGACGGCTGGCGCTGGCTTCCAGCGTGCACTTCTCAGGCGCGCTCCGCGACGAGCGCGACCTCGCCCGCCTCTACTCCGGGGCCGCGCTCTACGTGCAGCCCTCGCTGGCCGAGGGCTTCGGGCTGCCGCCCCTCGAGGCCATGGCGTGCGGCACGCCCGTGCTCGCATCGGATGCCGGCGCCCTGCCCGAGACGTTGGGAGCGGCCGCCGCCACGCTCCCGCCCTGGGAGCCGGAAGCGTGGAGCGTGGCGATCGCCGCGCTGCTCGCGGACACCGCCCGGCGGGAGGAACTGGTGCGCGCCGGCTTCGCCCGGGCGCGCGAGTTCACCTTCGAGCGCACTGCGAGCGGAACGCTCGACACCTACGAGGAGGCGCTGCGAGGCTGAAGGCAGCGACTGCTAGTGCGCGCTGGCGTCGCGGAACACCCGCAGCACCGTCAACAGGATGATCCTGACGTCGAGCCCCAGCGACCAGTTGCGGATGTAGTAGAGGTCGAACTCGATGCGGCGGTCGAGCGGCGTGTCGCCCCGCAGACCGTGGACCTGCGCCCAGCCGGTGATGCCCGCCTTCATGTGGTGGCGCAGCATGTAGCGCGGCACCGAGGCGCGGAACTGCTCCACGTACATGGGCCGCTCGGGGCGCGGGCCCACCAGGCTCATCTCGCCGCGGAAGACGTTCCAGAGCTGCGGCAGCTCGTCCAGCGAGAGCGGCCGAAGGATGCGCCCCGCGCGCGTGCGCCGCGGATCGCCCGGCGTGGTCCAGCCGGGCGCCCCCTCCGTTTCGGCATCCACCCGCATGGTGCGAAACTTGAGCATGCGGAAACGCTTCCCGCTCAGGCCCACTCGTTCCTGCGCGTAGAGCACCGGGCCCGCGGAGTCGAGCCGGACCCAGAGCGCGATCGCCGCCAGCACCGGCGCGAGGATCACGAGCCCCAGCGCCGAGCAGACCAGGTCGAAGGCACGCTTGACGATCGCGTTCCAGCCCTGCCCCGGGCTCTCGGTGACCAGCACCACGGGCATGCCGTCGAAGTCCTCGACACTGGCGTTCAGCGTGAACGTGCGCACCAGGTCCGGCACCAGCCGCACCGCCGCGGTCGAGTCGGCCAGGCGCTCGAGCGCCTGGTGCTCGGCCTCGTGCTCGGCACGCGCGAGCGCCAGGTAGACGAGCTCGACGCCGGTGCGCTCGGCCAGGCCCGGCAGGTCGCCCACCGCGCCCAGCACCGGCAGGCCCGCGATCCGCGTGCCGACCAGCGCCGCGTCCACCGCGACGAAGCCCTGCACGGAGAGACCGAAGTCACGGTGCTCGCGGATCTTCCCGA
>JANXPZ010000071.1 GCA_025357055.1 Candidatus Eiseniibacteriota bacterium | reverse complement strand
CGTCGCGTCAGGCTCCCGGACCACCCTGAGACCGCCACCGCGAGGAGAAGCCGACGCTCACTGCCGAATGACCCGCTCCAGTAGTTCCGCGAAGAACGCCGGAGGCCGCACCGGCCGGCCCGCCGCGTCGAGGAAGCAGTGCCTCGTCATGCCGCTGGCCAGCAACGCGCCGTCCCCCGCGCGCACGACCCGGTACTCGAAGCACAGCGACGCGCGTCCGCGCCCTGCCAGCCCGGTCTCGATCACCAGCTCATCGTCGTAGCGCGCCGGCTCGAGATAGCGGCAGCGCAACTCCAGGACCGGCATCCGGAACCCCGCCTCCTCCACCTCCCGGTAGCTCATGCCCTGCGCCCGGAGCATCTCCGTGCGGCCCACCTCGAACCAGCGCGCGTAGTTCCCGTGATACGCCATCCCCATCTGGTCCGTGTCCGCGTAGCGCACGCGGACCACGAAGCGGGACACCGGAACGCTGCGGTCTTCGTTCATGCCGACCCACCGTCCGTCGTCGCCGGGTCCAACGTCACGCCCCCGGGCCCGCCTGCGGGTGGGCGCGTCTTCCACCGCCGGTGGAGCCAGAACCAGAGCTCCGGCCGCGCACGGACCTGCGCCTCCAGGACCGCCACGTGGCGCGACGTCAGTCGCAGCACCGCATCGGGGGCCTCCGGTTCCGCCAGCTCGATCGGGCCCTGCACCCGCAGATCGAACCGCCCATCCGGACGCCGCACCGCGAACCCCATCACGATGGGCGCCCCGGTCTTCAGCGACATGCGCGCCGGCCCCGCCGCCGTGCTCGCGGACCTGCCCAGGAAGGGGACGAACAACCCTCGCTGCCTCGCGTCCTGGTCGCCGAGGATCGCGACCCAGCGCCCCGCGGCCAGCGCCTGGTAGACGCTGCGGGTCCCGTCGCTCGTGCTGATGCAGCCCACGCCCGCTTCCGCGCGACGCCCGGCGATGAACTTCTCCACACCCGCGTTCGAGAGCGGCTTCACCAGGAAGTCCACCGGGTTCAGGCGCGCCAGCATCGCGCCCATCAGTTCGAAGTTCGAGTAGTGGCCGCTCAGCAGGATCGCCCCGCGACCCCGCAGCGCTTCGAGCACTTCCAGTCCGCTCGTCTCGACGAAGACCTCGCCCAGTGGCGCGCGCGCCAGCCGGTCGAGGTGCGCATATTCGGCGACCACGCGCCCCAGCTCACGATAGTGCTCCCTCAGCACCCGTTCCCGTTCCGCGGCGCTCCACTGCGGGAAGGCCAGCGAAAGGTTCTCCTGCGCCACACGCCGCCGCAGCCCCAGTCCGCACACCCCATCGCCCAGGCTCCCGCCGGCGGCCCGCGCCCCTCCCCACGACAGCGCGCGCAGACCCGCCATGGCACCGGCCGCGAGCAGCGAGACCGCCCGATCGCCCGCCCTCACGACCCCGCCCTCCGCCAGCGCTGTCCCGGCACCGCCACGGCCGCACCCGCCCACTCGAACTGCAGCAGTAACGCGAGCGTCTCATCCACCGCGAGGCCCGCAGTCGCGGCGATTTCATCCACGCCGCGCGGCTCCGCCCGGAGCGCTCCACCCAGCCGCACCTCCGGCGGCGCTGCGCCCCCACCGGTCGAGGCACTGCCGAGCACCTTCAGCACGTCGCCCGCACTCTCGCACAGCGTGGCCCCGGCGCGGATCAACGCGTGCGTGCCACGACTCGTCTCGCGGTCCACATCTCCCGGAACGGCGAGCACCGGCCGCTCGAGGCGACGCGCGCAGGCCGCCGTCGCGAGCGCACCGCTGCGCGCCGCCGCCTCGACCACCACGGTCGCGGCACACAGCGCGGCGATGAGCCGGTTGCGCTCGAGGAATGTCCAGCGGAACGGCGGCGGCCCGCTGGCCTGCTCACTGAGCAGCCCACCGCGGGCGCACAGCGTCTCGGCCAATCCGGCGTGATGCCGCGGCGTGATCGCATCCAGCCCGCCCGCGAGCACCGCCACGCTCGCGCCACCCACCTCGAGCGCTCCGCGGTGCGCGGCCCCGTCGATCCCGCGCGCCAGGCCGCTCACCACGGTGTAGCCCAAACGCGCGAGGTCCGCGCCCAGGGCCCCGGCCTGGGCCAGCCCATACGGCGTGGCGGCGCGGGAACCGACCACGGCGACCGCCCGGCTGCGCTCCGGAAGCACGCCGCGCACGAACAGCACGCGCGGCGCGTCGCTGAGATCGCGCAGGGCGACCGGGTAATCCGGCTCTCCGGCGAGCGGTGCGCGCACGCCCAGCCGCTCGAGCGTCCGCGCCGCCAGCCCCGCCGCGCCGCGCTCCAGGGCCCCGGCAGCCTGCCAGGCCGACTCCGGGTCGGCCGCAGTGGGCGAGCGTGAGAACAGCACCCGCGCTTCAAGCGGTGGGGAGTCCCTCATCCTTCCTGCGCCCGGGGGGCTCTGCCTGGGACTGCGGGGAGGACGCACCTTGCGGCCCCGACGGAGGCTGGGGCTCGTCGGGCACCTTCGGCGCTGGCGGGCTGGTGAGCACTTCCCATTCGACGCCGTCCTCGCTCGCCCGCACCACGGGGTGGTCGTCGGTGAGCAGGTCGGTGTCCTCGACCGCCATGAGCTCGTCGTTGCCCATCAGGCGCTGGATGCGCTCGGCCAGGTCCGCGTCACGCGCGGCCAGATCATCGAGCCGGCGGCGCCGGGCGTCGGGCGGCAGGCGGTGCAGGACGTGGGCGATCCGCACCGCGCCGCTCGAGCGGCCGACGGCGATCAGCGCCGCGCGCGCCGCCTCTGCCACGGTGCGGTTCTCGTCCTCGGTGAGGCGCAGCAGACCTGGCACGGCCGGCGAGTAGCCCAGCTTCCCGAGGATGCCGGCGGAGCTGGTGCGCGTGAACCACAACCCCTGCTCGAGCAGCGGCAGGAGCAGCGGGGCTCCTTCACTGCCGAGGTTCAGGAAGGCCTGCTCGGCCAGTTGTCGCAGATACCACGACTCGTCGCACAGGCACTCCACCAGCAGCGACATGGCCTCGGTGTCACGCCGTTGCTCGAGGCCGCGCACGTACTCGCGCTTGGCCGCCAGGCTGCGCGTGTTCAGCGGGTCGTAGCTCCTCGCCGGGGGATGCTTGTCGTCACTCATCTTCGCCCTCGTCCTCGTCCGCCGGGGCGGTGCCCTCCGCCTCCAGGCTCCTTGCGATCAGTCCCCACAGATCCTCGAGCAGCGGGGCCAGCCCCTCGCCGCTCTGCGCGCTGATCAGCCGCGCGTCCGGGAGCCCGAGGCGCGCGCAGGCTGCCGCGTGATCCTCCGGCGGCAGCAGGTCCCCCTTGGTGACCACCACGCAGCGGGGCTTTTCCAGCAGCGCCGGGCCGTGCAACGACACCTCCCGCTCCAAGACCTCGAGGTCGTGCGCCGGATCCTCCGCGCCCGCCTCCACCATGAACAATAGCACCCGCGTGCGCTCGATGTGTCGCAGGAACTGATGACCGAGCCCCTTGCCTTCGTGTGCGCCCGCGATCAGCCCGGGCAGGTCGGCCGCGACGAACTGCCGCTCCTCGTCGAGCGCCACGATCCCCAGGTGCGGCTCCAGCGTGGTGAACGGGTACGGGGCGATGCGTGGCCTCGCCTTCGACACCCGCGAGAGCAACGTGGACTTGCCGGCGTTGGGCAGGCCCACGAAGCCCACGTCGGCGATGAGCTTGAGCTCCAGTTCGAGCCAGCGCTCCTCGCCGGGTCCGCCGGGCTCGGCGTGCCGCGGCGCCTGGTGCGTCGAGGTCGCGAAGTGCGCGTTGCCGCGTCCACCTCGTCCGCCCTTTCCGGCCGCGAACTGCTCCCCCGGGTGGACCAGATCCGCCAACACTTCGCCGGTCTCTGCATCCCGCACCACCGTCCCCGGGGGCACGCGCACGACCAGGTCCCGTCCATCCTTGCCCGAGCGCCGGTTCCCCGAGCCGTGACCACCTCGAGCCGCACGGTATCGGGGCTGTTCACGGCAGTCAAGCAGCGTGCGCACGTGCGCGTTCACCTCGAGGAAGACGCTGCCCCCGCACCCGCCGTCGCCCCCGTCGGGCCCCCCCTTCGGCACGAACTTCTCCCTGCGGAAGCTCACGCAGCCCTCCCCACCCGGCCCCGAGAACACGTGGATGCGCGCCTGGTCGATGAGCATCTCAGCGCCTCCCCGCGTCCGGCGCGCGGCCGGTGACGAAGGGCAGCAGCCCGCCGGCGCGCAGCACGGCGATGTCCCGCGCCGACAAGTCGTGCTGCAGCGTGACGTGCACGCCGCGCGTCAGGTTGCGAGCCGTCAGCGGCTGCGCCGGCACGAGTGCCTCCGGCAATCCCGGCAGTTCGAGTTCGTCGCCGCGTTCCAGCAGCCCCGGCCTCCCCTTCTGTGTCAACCGCAACGGCATCACCCCCGCATGAACCAGCGCCTGCACTGCCCCGGGCGCGTACGAACGCGCCAGCACGGCCCGGACGGACCATTCCGCCAGACAGACGGCCACCGCCGCGCGCGGCTCCCCGCGCGCGAACCCCGTCCCCGCAACCACGAAGCCTCCCCCCTGCTCACGGGCTCGCTCCGCGAAGCCGGGATCGATACCCGCCAGCAACTGCCCCGCGAGCGGGCGCAGCCGGCCACGAAGACCCTCGAGGCGCGCACCCGGAGCCAGCAGCCTGGCGCACTCCAGTTCGTCGCCCAGCACGGCGAGCACTTCGCCCCGGAGCGGGCCACACAGCGCCGTCGGCCCCCCGGACCAGGTCCGATCCGCGGCCGCCCCGGGTGTCCGCGTCATCGCCGCACCGGGCCTCCACGGGTCCGCCTGCAGCCCGCCCCTGGCTTCGAGGACGACCGGCTCGCCGCCGCCCTCCGGTCGCGTCACCGTTCCCGCCAGCGCCGCAGCCGCGCAGCATTCTACTCCTGCCACGAGCCAGCGTGCTCGGCCGGACGCCAGGGCCTCGTGCGGCACGCCGAAACACAGCCCGGTGGCCGACCCCGCGGCGTGGGCCGCCACCTGTCCCTCCGTCACGCGCACACCCGCGGCGGCCAGGCGCTGGGCGACATCCGACGCCGTGACCCGGTCGAGCACGGTGCGGCTCCCCACCACGACCGTGCACTCGACACGCTCGTGGACCCGCTGGCCCGCGAATCTCGCGGCGAAACGCGCGAGATCGGCGAACGTGGCGGCCGGCCCCACCATCACGCGCTCGACCGGGGTCCCTGCGAAGGCGCTCGCGGGAACCGAGCCCGCGAGATCCTCCAGCGGGGCGACCCGCGGCTCGAGGCTCTCGAGCTCCACGTTCCACACCGCGCCGTCGCCCGTCCGGACCGCGTCGATGCGGCGCCAGTCCTGATCGCGTCCCAGCGCGGCCAACTCCGCCCGGGTCACCTCGTCGGAGGGGAACATCGCGAGCAGCCCGGCCTCCCCCAGAAGCCATGCGGCGCTCATCCGTTCCGTCATCGCCAGCGTCCCCACTCCGGCCCCCCCCAGTTCGAGCACCTCGGGCGCCTCACCCGCCTCGCGCAACCGCGCGAGCAGTGCGAGCGCGAGATCCACGCCTCCCGTCACGGGCGTGAGCGCTCCTGCAAGCTCCACGCCGAGCACTCGCGGCTCCTCCGGGACGAATGGCCCTCCCGCCAGCACGGCCGCCGCGATCAGCGCGTCCGTCTCCAGCGCCAGCATGCCCAGGGCGCCGCAGGCAGCGAGCCGTCCCGCGCACAGCGCCAGGCGCCCTGGCGCCGCCAGCCGCTCCCGATGGAGCACCCTCAGGTCGCCGTGCCCCGGCCTCGGGACCAGCAGTCCGAGCCCGAGCGCGGCGCGCCGCCAATCGGTCGCGGGCTCGTCCTCGTCTCCGTCGCTGCCGCACCCCGGGTCCACGAGGGCGGGGCTCACGCACGCGGACTCGATCCCGGCGCGCCGCAGGAGCGCGACGACGAGGGGAGCCTGCTCACTTCCGAGCAGGACCTGATCGACGAGCCGGATCCCCACGTCCGGGCTCCGCTCCACCACCGTCCGCTCGAGCCCGTGCGACTCCAGCACGGCCTGCACCAGACCGAAGGCCATCGGCGCCGGCTCTCAGCCGCCTGACGGCGTCTTGCCGCCCGTCGAGCCGCTCTTGCCACCCGACGAGCCGGTCCCACCACCCGTCGATCCGCCACCGCCGCCCGACGCGCCGCTCCCGCCACTCGTCGATCCACCGCCACCCGATGCGCCGCTCCCCCCGCTCGTCGATGCACCGCCGCCGTTCGCGGACTTCTCCTGGCGGGCCTTCTCCTTGTACGCCTTGCTCCGGTAGTCCGTGACGTAGAAACCGCTCCCCTTGAAGAGCACGCCCGCCCCGCCGGCCGGGACGCGCTGCGCCACTCCCCTGCACTTCGGGCAGCGCTTCTTCGCGTCGTCCTTGATGCCGTGGAACAGCTCGAACGCGTGCCCGCACTTCCGGCACCGGTAATCGTAGGTGGGCATGGAGACCGTCCTCCCTCAGTTCGTCGCGGAAAGCGCGCAGGCGATCGTGGCCGTCTCGACGACATCCGCCGCGCTGCAGCCGCGCGAGAGGTCGTTGCCCTGCCGGGCGAGGCCCATCAGGATCGGCCCGTAGGCCTGCGCTCCCGCCAGCCGCTGGACCAGCTTGTATCCGATGTTCCCCGCATCCAGGTCGGGGAAGACCAGCACGTTCGCGTGCCCCGCGACCACGCTGTCGCGGGCCTTCCTGCGGCCCACCTCCGGGTCGATGGCGGCATCGAGCTGCAGCTCGCCGTCCAGATGCAGGTCCGGCCGCCGGTCGCGCGCCAGGGCCACGGCCTGACGCACCTTCGCCACGTGCGGATGATCGGCCGAGCCGCGCGTCGAGAACGACAGGAACGCGGTGTGCGGGATCTCCTCGGTCAGTCGCTGGAAGTGATCGGCCGCCATGATGCCGATGTCCGCGAGCTGCTCCGCGGAAGGATCGGGCAGGACGGCGCAATCCGCGAAGACCAGGACGCGCTCGCGCCCGCCGGCACCGGGCAGCACCATCAGGAAGAACGAGGACAGGGTCTTCGTCCCCGGCGCGAGCCCCACCAGGTACAGGGAGGCCCGCAGCACGTCCGCCGTGGTCCGCACCGCTCCGCACACGAAGCAGTCCGCCAGCCCGAGGCGCACGCGGCAGGCCGCCTGGAACAACGGGTCACGCGCGTAGCGATCGAGGTCGGCGCCGCTCAGGCGGTCGCCGCGCACGGCGCGCAGCTCGGCTGCGGTGCGCGCGATCTCGGCCACCTCGCTCGATTCGATGGTCTCGATGCCGCCGAGCCCCGCCCCCGCCTTGCGCGCCGTCTCCCTCAGCACGGCGCGGGAGCCGACCACGGCGACCTCGGCGAGGCGCTCGCGCGCGAGCTTCTCCGCGGCACGTACGACGCGCTCGTCGTCCGCCTCCGCCAGCAGCAGACGCTGCGGCCGCGATCGCGCCACCCGCCGCAGACGCTCCAGGATCGCGCTCAAGCCGGCTTCCGCCCCGTCGCCCGCACCGATCTTCGTGCCGCCGGCCGTCCCGGCTTGCGTGCACGCGCCGCGGCGCTCGTGGCCGGCCGGAGGCGCTCCTGCAGGCGCTCCGCCACCAGCCGCGGCACGAGGTCCCTCACGTCGCCGCCCAGGCGCGCGACCTCCTTCACCAGCGTCGAGTTCAGGTAGGTGTACTTCTGGCTCGGCATCAGGAAGACGACCTCGAGCCGCGGCGAGAGCCGGCGGTTCATCAGCGCCATCTGGAACTCGAACTCGAAGTCACTGACCGCCCGCAGGCCCCGGATCATCACCTGGGCGCCCACCCGCCGCGCGCAGTCCACCACCAGGTCCCCGAACGAGACCACCTCCACGCGTTTCATACCCCGCGTGGCGACGCGGATCATCTCGACGCGCTCCTCCAGCGTGAACAGGACGCCCTTCGCCGGGCTGTCGGCCACGGCCACCACCACCCGGTCGAAGAGATGCACCGCCCTCATCGCCAGATCGAGATGGCCGTTGGTGATCGGATCGAACGTGCCGGGAAACAGCGCCGTGCGGCTTGTCTTCATCGCCCTCGCTCCTCCACGGCGGATGCGTCCGCCACCTGGTACGTGCTCACCATGGTCTCGCCGTACCGCCGCGCGCGCACCCGCGCGAGACAGCCGCTCGACTCCGGCACCTCGTCCTTCGCGTGATGCTCCAGCACCACCCGCGCAGCCGGCTTCAGGATCCCCTGCCGCCCCAGCGCCTCCAGCACCTCCCGCGCCGGTCCTCCCCCGTACGGTGGATCGGCCAGCACCAGGTCCGCCTGCGCCAGCACACCGCGCAACTGTTCGAGGCCGCGCGGCAAGTCGAGCGCCCACACCCGGCTGCACTCGCCGAGTCCGAGCGACTCGAGGTTCTCCTCGGCCACGCGGCGCGCGGCGGGCTCGCGTTCGACGAAGTCCGCCCGGGTCGCGCCACGCGAAAGTGCCTCGATCCCCAGCGCCCCCGAGCCCGCGAACAGGTCCACGACCCGCTGCCCCGCCAGGGGCTCGAGCGCCATGAAGAGCGACTCGCGCACGCGGTCCGACGTCGGCCGCGTGTCCCGGCCGCGCGGCGCCTTGAGTCGGCGCCCCCCGAGGAATCCTGCAATCACACGCACGAAGGACGGCGAGTCTCCGCGAGCCTCCGGGGGGTGTCAAGCGAGTGGCGCCGCAGGGGCGGTCCCGCCACGTCCGCGGATGGCGCACGGTCCGGGGGCCTCACGGCAACTCCACGACCTCGAACCCCGCCGGGGCGTCGAGCACGAAATCGGTCGGGCCGTGCGACCGCACGAAGCGCCAGCGCGTGAGACGGTACTCGATCCGCTCGCCCGGGCTCAGCTCCACCGCCAGGAGGCGTGGCAACCCGTCCACCCCCAGCTCGATCCGCTGAACCGCCCCCTCGCCCGCCCCGGGCCGGGTGAGCAGGTACTGCCGTGGGCCGACCTTGCTCTCCCGGATCCCCGTCGCCTGCGGGTCGAGCAACGCTCCCCACCACACCAGCGCCCCTGCCGCCGACCGGGAGCCGGCGCGCACGAGCTGACGCGTCGCTGGTTGGAGCCAGTCGCCGCCGTCCTCGCGCAGGGTGAGGCGCTGTCCGTCATCCAACTCCAGGCGCGCGAGCCCGGGCAGTTCCAGGATGAGCCGCCCGCGCAGGACGATCGAGCGCCCGCTCAGCGGGTCGGGCCGGCTGAGCCGAAGCGTGGCCTCGGCACGGCCCGACGAGCGCAACCCCGCCAGCAGCGCACGGCTGGAGCTGAGCGGAGTCGAGACCGCAGCCGCGACCGGATGCGCTCCGGACACGCCCAGCCAGGCGCACAACAGGACCCGCAGGATCCGCCTCACCGAGGCGTCCCCACGCGCTCCAGCCATCCACGCAACCGGTCGAGCCCGAGCCGGTCGGCGTCGCCGGGAATGTTCACCGCGAGCCGGGAGCGGTCCGGACGGGTGGGAAACGCCACGCGGTCGAACCGGCAGGTGAGATCGAACGTGGCCCCCAGCGTCCTCAGATCGAGCAACGCCGGCCAGGCCACGCCGTCCACGGCCTCCCAGCGCTCGTAGTCGACGACCACCCCGCGCCGCGCGTCCCGCCACAGGCGCACCCAGACCGGCGTGCCGGACTCGTCCACCGCCAGGGCGACGGAGTCTGCCGCCTCGCTCCAGCGCAGCACGAGCAACCCGCCCTCCCTGGTCCCGTCCACCCACACCGCGGGCGGCGGTCGCCAGCCCGCGCTCAGGAGGCGCGTCGCGAGCCGTCCCGGCGCTTCCAGGCCGAGCGAGTCGCCCACCGCGTCGAGTGCCACGCCCCAGCGTTGCGCTGGCGCATACGCCACGATCGAGTCACCCGCCAGGCGGAGATCGAGGGCCGTGCTGAACATCGAGCTGACGCGCAGCCGGAAGGCGTCCGGCCAGGCCAGCACGAACCCGGCCTGGAGGGCGGGAAGTCGCTGCGGCGGGCAGGTGTCGCAGAGCGCGAAGCCCCGCAGCCAGATGGTGGCGACGCCCTCCACCATGGCCGCACGTTGCTCGCGCCGGGACAGCTGCGACAGGTAGCGCTCGGCGCGCGCCCCCTGGGTCACGGGCACGATCGCCGTCGGCCGCGGCGCACACCCCGCGACCAGCGCCAGCGCCACAGCCGCCGCCATCCGCCCGGGGATCCGCCTGCGTCCCGTCATCCGGCCCGCCTCGCCAGCACGCGGAGCACTTCGTCCGCCACCTCGTCCTCCGTGCGGCCTTCCACCGAGACGCAAACCTGCGCCACCTGCTCGTACAGGGGCCGGCGCACGGCCAGCAGCGCCTCGAGCCGCTGGAGCGGCGTGACGTCCGCCCCCCCCGCGCCAGCCGTGAGCAGCGGCCGCGAGCCCGCGGTGCTCGCCAGGCGCAGCGCCGCGGTGGCCGGGCTGACCTCGAGCCACACCACCCGGCAGCGGGCCGCCAGCGCGCTCCGGTGGGCCGGGTCCAGCACGATGCCCCCGCCGCAGGAGACGACGCCCGCACCGGCGGCCAGGGCTTGATCGAGGATGCGGCCCTCGAGCCTGCGGAACGCCGGCTCGCCCTCGCGCTCGAAGAGCTCGGCCACGGAGCAGCCCCGCTCGGCCTCCGCCATCGCGTCGAGGTCGGCGACGGCCGCTCCGAGGCGCTCGCCCAGGGCGCGGGCCACGGTGCTCTTGCCGGCGCCCATGAGCCCCACCAGGGCGATGGGGCGCGCCTCCACGTTCGTCACCATGACCGCCAGCCTAACCGCATCGCGCGGCGCGGGGAAGCGACCGGCGGGACCCTGGCCGGGAAATGCCCGACGGCCGCCGGTCGGAACCGGCGGCCGTCGGGGGCACTGCTGGCCTGCTACTCGTTGCTGGCGACGCTGGTGATGATCCGCGGGGTGACGAAGATGAGCAGCTCGCGGCTCGAGTTCACCGTGTTCGTGGAGCTGAACAGCAGCCCCAGCAGCGGGATGTCCTTCAGGTACGGTACGCCACGGCGCACCGTGCCCTCGTTGGTGCGGATCAGGCCGCCGATGACGGCGGTCTGGCCGTCGTCCACCATCACGCGCGTGTCGGCCTCGCTCGTGTTGATGATAACGCCGCCCTGCACCGTGCTCTGGGTGGACAGGTCGCTGACCTCGGGGTGCAGGTCCATGACGATCTTCTTGTCCGCGGTCAGGTGCGGCGTGACCCGGAGCAGCACGCCGATGGTCTGCAACTGCGAGACCGGGTTCCCCGCCACGTCCTGCACGATGAGCGGGATCTTCTGTCCGACCAGGATCCTAGCCTCACGGTTGTCCACCGTCGTGATCCGGGGGTTCGAGATGATCTTGGCCTTGCGGTCCTGCTCCAGCGTCTGGAGCTGGGCCTCGATGGACGCCCAGCTCTTGAAGAGGCCAAACGTCAGCCGGTTCGCCGGGTCACTGATGGACGTCGAATGCGAGCCAGCCGCGATCAGCGATCCGTCCTTGTTGTGGAAAGCGCCACCACCCGGCAGGACTGCATCCCCGGTGCCCGTCGAGCTCAACGCCGCCGGCGGGGAGCCGGTCCAGTACGCGGGCTTCGCCGGCGCGATGTTCCACTCGACGCCGAGGCCGCGCAGCGCCTCCACGTCCACGTCCACCAGCTTCGCGGTGATCTCGATCTGCGGAGTGGCCGTGTCCAGATCCAGTGCCATCTTCTCGACCGCGCCCAGCCGATCGGGCAAGTCGCTGATGATGAGCGAGTTCGTGCGCTTCTCGACCAGGATGCTGCCGCGCTTGGTCAGCGATCCCATCAGCGCGGTGGTGAGCTCGCTCGCATTCGCGTAGTTGAGCTTCACGACCCGCGTCTCGAGGGCCATGAGTTCCTGCTGCTTGGCCTTCGCAGTCTCGCGCTCGACGGCCTCCGCCTGGAGCTTCTGCATCTGGTCCACGCGCAGGATGCCGTTCTCCTCGACGTAGTCCAGGCCGTTCGACCGCAGCACGGTGCGCAGCGCGTCCTGCCACGCGACGTTCTTGAGGGCGACCCGCACCTTGCCGGTGATCTCTCCGCTCACGACGATGTTGCGCCCGCTGAACTCGGAGATGGCGCGCAACACCGTCCGGATGTCCGCCCCCTCCACCTCGATGCTGAACGTCCCCGAGCCGGTGCGGACGAGGCCCACCTGCTTCATGGTGCCCGAATCCTGCGCGCTGGCCGGGACCGGCCCGAGGGTGACAACGGCAGCGCCGGCGATCAGCAGCAGGCTCGCCAGGAGCTTAGCGGTTCGCATTCGAATCTCCCTTCCGCGTCAGTGGGATGGTCACCGACTGCGTCTGACCGTCCGTGGTGAGGCTCACGATGATGCCGTCGCGTTTCAGACCTTCCACGACCCCGTTCATGACCTTGTCACCCGGGCGCAGCACCGTGCTGTTCCCGCGGCCGTCCTCGACGATCGCGAACTTGTCCTGTGTCCCCCACACGATGCCGACCACCTGCAGGGCGCCGACCTCGGGCGGGGCCTCGATCGGGACGTACTCCGCGCCGCCCACGAGCGGCATGAACGGATCGCGCCGTCCCAGCGCGTTGTACTGGTAGGTCACCTGGTCGTCGAGCCGCGCAGCCGACGGCGGCGGCACCGGGTTCATGCCCGGCTGCATCGAGGCGGCGACCGCCACGACCTTCGGACGAACGGAGGCCACCACCACGGGCTTGCCGCTCACCGGCGGGCGGACCGCGGGATTCCCGACCTTTGTCGGGATCGCGACCGCCGCCGGAACGGCCTTCGCCGGGACCACGGCCTTCACCGGGACCGGCGTTCCTCGGGGCGCGGACGCGCCCGAGATGACATTCTGAGCCTGTGCGCGGGTCTCGGCCCGCGCGGCGACCTGCCGTGTGGCGGCCACGGCGCGCGCCTCGATCGAGGAGCCCGCCAGGGCCGTTCCCGCCGTGAGGCCGGCGCAGGTCACGAGCAACGCGACCGCGGCACGCGCGACCCGAGCGTCCGGGGTTCGCTTACGAAGACTTGCGCGCATCCGAGCCTCCCTCCTTGCGAGCGCCCTTCGCCGGCGCCGGCGCGACCGCCGGCGAGGTGTTCAGACTGTAGGCCGACGCGGTCATCTCGATGGCTGTGGTGGAGAGCGGGCTGCTGGACAGGCCCGGGTTGGTCTTGAGGCGCATGTCGGTGACCGTCACGATGCGGCGCAGGTTCGCGAGTTCGGCGAGGAACGACCCCACCTGGTGGTAGCCGCCGCTCACCGCGATCTGCACCGGCATCTCGGTGTAGTAGGTCTCCGTCTTCGGGGCCGAGGGCTTGAATCGCACGAACTGCACCCCCGTCTCCTGCCCCGCGAGCGTGATCTTGCGCAGCAGCGAGCCCAGCTGCCGGTCGGTCGGCAGCAGCTCCGCCGCCAGCAGCCAGCGGTCGTGCAGCTGCTCGTACTCGGCTTCGAAACGGGGCAGGTCCGCCACGGTCGTGCGGGCCCGCGCCAGCTCGGTGGACTTGCGCTCGAAGTCGGTCTTGAGCGCGTTGAGCCGCTCCTGCTGGTTCGGATAGCCGAACGGCAGGAAGTGGGTGAAGAAGAAGACCCCCAGCAGGCCGCCCGACACGAGCACGCTGAGCACGGTCTTCTGTACCATCGGGTTCTTGAGATCGAGGTTGGCCATGGCGTCCTCCCTACTGGGCCGGTTCGTCCGGCGTGACCTGGCAGGTCACCCGAAAGCGCACGACGTCACGGTCGGCGATGGCCGCATGCTCGGCCACGTCGAGCTCCACGTTCGCGAAGAGCGGGGAGCGTTCCAGCCTCGACATGAGATCCGAGACCACGAGATTCGAGAGCGTGCTGCCCTCCACGATCAGCGTCGTCCCGCCTTCCTGGTTGACGGTGCTGACCCACAGGTGCTCGGGAATGCAGCGCGCCAGCTCGTCCATGAGCCGCACACTCTGCGTGCGTCCCTTCTGCAGCCTGCCGATGATGCCCAGCCGCAGGTCCAGCTCGGCGCGTTCCTGCGCCAGCCGGTTGACCCGCTCGATCTGGGGCGCCAGCACGCGCGACTGCGCTTCCACTTCCGCGATGGAACGGACGAGCCCGCCCGCCCGGGTGCGCTGCGAGAGCGCCGTGCCGGCCAC
>JANXPZ010000024.1 GCA_025357055.1 Candidatus Eiseniibacteriota bacterium | reverse complement strand
TTTTAGTTAGAGGGATAGGTTTAATTTTGCCGAAGTATGTTTCGATAAGTTCGAGTTGTGGTTTGCAGGTGTTAATTGATTTTAGGAGGGAGTAGGTAATAGGTGGGTACATAGTTTTATTTCATACCTTGTTTGTATATTCTAACGAATTCGGTTGCTTTAGCTTTCATAAATTCTTCCCTGGAAATTGTAGAAACTTTATTATATTCTTCCAAGGCAGGTGCAGTAACTTTAAGATATTCTTCCGAGGCAGTTGCATGAACTTTACTATATTCTTTCCAAGCAGTTGAAGTAGCTTTCTCATACTTTTTCAAGGCAGTTGAAGTAGCTTTCTCATACTTTTTCAAGGCAGAATCTCTAACTTTATTAAATTCTTTCGATGCAGGTACAGAAACTTTAAGATATTCTGCAAAATCTTCAGGAGTTAAAAGATGATATGCTGCCCAATCAATATCAAAAAGACCACCAAACTTAATAACAATTTCTTTAGTTAAGGGGATAGGTTTAATTTTGCCGAAGTATGTTTCGATAAGTTCGAGTTGTGGTTTGCAGGTGTTAATTGATTTTAGGAGGGAGTAGGTAATAGGTAGGTACATAAGTTTATTTCATACCTTGTTTGTATATTTTAACGAATTCAGTTGCTTTAGCTTTATTATATTCTTCCAAGGCAGGCGCTTCAACTTTATTATATTCTGCCCTGGCAGTTTTATCAACTTTATAATATTCTTCCCAGGCAGGTTTAGCAACTTTATTATATTCTTCCACGGCAGGCGCAGTAACTTTCCTAAATTCTTCCCTGGCAGTTGCAGTAACTTTCTTATATTCTTCCAAGGCAGTTTCATTAACTTTCTTATATTCTTCCAAGGCAGGTTTAGTAACTTTCTCATATTCTTCCCAGGCAGGTGCAATAGCTTCATTATATTCTTCCCTGGCAGTTGCAGTAACTTTCTCATATTCTTCCCTGGAAGGTGCAATAGATTTATTATATTCTTCCCTGGAAGGTGCAATAGCTTTATTATATTCTTCCCAGGCATGTTTATTAACTTTAGTATATTCTGCCAAATCTGCTGTAGTTAGAAGATGATCTGCTGCCCAATTAATATCAAAAATACTACCAAACTTAATAGCAATTTCTTTAGTTAAGGGGATAGGTTTAATTTTGCCGAAGTGTTTTTCTACTAGATCTAATTGTGGTTTACAGGTTTTAATTGACTCTAGTAGGGAGTAGGTAATAGGTGGGTACATATAGATTTTAGCCTTTTGTTTAGTATAAGGTTAATTTAGGAAGTCAAGAGTTATTTCATACCTTGTTTGTATATTTTAACGAATTCGGTTGCTTTAGCTTTATTATATTCTTCCAAGGCAGAATCTTTAACTTTATTATATTCTGCCCTGGCAGGTGCTTTAACTTTCTCATATTCTTTCCAGGCAGTTTCTTTAACTTTATTATATTCTTCCCAGGCAGGTGCAATAACTTTACAATATTCTTCCAAGGCAGTTTCATTAACTTTCTTATATTCTTCAAAGGCAGGTTTAGTAACTTTATAATATTCTGCCAAGGCAGTCTCAGTAACTTTCTTATATTCTTCCAAGGCAGTTTCATTAACTTTATTATATTCTTCCAAGGCAGATTCAATAACTATAAGATATTCTTCATAATCTTCTGGAGTTAGAAGATTACGTGCTGCCCAATTAATATCAAAAAGGACACAAAATCTAATAGCAATTTCTGTAGTTAAGGGGATAGGGTTAATTTTGCCGAAGTGTGTTTCTACAAGGTCAAGTTGTGGTTGACAAGTGTTAAATGACTTTAGGTGTGAGTAAGTAATTGGTTGGTACATGGTTTTACTTTACTGGTTAATTTGATAAGTCAATTCTTCTTTTGTGCAGCATCGATTTCTGACTGCCTCATTGTCGCTGGAGCTTCAGTAAAAGGATTTCTAGGCAACACTTGGATCGCATCATAATTGCGCTTATATTCTGGATTGTCAGGTAGATAAGCAGCATACTTGATCGCAAGAAATAGAATAACAAAAACTAAAAAGAATGATACTACCTTACAAATTAACCATGTAATAACAAAGACTTTACCAATATCCAAGTAGTAGGCAATGGTACGTAAGAGTGAAGGATTAGGTATAATAGGCATATAATTTAGAGTTTAATATGATCTTTTAAAAAGCAAGACATTATTTAAACTAAGAGCTTCATTCATCCACGTCCAAATAAAGCTGGACGTGTCCATCCGCTAATCCGGTTAAAATCTTCCTTCGATAACTTATGCCCACACCCTAGGAAACGATCCCTATAGTTATCCCCATGATCGCGAATTTCAACTGTAACTGACTTAGGTGTAACCTTAGTAACCTTATAGATAGCACTACCATCAGCAACACCAAGGTTAAACATGTAACCTGGAGCTAACTTACCTGTAGCTTCCACTACATCAGATTCTGCTTGTAGTTCATCCATAATTTTTTCCTCAATAGGAAAATACTCATCGAATTTAAGGTAAGTCGCAGTAGTAAGCACTTTCCTAAACATGTCAATAGTCAGGACAATGGAAATAGGACACAACTTGTGATTTAGACTAACCTTACCCTCTTGAAAATATTCATCAACATCCACTCCATTAGTATCGAGTTCCCAATAAGGAAAACGAAGTGCATCCACTGGTAAATGATGCGGAAGCTGATCAATTTTGAATAGGGTACTGTATTTTTCAATTCCAAGTTCCGCGCAAAGTTCACTAATCATTATTTACCTTTCTTAGGTTTATGGGTTTTAATTACGCGAATATGAAACTGCATGTCCGCATCAGAATAATATCTATCTAAATTAACTGGTTTTCCGTTAATTAAGGCAATATAGGAAGTAACCCCAACACGCTTCATCGTAATCATGACGATAGCTTATCGGTTAATTTAGAAAATCAACTGAATACTTTGAAGTAGCTAGCAATAGTCTGCCCGAGGATTTCACCATGAGGATCACCAATAGTAGGACGTGCAGTTACTTCAATCGTCGCTGTAGTTTCTTCAACGGAAATGGCAACTTCAAGAATAGAATGGATACTTCTCTTAATATACCTTGAGAAATAGTTTGCATGCTCAATATTTCCGAGATTATATCCCATGGAGTTTCGACAAGGAACCTTAATAAAACCCTTGATACTAGTCACTTCAAAATTACGATAATACATAGCTATGCTTTCTTTGTAGGTTGATAATATATGTCTTTTAGATTAGTCAAGCGTGTCATTCATAAACATGCAAAGACCATGCGTAACCTAACTCAAAGTAAAACCCTGCATTATCCAGCATAGTGCTTAGACGATCATAAAACTTCTGACTATCTCCATAGTTAAAAACCTCATAGAGATATGATCCATCTAAAGTCAAGGTAGCAAAGGCATTACGTCCATACTTCTCACCACGTACATTATCCCATTCATCACGGGAATAAACCTTCGCTGCACCTACCAAAGTGCTATCTAACTTCCCGTCAGGTTCCTTAATGCGTAGACTATCCAAATAGTTGTTAAGGATCTTTTCAGCTTGAGCTTCACGCTTTTTCTTGCTAACTTTAGCCATGTGGTTTCCTTGGGTTTCTTTGTATCTATCTTTTTTCGAAGTCAATACTCTGACGCAAGCATCAGCATGTTGTTCGTAGCGAAAAACTTAATCTCTGACAAAGGAAAGTCAGTCATGGGATAATTTTGCTTGGCAAGGATATTGTTATTGCCATCATCCAAGGTCAGGATAGCAGTGTGATCCGTATTGACCTTGAGAGTAACACAAACAAACTCCTCCTGGTTAACTTTCTTGTTGTGAACCAGTTGAGCAAGAATGTCGATAATTAGCCATGCTCCTCCGTTATCGGAGATAAATTTGGCACCATCAGTATACGTTACCTTACGGAAAAGTGGATTAAAAAAGCTGTGTTCACTTCCAGTGAAGTGAGCGAGGTTAGCGCGAGTAAGGTTTGCAGTATTCATGGTTTTTATCCTAGTGGTTATTGGATAGAGTCAAGAAGTTATTTAACTATTTTCCCCGGAGGCTGCACTTGGCACGTTCACTTGCCGAGGGTTATAGTTTAGTTTTTTGCCATGCTGTAAGATAATTAAACTTTATCTATCTTTTTTAGAAGTCAACAGGCAGTTGCGAGTGAGGTTTCCTTGTAAGACACGCTCCGAGTGTCACTATTCCAACCCATCTTTCCGTAAACTTTACCTTCAAAGCGCAATCCGTTCGGCATTTCCTTATATGACTGGAAAGTCCCGTCATTATAGAAAAGTAGCCAGGAAACCTTATCAATCACTAGGACTGACGCAGGAATATAGCACTCGATAGGTTCAGCAGATGTGAGGTTCATGTAGGTTATCCTAGAATGGTTTTTTGAAAGTCAATAGCGAAAAAGAGCGTGATCCTCAATTTCCTGCTGCGCTGATGCCCACGCATCATTGCGAGCTTCAATCGCAAGTTCAATTCCGTCAACAGTATACGAATAGGTTGCGCGAAGCCAACCATTTCCGCAACCAGTCCAGACAAGACCAGTATGACTACGGTAATTGGTAAAATCCTTGACACCCGCTTTGCCCTTTGCGCGGACTTCTACCCTGATAACCATATCCCCATCCTCATTGGATCCTTCGCGGTGTCGGTGCTCAGTAAAGGTGTCATCGTTGTTCATATAGGTTATCCTAGAAGGGGTTTTAGAAAGTCAACAGTGACATTTTTTGTCGAAACGAAAACTCCATATCCCCACCCTCGGACCACCTCCCTACTTCCGGGTTGGTTTATAGTCTTCTGCGTTGCGGTTATGACTTGATCTTAGAGACTATTTTTGAAAGTCAAATCCTACTTTGTCAGGATAAGATTATCATCCCGTAGGGGAAGCATAGGAGCTATCAAATGAACTACCAAACCAAACCTAACCCTATCCTGTGCGATCACTGCAAAGGAGAAACCAAAATTAACGATGCAGAGACTGTTAAGTGTCTCTCTTGTGGAGAATTGTCAAGTAAAACTTTTGGTGTTCAATTTTTCAACATTCCAGGATCTACCAAGGTCATGCGAGCTACCTGTATTTCGTTTGACTCCTAGGAAGTCTTGCTAATATCCACATATAACCACAAAGGAAGTTTATGACCTTGGATGAAGCAATCGAAAAAAATAACACTTTCATGGCAAAGTTTAATCCTGCGCTTGAGAAGTTTGTTGCTTCTATCCAAATTGAAATGGATGCTTACATGGCAAAGCATTGTCCTACGCTTCCCAAGGTGACAATCACAATGGAACGTGGTTCTAGGTACGTCAGAATCGTCAAGGGTGAAGGATGCCACCGAAGCGTCCATTCGTTTGTGGATATGAAGACCGGGGATATTTTGAAAGCTGGAGGATGGAAGCAACCGGCAAAAAACGGAGTTAGAGGTAGTATCTTCAACGAGAATATTATGCAAGGGATTTCCCACTTTGGTCCTGACTACCTGCGTTAAAATTGGCTATTGCAAAACCCAGAATGCCTATAATATCCTTATATAACCCAAAGGAAAACCCCGATGACCAATAACCTCATTTCGAACATCCTGCACTCACAGGTGCTCGGCTACACCCCCCAGGTAGGTGACGGTCTGACCCTCTGTGGCCATACGGATCGTCATGTCGGAACGATTCATGTGGTTCATAATGATTCGCATGTCGAGTTTACGCGGGACTCCACCAAGGCTGACATGACCAAGGAACCGTCGATGGGACACCAGGATTGGGTTCACACTCCAACCCCTTCGTCTGAACACAACGGGCACGCAATGAAGGGTAAGGATGGTCGCTGGTACGTTGCCCACAAGACCCCAACCGGACGGTTGAGCGTCAACAAGAAATGCACTCCGGTTGCAATGGGTCACAAGGATTACTACTACGATTGGAGTTTCTGATTGACTTCTGAAATTCATGTCCTGCTGTAAAAATTCCTTTGACTTTCCAAATTACCCTATAAGCTAGAGTCATAACCACAACGGAGTCTAAGATAAACCAACGCGAAGGTAGCGAGGTGGTCCGAGGGTGGAGAATTTTTCAAAAAAAATAAAATAAAAATCCTTTGACTTTCTGGAAACCCTATTAGGATCGTCAGCATGAAAACATTCCTTGGCATACAAATCCATGAAGTTGGAAGTGACACGAAACCTTACATTGCAACCTGTGAAAAGGACTGCAAGGATAACGTGGACCTGTCTGCATATAAGTCTGCAATGGAGCAAATGGATATTATTACTATGGGCTTCGTTATTGCAATTCCGGTCTGGTCAGAATAGGACTTGCAATTCAAAATTGCCCGATAATATCCTTATATACCCCAAAGGAAAACCTCGATGAACCTCCCACTCACTCAGTCAGTTGTCAACGAATTGCCCAGCAAGGTCCAGGCTTTGCTTGCGATGAAGGGACAGTTTCTGACCATCACTTACGGCAAGGAATGCAAGGTCCGCAAGGGCGAAACCCCGATTTTCAAGTTCTCCAAGATGATGCTTCGCGCAGGAATCAGCTACGATGAAATCTCGGCTGTCAAGGCTAAGCGTGAGTCTGGCGAATTGCCGGCTGAAAACCAGGGTCTGGCTTGGGGTAGCTATGTGGAAGGTCTGTATCCTTATATCATCGAACACAAGGGAAACCTCTACTTCCGTTTCTTCACGGTTCCGAATGCTCAGCGTTACTCGCCAACCTTTGTGCGCAACAAGAAGGAAATCACCCGCGAGGAGGCACAGATTGCTTGTCTCGCCTCTGAATTCCAGGAACGGGAATCGACTCTGGAAACGCTGACGGTCAAGGTTGAAGGTATCTTGGAAATCAACGGAAAGGAAGTGGTCTAATCCTCTTGACTTTCCAAGATAACCTATAATATCCAAGACATGAACGTCAGAGAAATGATTGAATGGCTCAAGACCCAACCACAGGATGCGGTGGTTGAGGTCGTTTGTACGGAAGCTGGACGTGGTAGGATTGAAATGTCTTCTACAACTGAGACTTTCAAACCTGAATTGTCAGAGTTTTACGACTGGTCTGGAAACAAATACATAAAAGAATCTGATCCGCATTTCAATAAAAGAGTCTTGACTCTTGGTGTGCAAGAGTAACCTATCCTCAAAGGAAACCAAATGGGAACTACCAGCAAATTCAAGTATCGCATTGAATGTCGCACTAATGACACTGCATCAGTCAATAGTGGGATGCGGGGAGTTATGCTGATCGGAGTCAACAAGAAACCACAAGACCTTGGTAAGTGGTGCGAAGACCAGGAAAAGTCGGAATTTCCTGGAATGCCTAATGAGCATTGTGCCAAAGCTAGGGGATTTCTGTTGTCAATCCATTCCGCTAATCTGATTCGTCAATCAGATGGTGAAATTTTGAGCAATTATAAGGCTGCACCTTTCCATGCTTTCTAATTGACTTCCCAAATTAACCGATATACTAAAATTATAAAGGAAACCAATATGCTCAAGAAACTCAAGAAAATTAACCCTAATACTCTGTATCACTTTGTTGACGGTAAGAAAGTCAATGGAACCCATACTAATCTTAGTGGTGATGTGACTAATCTTAGTGGTAATGTGTCTAATCTTCGTGGTGATGTGACTAATCTTAGTGGTAATGTGACTAATCTTCGTGGTGATGTGACTAATCTTAGTGGTGATGTGACTAATCTTAGTGGTGATGTGAATAATCTTAGTGGTGATGTTGATGATTGCGAACTTACTGAACTTACTGATGCTAGCAACTTAGTTTCTGAATAATGGATATTGACTTTCTAAATTAACCTATAAACTACACGCATAAGGAAGCATATGACCACCTACGCTTATCCCAATTTCAAGTCGAAGAAGGCTCTCAAGGAAGCGGTTGAGGCAGGAAATCATGTTTCGTTTGAAGCGCAAGGACTTGGGGGAGGGAAGGACTATTCAACTTTCACAGGAACGGACTGCGTGTGTGGTCCCCATTATCCCGCACCGCATAAGTGGTACGCGGAAATTTCCTTTGTCAATGGAAAGGTTACTAAGGTAAAGTAACCTATTGACTTTCAAAGTAGCGAGCTATATTATTTTCATGATCCGATGAGCGTGGCATCGGGCTGATGGAGGTGGTGGTCGCGACCGTCATCGCGGTCATCGCCGTCGTCGCCCTAGCCTACTCCTTTGGCATGGGCCGCGGGCTCGTCAACCAGTACGAGGTCGCCCGCATCGCACTGGCCGCTGCGCAGCACCGGATGGAGACGCTGGCGACGGCGGGCCTCGGTTCGCCCGACCTGGCTCTCGGCCCCGGGTTCACGACCGCGACGTACGGGCCCATGGACGTCCTGCTGGACGGGAGCGTCGCCTGCCGCGAGTCCTGGGAGGTCGAGCCGATCCACGATGCAGCGAACACGACGAACCCGGGGTCGACCGACCTCAAGGAGGTGACGGTGACCGTCTCCTGGGGCCGGGGCGGCCCCAACGAGACCGTTGCGCTCACCCGGCTCTTCCCCGTCCGTTGACGGCCATGGAACGTCGGGCGGCGCAGGGACTGACGCTGATCGAGGTCACCATCGTGATGGTGCTCTCCACCCTGGTCGTGATGGGGATGATCAGCTTCTACATCAGCTCCCAGTCCACCTGGATGGCCGGCTCCACCCAGGCGCTGGCCCAACGCGACGCCACCCTGTTGATCGAGACCATCTCCGACCGGGTGCGCCAGGCGACCCTGGCACAGCCTTTCAATTCACCGGACGCGCTCCATCAGGGCGTCATCCTGCGCGATCACACCATGACCGAGACCTGGCGCTTCTGGTGGAGCGCGGCCGACTCGCTCGTCCACCAGGGCCCGGGCCTGAACGATGACCTCGGCCCGGTGGTCGCCTCGCGGGTGACGCGCTTCCAGGTCGACACGCTCACGCGCCTCGTCGAGATCCGCCTGGTCGAGCTGCGGGCCGGCGGCGGCCAGCTCGTGCGCATGTCTTCGGCCGCGGCGCTCTACAACCGCGGGGGCCAGGCGCCGTGACCCCGCGTGACCGCGTTCCAGATCGCAACGAGGCCGGTTTCGTCCTCATCGGGGTCGTCATCTTCGTTCTGGCGCTCACCATCATCGGCATCTCGCTCTTCAGCCTCTCGAGTTACGAGGCGCAGTTCCTCCAGCGCTCGATCGACCGCGAACAGGCGTTCCAGACGGCGGTGGGCGGCATCGACCGCGCCCGGTTCGTGCTGACGCTGCCGGGCGCCCTGCTCGTCGACGTGACCCAGGATCTCCCGCCCTTCGTCCGGACGGTGGCCATCCAGAGGAAGGGCGCACTCGAGGATTCCACCGGCCCGGTCGACTGGGGCACGGTCGCGGACTCGGTCCACATCCGCGTGACTGCCGGACGGGCCGGTGCCCAGCGCATGGTGGAGGCCAGTTTCAGACCGGTCCGGACACAGGACTACTACTCCCAGCTCATCGCCGTTCGCGACGGCATCGAGGTATTGGACGAGGCGCCCCTGATACCACGCGACCGGGACCACACCGTGCTGCTCGACGGCCCGATCTGGGAGAGTTCGCCTCAGGACACGAGCGATTGGCTGGATCGCCTGAGGCAGCCCGAGCCGGTCGGCATCCGCAAGAGCCCGGAGGTCCCGTTGCCGGAGGTGGGCCCGTACCTGACAGCCGGCCGGATCGCCGCGGCACTGCCTGCCGTGAGGTTCGATCCACCCGATCAGCCGCCGCCGGCACCCACTGTGACGACCTACACGCTGGACGCGGGCGGGACTCCCGGGATCCCCGCCTACTTCCGCGCTGAGGTCCCCGCCCCGGACTTCACCGTCAACACGTTCCCCCACAGCAGTTGCATCATCCAGGTGCGGGGACTCGCGGTCTGGCTGCTGCCACACGGAGCGATGTTCTACCAGGGCACCGAGATCAGGGGCGACCCGGCCACGGACTGCCTGGTCCTGATCGCGGAGCCCAAGTCCGGGGGCTTCTCGAATCTCGGTCCCACGGCGAGCATCTGCTTCCTGGGCTGCCTGCGGTCGGACATCCCGGTCATCTTCGTATCGAACGGCAAGGTCCTCATCTGGCATGAGAACGACTACGACGAGGACACCTTCACGGCCGATCTGGCCATCTTCGCCCGCTCCGTCGAATTCATGGGCCCCGACGCCCACCCCCACCCACCGGCCCTCCCCACCGTGTTACAACTCTACCGCGATCCGAACGGCCGTCTGAACACGTTCTTCCTCGACGCGCTCGCCAACCAGGGCGCCCTGCCCAATGCCAGTTCGGCCAGCGGGCGGCGGCTCGACCTCGTGCCGGGCAGTTGGCAGGCGAGCGACCGGTAGCCTATAACTTGCACCCATGAGAACCAGCCTGGTTTCCCGGCCGTGGGTCGGCCTCGACCTCGGAGGCTTCAGCGTGAAGCTCTTCGCCCTGCAGCCGGGCGTGGGCGCGGCGCGCGTGATGGCCGCCGAGGTCCCCTACGCCGTCCCGGCCACCACGGACGGCGCCCCCACGCCCGAGGCGGTCGCGCAGGCCATCTCGGCCTGCGCTGCGCGTGCCGGCGTCTCGCTGCGCGCCATGCGTGGCATCACCGTGGGCATCTCGGGCGCCGACGTCATCGTCAAGCAGATCCAGCTGCCGCTCATGGACGAGGCCGAGGTCGGCCAGGCCCTGCGCTTCGAGGCGCGCAAGCACCTGCCCTTCGACCCGCAGGCCATGGTCATCGACTACCAGGTGCTGGGCCGCTACCTCTCCGAGCGCCGGGTGGACGTGCTGATCGCCGCGGTCTCGCGCGAGCACCTCGAGCGCCACCTGGCCCCGCTCGCGCGGCTGGACCTGGCCGCCGACATCGTGGATGCGGCACCCCTCGCCCTGACGAACGCGGTGGCCCAGGCGGCCGGGGGCGACCGCGGAGCGCAGTTGCTGCTGGACATCGGGTACGACGCCTCGTACCTGACGCTCTACCAAAGGAGCGAGCCCTACTTCGCGCGTCGGCTCGACTTCGGCGGCCGCCACCTCACGCAGGCCATCGCCACGCACCTCCAGATCCCGTTCGAGGAGGCCGAGGAGTGGAAGCTGGCCGCGGGCTCGGACGAACCGGGCTTCCGCGTGGACTGGGCGGGCCGCGAGCTGCACGCAGTGCACGAGGCGCTCGAGGACGAACTGGTGGACGAGGTGCGCCGCTCGCTCGCCTTCTACCGCACGCTCGGGCACCTGCCCGACCCGCTGCAGCTGCAGCTCTCGGGCGGCACGGCGCGGCTGCCCGGCATCGCCGAGCAACTCGGCAGCCTGCTGGAGTTCCCGGTCTCAGTCTTCGACCCGCTCGCCGATCTGGGCGGGGCTGCGCGAGCCCACGTCGAGGGCGGCCCACAGTTCGCCCAGGCCTCCGGCCTCGCGCTGAGGAAGTCGTGAGCCCCGTCTTCACCGTCAACTTCCGACGCGAGGCCTACCGGCTGGAGCTGGCGCACACGCGCCGGCGCGCGATGGCCGTGGGCATCTGGGTGACCTATTTCGGCGTGCTGGCCATCGTTCTGGGGCTCTACGGGCTCAACTTCGCCTCGCTCACCCAGCGGACGCACCTGCTCGCAGCCCAGAACAGGCGCGTGCAGGCCCGCCCCGAACCCACCGCCGCCTGGCAGCCTGGGCCGGCGGAACTCGCGCAAATCGAGCGCTCGCTCGCCAATCCCCGCCACTGGCAGACCCGGCTCATGCGGCTGGCCGCGGTGCTCCCCGAGGACGCGATCCTGACTTCGGTGAGCGCGAATCCGGACAATCAATCCAGCGCCGCCGACCAGGAGCGGTTGCTCATCATCGGGCGGCTGCGGTCCACGCCGGGGCAGGACCGCATGCAGGGGATCATGGCTCTGGTCGCCGCCCTGCACGCCGACTCGGTGTTCTCCGCGCAGTACCGCACCATCCGGCTGGTGGAGTCCCGCACCGGCGGTGAGGCGGACGCCCCAGCCGAATTCCGCATCGAGTGCCGCTGATGAACCCGTACTGGACGAACCTCGCCCGCCGGAACCGCCAGGCCGTCGCCGCCCTGCTCGTCTGCCTGGGCTTCGCCGCCGCGCACGCTGCCGCATTCCAGCCCGCTCTGGCGCGCTACCGCAGGAACGCGCAACAGGCGGCCGAGCTGGGCATGCCGCTCGACCCCACCGGCACGCAGCCGGCCACCCCGCCACGGGCCGCGGCCCTGCTCGCCGGCAACTCGCTCAACACCGCGGTCGCCGAGGAGCAGGGCACCTCGGGCGCGCTCACCGCGGGTCTGCTCGACGAGGTGACGCGGCTCGTGGCGAAGTGCGGCCTCGAGGTCGTCGCCACCGAGCAGGGACTGGTGACGCAGCTGCCCTCCAGCGTCCAGGTGCGCGCGCACCTGAAGCTGCGCGGCCGCTATTCCGCCTTCGTGGACCTGTTCGGCGAACTCTCGCGTTCGCGCTCCCTCGTCGCGGTGGACCGCTTCACCTTGCAGGCAGGCGCGGGCGGCGGGCAGGACATCGAGGTCTGGATGAGCCAGCTCATCCTCAAGCGCACGCCGGGCGCCCGATGAGACTCGACCTCGCACGGCTGCTCGGCCCGCTGGTCGCGGCCCTGGTGCTCGTGTTCATCCTCCAGCAGACGCTGGGCGCCCTGCGCGCCGCGGGAGTCTGGGGCCAGCGCCACACCACTGTCGTGCCACAGGCCAGCCCCTTCACGCGGATCGAGGGTCTGCTCGAGCCCGCCCCGAGCGGGCCGGCGACCCTGTCGCGCGACCCGTTCGCCTTCGGGCGTGCGCCGGCCCCCGTGGTGACGTACAAGCCGGCGACGCCGCGGCCAGCCCCCCTGCCGGTCGCACCCGCGCGGCCGGTGCTCACCTCCATCGTCTGGCTCGATGCCAGTCCGAGCGCGACGCTGCGCTGGAACGGCCGTGACTATCCCGTGCAGACCAACACGCTGTTCGACGAGTTCCAGGTCCAGAGCATCACCCGGAACCAGGTGACCCTCTCACGCGGGGGCGAGACCCTCGTGTTGCAGCTCCCCAAGAAAGGAGACTAGGCGTGAACGGCTTCCTCCGCGCCTCTCGCAGTGCATCCCTGGCCCTGGGCCTGGCCCTGGGGCTCCTCGCCCCGCTGCTCCGGCCCGCGTCCGGCGCGGCCGCCGCGCCCGCGCCGGACGCGGTGCGGCTCATCACTCTCGACGCCGAGGACGCGCCGCTGCCCAGCGTGCTCAAGATCCTGGCCGAGAAGGGTGACCTCAACATCATCACCGGCGTCGGGGCCACCGCCACCGGACGGCTCACCATCCACATGAAGGACGTGCCGCTCGACCAGGCGGTGAACCTGGTCATCCGCGCGGCCGGACTGGCCTACGAGCGCATCGGCAACTCCATCCTGGTCGCCAGCCCGCAGGCCCTCCGGGAGGAGACCGGGCTTTCGTCGTACGTCGTGGACCTCAAGTACGCCGATGCCGCAGACGTCAAGGAGGCGCTCAAGAGCATCGCCAGCGACATCCAGGTGGACAAGGGCGGCAACCGGCTGGTCGTGGTGACGAGCCCGCGCGTGATCTCGCAGATCGAGGAGATCGTGCGCGTCCTCGACGTGCCGGCGAGGCAGGTGCTCCTCGAGGCGCGCATCCTGGAGGTCTCGACCGGCGACGCGATGAAGCTCGGCATCGACTGGGACCGACTCAACAGCCAGGGCTTCGTCATCGTCGAGGGCGGCTCCGGCTCGGCCAAGCAGGGCGCGGCGCCCGACTCGCTGCCCTTCTACGGATCGCGCGGCGACTCCAAGAACGCCTGGACCTTGCGCCCGATGGCCCGGCAGGCCTTCGCCTGGCAGACGGCGGTCGACCTGATGATCCACGAGGGCAAGGCGCGGGTGCTCGCCAGTCCCAAGATCGCCACGCTCAACGGGCGCGAGGCCTCGATCCTGATCGGCTCGCGCATCCCCTTCGTCGTGACCGGGACCGTGTTCGCCGGCGGCGGCGCCGCGCCGGTCCAGCGCGTCGAGAAGGAGGAGGTCGGCATCAAGCTGCGCATCACGCCGCTCATCAACGCCGACGGCTACATCACCACGCAGATCACCCCGGAAGTCTCCTCGGTCGTGGGCTACAAGGGGAGCAACAGCGATCTGCCCGTGATCGCCACGCGCCAGGCCTCGACCACCGTGCGGCTCAAGGACGGCAACTCGGTCATCATCGGCGGCCTGCTGAGCGAGGAGAAGACCACCGACATCACCAAGGTGCCCCTGCTCGGTGACATCCCGCTGCTCGGGTTCCTCTTCCAGCACCGCAGCGTCACGACCTCGAAGCGCGACCTGGTGATCGAGGTGACGCCGCACATCATGCCCGAGCAGCAGTAGCGGCCCGGCGCAGAAGCGAAGGCCCGGGGGCGCGGGACCCGCTGCAGGTCCGTGCCCCCGGGCCGCGAGTCAGAAGAATTACAGTCGCGCGAACGTGGTGACGTGGATCACGCCGGCGATCCAGCCCAGCCACTGGCCCACCGCCAGGGTCAACGCCACCAGCACCACAGCCATGCCGGCGGAGGCGATCACCGGGGAGCTCGTACGGAGGGAGTGAAGGTGGAGGATCAGCAGCGGCACCACGCACCCCTTCACGAGCACGAAGAGCAGCCAGCTCTGCTGCGCGAGGATGGCGAGCAACGGATTGCCCTCGCGATTCCCGAGCCAGTGGATCCCCAGGGTGGTCGCGACCAGGTCGAGACTGTTGGCCAGGATGGCCAGGAAGAGGACGATGCGCATGATCCCCTCTCACGCTAAGCGGCTTGCGCAGCCTACGCGCCTCAGCTTGATTGTCCCAGACCGCGCGGCGGCCCACAACATCGATCTCCCGCCGTGCTGAGCCTCGACCCCATCCTCGGCGCGGGGGTCGCAGCCTTCGGCCTCGTCATGGGAAGTGCGGTCACCGCCATCGTTTGGCGGGTGCCCCGGAAGATCTCCTGGGTTCAGGGACGCTCGGCCTGCCCTGCCTGCGGGACCGCCCTGGGGCCCGCCGACCTGGTGCCCCTGTTCTCGTTCCTCTTCGCGCGAGGCCGCTGCCGCCACTGCCGCGCGCCCATCTCCTGGCGCTATCCGCTCACCGAACTCCTGTGCGGGACGTGGGCTCTGCTGCTCTTCGTCCAGGTGGGTTTCGTCTGGGCCTTCCTGCCGCTCGCCCTCTGGGGCTTCCTGCTCGTCGCCCTGCTCTGGATCGACTTCGACTTCAAGTTGCTGCCCGACGTCCTCACCTGGCCGGGCATGGCCCTCGGGCTCGCAGCCACCTTGCTGGCCATGGGCCCGCGCGACGGCGCGCTGCACGCCCTGTTCGGGGTGGTCACGGGCAGCGGGATCCTCTGGCTGCTGGCCTGGGCGTGGATCGTCTTCCGCAGGATCGAGGGCATGGGCGGCGGTGACGTCAAGCTCGCCGCCATGTTCGGCGTGGTGCTGGGCTGGCAGCTCACGCTGCTGACCCTGTTCGTGGCTTCGCTCGCCGGCAGCCTGTGGGGGGTGGCGCTGATGCTGAGAGGGCGCGGCGGCATGAAGAGCGAGCTGCCCTTCGGCACGCTGCTGGCGCCGGCGGCGATGATCGTGTTCCTGTGGGGCCACGGGTGGGTCCAGGCCTACGCCAGGCTGCTCACCGGGCGCTGAGCCCGGCGGGCTCCTCCCTCCCCCCGCCCGGCCGGTCATTGACCGCGCCGCGGCCCGATGGAACAATGCCGACCCGTGAGCCTGTGCGGGCACCCGCCCGGACAGGCTTTCCACCGGAGGGTCCATGTCCCGTTCGCGCATCACCGGCCTCGGCCTGCACCTGCCCGAGCGCGTGGTCACCAACGCCGAGCTCGAACGGCTCATGGACACGAGCGACGCCTGGATCGTCGAGCGCACGGGCATCCGCGAGCGCCGCTTCGCCGCCCCTGGCGTCGGCACCACCGACCTGGCCGCCGAGGCCGCGCGCATGGCGCTGGCCGACGCCGGACGGAGCCCCGCGGACGTGGACTTCATCGTGTTCGCGACCATCACCCGGGAGCACGCCTTCCCCGGCTGCGGCTCCCTCCTGCAGGAGCGCCTGGGCATCCCGGGCGTCGGGGCGCTGGACGTCCACAACGCCTGCTCGGGATTCATCTACGCGCTCGCCATGGCCGACGCGGTCGTGCGCGCCGGGCAGTACCGCTGCGTGCTGGTGGTGGGCGCCGAGGTGCTGAGCACCGGGCTGGACTTCTCGACCCGGGGCCGCGACCTGGCGGTGCTCTTCGGCGACGGCGCGGGCGCGGTGGTGGTGGAGCCCGGCCCGGATGACGGGCCCGGGGTGCTCGCCTGGGTGCTGCACTCCGACGGCGCGCACGCGAAGGACCTGGTGTGCGAGGCGCCCAGCTCGCTGGTGCAGGGGCGGATCACGCAGCAGATGGTCACTGCCGGGCAGCACTACCCGCGGATGAACGGCCGCCAGGTCTTCAAGCACGCCACCACGCGCTTCCCCGAGGTCATCCACGAGGTGCTCGGCAAGTGCGGGCACACGCTCGACGAGGTGAAGCTCGTCGTGCCGCACCAGGCCAACCAGCGCATCGGCGACGCCGTGGCCGAACGGCTCGGCGTGCCGCCTCAGAAGGTCTTCCAGAACATCCAGCGCTGCGGCAACACCACCGCCGCGAGCATCCCCATCGCGCTCGCCGAGGCGCGCGACCTGGGCCTGGTCGGACCCGGCGACCTGGTCGTCCTCGCCGCCTTCGGCAGCGGCTTCACGTGGGGCGCCGCCGCGCTCCGCTGGTGAAGCTCCACCCCCACGCCACCCCCGAGAGGAACCTCCCATGAAGCCCCCGAGTCCCGCCGCTCCGAGCCCCGCCAGCGCCCCTGCCCGCCGTCACGCCGGCGCGTTCCTCGCCCTGTTGCTGGCCTGTGGCCTCACGGCCGGCGTGTCCCTGCCCGCCACCGGGGCCCCCGTGCCGCCCGTCGGGCTCGTCGAGACGCGCCCCATCGAGGCCGCGCTCGGCAACCCCGCGCTGCCCTCGACGCTCGGCACCTGGATGAAGCTCTTCGCGGGCGCGCAGAAGACCATCGACATCGAACAGTTCTACCTCTCGACCTGGCCGCACGAGGCCATGGACGACGTGCTCGGCGAGCTCGGCGCGGCTGTGAAGCGTGGCGTGCGCGTGCGGCTGCTGCTCGACGCCGGCATGATCCGCACCTACCCGCGCGTCGCCGACTCGCTCGCGAAGGTGCCCGGCTTCGCGGTGCGGCTGGTGGACTACCGGCGCATCGCGGGCGGCGTCCAGCACGCGAAGTTCTTCCTGGTGGACGGCGAGACCACCTTCCTCGGCAGCCAGAACTTCGACTGGCGCGCGCTCCGGCACATCCACGAGCTGGGCGTGAGCATCCGCGACCTGCGCGTGACGGCCGATTTCCAGCGGGTCTTCGAGCTGGACTGGGCCATGGGCACGCCGGTGGGCCAGGCCCCGGACACGACCCGCGTCGCGCTCGCCGCGCAGGTCCCGCACGCACGCGGCACGCTGCCCTACCGCATCGTGCAGGCGCCCGGCGACACGGTGCTGCTCTGGCCCTCGTGGAGCCCGCGACGCTTCATCCCCGACACCACGCTCTGGGACCAGGACATGATCGTGCGCACGCTCGACCGCGCGCGGGACGAGATCGTGCTCCAGCTCCTCTCCTACTCGCTCGGCGACCGGCGTCTGCGCGACGAGTCGCTCGACCTGGCCCTGCGGCGCGCCGCCGCCCGCGGCGTGAAGGTGCGGCTCATCCTCTCGGACTGGGAGACCGGCTCCTCCGGGCTCAAGGCGCTGCAGTCGCTCACGCGCGTGCCCGGCATCGAGGTCCGGCTCTCCACGGTGCCCGAGTGGAGCGGCGGCTACATCCCCTTCGCGCGCGTCGAGCACTGCAAGTACGTGGTGGTGGACTCGCTCTGGACCTGGGTGGGGACGAGCAACTGGTCGCCCGACTACTTCCACTCCAGCCGCAATCTCGCGGTGACCATGATGAACCGCCCCCTGGCCCGCGACGCGCGCGCGGTCTTCGAGACCAGTTGGCGGGCGCCGGGTGCGGTCCCGCTCGCGCCGGACTCGACCTACACGCCCAAGATCCGCGGCGAGGAACCGCCGCCGGGGGCGAAGAAGTACGGGGGCTGACCGCGGGCCCCTCCCAGGGGCTGACGCCGGGGGCCAGGCTGCTCGCTGGCCCCCGGCGCCGTCTCAGCGATCCGTCGCCGCGGCCGGCTTCGGGCTCGCATCCGGGGTGAGCACCTTCACCCGGTCGCCGGCGTCGCGCACGATGGCGCGGTACCAGGACTCCCGGTACTTCGGGTGCGTCACCTTGCCCTGGCTGTCCCGCACGTTGCCGTCCAGGTACTTCCAGATGAGGAAGTCCCCGAGCTTGCGCCAGCGCTCGGTGACCATCTCGCCCTGCCGCTCGCAGTAGTCGGTGAGGTAGTCGCGGGCGAGTTGCGGGGCCTGCTCGTGGAGCTTGAGCGCCGCCTGGTCGATCCCCGGCTGGTCGGCGAGGAAGCCGCCCTCCAGCTCGCGCTGCACGCCCTGGATGTCCACGATCATGTCGGAGTAGCGCGTGTAGGCCCAGTTCGCCACGAAATTGAAGACCCAGAAGGCCGACTCCCGCGAGAACGAACCGAAGTCGGCGGTGCCGGCGGCCCAACTCTTCGGCGCCCGGGTGATCCCGCAGTAGAACGGGACGTAGACCGTGGTGTAGGTGTCGTCCACCCCGAACCACAGCACGCCGCCGATCGGATCCGGCAGGCTGGCGCGCGACTGGGCGACGAACGAGAACCCGGTCTGCTGGGTGGAGATCGCGCGCTCGTGCAGGTACTTCACGCTGTCCACCTCCCAGGCCATCGGCCGCCAGCGGTACGGGCTGGCGAAGGGCCCGGCGCCGAGGTCCCGGGTCATGTCGAACGCCGTTCCCTGGTAGTGATCGCGCATCAAGGCCGCGGCGTCCTGGACCGAGAGCTTGCGGTCGGGCTTGATCCACAGCGGCATCCGCTTCTGCAGGGTGCTGCCGTCCACGTAGTCCGCGGTCAGGCCCAGCGACGGAGCGGCCCGGCGGAACACGCTCCACACCCGCGCCTCGCAGCTGCGCAGCTTGCTGGCCGTAAGCGGCGCGTAGGTGTCGCAGAAGGAGAACTCCTCGTCCCGGCCACTGAACCAGCCCTTCTCGCGCGCGAAGGAGATCACGTCGCTCGCGTAGAGGCAGTTGGCCGGGTCGTTGAGCGGGAACTGCCGGATGCGCGGGTGATTGGCGTGGGCCGAGATGTAGCCGTCGGGCACGCGGCGCGCGACCCACACCGCGCCTTTGGCCCCGGCGCCCTTGCCGATGATCTCCAGGATCCAGGCCTCCCTGGAATCGGAGATCGAGATCGACTCGCCCGTGGAGGCGTAGCCGTGCTCGGCCACCAGCCCGGTGATCACCCGGATCGCCTCGCGGGCGGTGGCCGCGCGCTCCAGGGCGATGAACATCAACGAGCCGTAGTCGAGGATGCCGGCCGGGCCCTTCAGCGAGTCGCGGCCGCCGAAGGTGGTCTCGCCGATCGCCACCTGCTTCTCGTTGATGTTGCCGACCACCCGGTAGGTGCGCGGCGCCTGCGGGATGCGCCCGAGGGACTTGCCGGTGTCCCACTCGATGATCTCGCGGGTCGCCTCCGGCCCGAACACGCCGGCAGGGATGAGGACCAGCTCGCCGTAGAACGTGTGGGAATCGGCGGAGTAGGTGATCAGCGTCGACCCGTCGGCCGACGCGCCCGGGGTGACCAGGATGTTGGTGCACGAGCCGGCGACGCGGGGCGTGACGATCGATGCGATCAGCAGCAGCGCGAGCATGGTTCTCATGATCATGGTGTGAAGTCCCCGGTTCGAGCCGGACTGCCTGCGGCAGGCGGCGGTCATGACGCGGCCTTCGCCCGCGCCCGCGGCGCGGCGACCAGGACGACGCCCAGGAAGGCGATGCTGCCCAGACTGAACAGGTACGACGGGTTCTCGAACACGCCGGGCAGTTCGATCCCCGCAAAGGCCAGGGCCGCGAAGAGGATGCCGATCATCGCCTCGCCCGCGATCAGGCCCGACGCCATCAACGTGCCGGTGTTCTCGGCGCTCTGCTTCGCCCCGTCGGACCACCGGTCCCGGTCGCCCAGGCTCCCGACCAGCCCCTTGAACAGCCCCCCGATGAAGATGGCGAACGAGGTCTCGATGGGCAGGTACATGCCGACGCTGACGAGCATGGGGCTCTTCACCTGCATCAGGATGAAGGCCAGGCCCATGAACACGCCGGCCAGGATGAAGATCCATTCGGTCTTGCGCTCCATGATGCTGCGGGCCACGACCGCCATGAGGCTGGCCTGGGGCGCGGGGATCTTGGCCCCGCCGAACCCCGCGTTCGTCCCGAGCAGCTCGTTCTGCAGCTCGGGCGCCAGGGCCCTGATCTCGGCGATGGCGTAGGCCCGCTGCTGCAGCGCGGGGCTGCTCCCCTCGTAGCGGACGCTCTCGACCCTGGCCCGTTCGAGTCCCGCCAGCTTCGCGCTCACGACGGTCTTGATGTCGCCGAGGTGAAGGATGGAGAGCACGAAGAACATGGTGAGGGCCGCGGCGGCGATGCCGAGGATGTCGCCCAGCTGCATCCGCCAGGGCGTGCAGCCCAGGATGTGGCCGGCCTTCAGGTCCTGCATCATCTCGCCGGCCACCGACACGGTCACGCAGGTGAAGGCCGCCACGCCGAGGACCGCGGCGACGCCCGTGGCGCCCTCCAGCCCCAGCACCACCATCATGAACGCGACCGCGATCAGGACCGCGACGGTCAGGCCGCTGGTGGGGTTGCTGGAGACCCCGATGATCCCCACCAGATAACCGGACACGGCCGAGAAGATGAAGCCCAGCACCAGCATCACCGCCGCCGCGATCAGCGCGGCCACGACGTCATGGGCGAACCAGTTGAAGACGAAGAAGACGATGGCCAGGACGACGCTGATGACCATGATGGCCCACTTGAGGTTGATGTCCTGGTCGGTCCGGAGCACCGCGCGGTCCTGGCGCTGCGACAGGTTCGAGATGGACCGCGTGATGCCCTCGATCAGGCTCTTGCGCATCTTGAAGAGCGTGTAGAAGGCGCCCACCAGCATCCCGCCGATGGCGATCAGGCGGACGTAGTTCCTCCAGACGCTGATGATCTCCTCGGCCCAGTTCGTGACCGGGACCGCGTCCTTCCAGTGCAGGAAGAACGCGAGGGCCGGGGCGAGCAGCCCCCAGGCCAGCACGCCCCCGCTGAAATTGATGCCGGCCAGCCTGGGACCGATGATGTAACCCACGCCGAGGAAGGCCGGGCTCATCTCGGGGCCGCGGACCAGCAGGGCGCCCTTCCCGACCCCCAGCGCCGCCTGCCATTTCGCCGCGATCACCTTGAACTCGGTCAGCACGGCGAAGAAGCCGCCCAGCCCCATGCCGGCCAGCAGGAACCGCGAGCCGCCCTGGCCCTTCTGCCCCGCCTTGTGGATCTCCGCGGCCGCCTGCGATTCCGGGAAGGGCAGCTCCTCGTTGTTGACCAGGACGCGGCGCGTGATGGTGACGAACATGATGCCGAGCACGCCGCCGGAGATGAGGATGACGGTGGAGACCAGGTAGTGCTCCAGCGTGAAGAAGGGCTGCCAGATCCCGGCGATGAAGAAGGCCGGCAGGGTGAAGATGGCGCCGGAGGCGACGTTGCCTCCGATGGAGCCCACCGTCCGGGCGCAGTTCTCCTCCAGGATCGTGCCGCGCATGCTCTTGATGACCGCCATGCCGACGACCGCGGTGGTGTAGGTGGCGGCGATGGTCATGCCGGCCTTGAGCCCGAGATAGGCGTTGGCCGCCCCCATGAACATGGCCATGACCACCCCGAGCAGCACGGCCCGCAGGGTCGCTTCCTTCATGTCGCTGTCGGCGCTGACGAACGGTCCGGACGCTTTCTGATCCATGCGTAGGCCCTTCCCTGCGGGAGAACCGGGTTTGGAGGTGATCGCGGCGAGTGCTGCGAGAAGACGTGTCCAGCGGCGAGCGCCCCGGGTCACCACCCGGGGCTGGATCCGCCGTCTCCGGCGGCCGGATGCGCGGCCCGGCCAGGTGAGACCGTCTGGCGGACGTGCTTCCGTATCCCGGCGGCACTATGCCCTTCCCCCGCCGTCGGGTTCAAGCCGG
>JANXPZ010000229.1 GCA_025357055.1 Candidatus Eiseniibacteriota bacterium | reverse complement strand
CCCCCCGGCTCGGATTCAGGACGTACCGGCGCGGGTCTCCGCCGCCGGCGCCGCGAACCCACTCAAGGAGTCCCTCCCCATGAAGAGGAATCGATGCCTCCGGCCCCGGGCCTGGCGCGCGGTCCTGCTCGCCACCGTCCTCGTGCTCATGGCGCCCGCGGCCTGGGCCACGAAGGTCACGTTCCGCTATCAGCCCGTCATCGGAGGGGTGCAGAGCGTGTCCGTGGCCGGCACGTTCAACAACTGGGACGTGAAGGCCGGCCCGATGACCGACGCGGAGAAGGACGGCGTGTGGGAAACCTCGCTCGACCTCCCGCCGGGCCGCATCGAGTACAAGTTCGTCGTGAACGGGACCGAGTGGCTGACCGACGAGGACGCGGCCGAGTTCGTCAGCGACCCCTACGGCGGGCGCAACTCGGTCCTGACGCTCAAGGACCGGCCGGTGATCGCCGGCCATGGCTCCAACGCCGCCAGGCTCCAGGCCGCCGCGACGCCGGCGGGCCTGCACCGCGTCACCTTCGAGTTCCACCCAAAGGTGACGGGCGCGAAGGTGAGCCTGGCGGGGACCTTCAACGACTGGACGGTGGGCAAGACCTTCCTCACCGGTCCGGACGCGGCCGGCGTATACCGCACCACGTTGCTGCTGCCCGCGGGCGCCTACCAGTACAAGTTCGTAGTGGACGATGCCGGCTGGAACCAGGAGAAGGCGGGGCCGGATTACGCCACCGGGGGCGGCGGCTGGACCCAGGACAAGATTGGCCAGGACGGCCAGGCCGACGACGGCAACGGCGGCATGAACTCGGTCAGGAACGTGGACGACCGCTTCCCGAGGATCGAGGTGAGGCGCGGCGACGGCGAGGTCTTCTCGGAAGGGATCGGCCATGCGCAGGGCGGGAACGAGGTGAACAACCGCGGCGGCGGGCGGGTCGAATTCACGGCGCGCGCCCACGCGGATGACGTCGAAGGCGTGGACCTGGTGCGCTACCAGGGCGCGAAGGAGACGGTCACGCCCATGCGCTGGACCAACCGCGACAAGGTCTACGACTACTACCGCGCCGAGGTGGCGATGCCCGCAGGCGAGACCCCGTACGTCTTCCGCTACCGCGACGGTGCGAAGCGTTGGTACCTGACGAGCGCCGGGCTCGGGACCTCGGCCGACCAGGGCCGCTTCACCTTCACCGTGTCGCGCTTCCCCGCCTTCGTGACCCCGGACTGGGTCAAGAACGGCATCTTCTACCAGATCTACCCGGAGCGCTTCCGCAACGGGAACCCGGCGAACGACCCCGATTTCACCGAGTGGTACTACCAGGGACGCAACCAGCCGCCCGCCAGCGGAAAGCTGAACACCGACTACCAGGAGTACTACCACCTGGACCGCGACTGGAATCACTGGCAGGCGCTCACCGGCAACCCGTACACGCAGGACGGCCGCGACTGGATGGTCTATTACGGCGGGGACATCGAGGGCGTGCGCCAGAAGCTGGACTACCTGAAGGAACTGGGCATCACGGTCATCTACTTCAACCCGCTCTTCCAGGCCAAGTCCGCGCACAAGTACGACGCCGCGGACTACTCGAAGATCGACCCGCACTTCGGCACCAACGAGGAGTTCGCCGTCTTCGTGAAGGAGGCGAAGGCCAAGGGCATCCGCATCGTCCTCGACATCGTCTACAACCACTGCGGGAACACCTCCCTGATGTTCAAGGACGCGGTCGAGAAGGGTGACCGGAGCCCCTACTACACCTGGTTCGAGTTCAAGCGCTGGCCGCTGCCGGAGGGCTGGCCCAACGTGGACCGTCCCTGGAAGCCGGCGGACTATTACCAGTGCTGGTGGGGCTTCGGGGACCTGCCCGCCCTCAACTTCGACCTCGCGCACACCCGGCCCCAGGAAGCCACGATCCAGGACATCAAGGACGCCCAGCCCAACATCGCGCTGATCAACTACCTGCTCGACACCACCGAGTACTGGCTCAAGGTGGCCGATGCCGACGGCGTGCGGCTCGACGTGCCGAACGAGGTGCCGCGCTGGTTCTGGAAGCTGTTCAATGAGCGCGTGAAGAAGGTGAAGCCGGACGCCTACATCGTCGGCGAACTGTGGGGCAACGCCACCGACTGGGTGAAGCCCGGCGTGTTCGACGCGGTGATGAACTACGCGTTCTTCCGCGATCCCGTGACGAGGTTCCTCGGCCAGGGGCAGGGCACGGCCGCGGAGTTCGACGGCTCGCTCGCCCAGGGGCGGCTCGCGTACCCGAGCCAGGCGGTCGAGGCGCAGATGAACCTGATCGACAGCCACGACACGCCGCGCTTCCTCACCCAGGTGAACGGGAACGTCAAGCGCCTCAAGCTCGCCGCCCTGTTCGCCATGACCTACGTCGGCGCGCCCCAGATCTACTACGGCGACGAGGTCGGCATGGAGGGCGGCAAGGACCCCGACTGCCGCCGGCCCTTCTACTGGGACTACGCGAAGGACGCCTGGCGGGTCGAGTTGCTCGACTACTACAAGACGCTCACCACCACCCGGCACTCCAGCGCTGCGCTGCGCACCGGCGAGTTCCGCACCGTGCACGCCCAGGGCAAGGCGTACGCCTACGTGCGCAGCGGCGGCGGGGACCAGTGGCTGGTCGCCCTCAACGCGGGCAAGGAGGCCGTGGAGGTGCCGGTGGACCTCGCGGCGTTCGGCGGGAAGCTGAAGGCTGCGGACGTGCTGGCCGGCACCAGCGAGACCTGGGACCGCACCGCGAGGATCGCGCTCGCGCCGGAGAGCGGCCGCCTCTTCAAGCTCGCGAAGCTCGGCTCGGCCGGCACCCCGGCCACCCACCGTGCCCCCGCGGCGAAACCGGCCGTGAAGCCCGCGACGAAGAAGTAGCCTGCGCAAGATGCGAAGAGCCCCGCCGCGACCCGGCGGGGCTCTTCGCGTTCCACGCGGGACGCGGCTATTCGGCGCCCTTCAGGGCGAGCTCGGTGTCGGGATCGAAACAGTGCAGCTTGGTGAAGGAGAAGTGGAGCTTCGCCTTCGACCCCACCGCGGGCACGTCCTGCCCGGGATAGCGCGCGATGAACTGCCCGACCGGCGTGGCGAGATGCACGAGCACCTCGTTGCCGAGCGGTTCGCGCACGTCCACCACGCCGTCGAGCGTGACGCCCGCCCCGCGCTCCTCCAGCAGCAGGTCCTCGGGGCGGATGCCCAGTGTGACGGCCCTGCCGCGCCGCGCCGCGAGGCGCGCGGCCACGTCGGGCGGCACCGGGATGCTCACGCCCGCGCTCTGCAGGGTCGTGCCGGCCGCGTCGAGCGTGGCGGAGAAGAAGTTGATCGGCGGGCTCCCGATGAAGCCGGCGACGAACTGATTGGCCGGGCGGCCGTAGAGGGTGAAAGGATCCGCGATCTGCTGGAGCAGGCCCCGCCGCAGGACCGCGATGCGGTCGCCCAGGGTCATGGCCTCCACCTGGTCGTGCGTGACGTAGATCATGGTGGCGTTCACGCGCTGGTGCAGGCGCTTGATCTCGGCGCGCATCTGCACGCGCAGCTTGGCATCCAGATTCGAGAGCGGTTCGTCGAACAGGAAGACCTGCGGGTCGCGCACCATGGCGCGCCCCAGCGCCACGCGCTGCCGCTCGCCACCCGAGAGCTCGCGCGGCTTGCGCTGCAGATAGGTCTCGAGCCCCAGCGTGTCCGCGGCGCCGCGCACCTTCCGATCCACCTCGGTGGGCGGCAGCTTGCGGCGACGCAGGCCGAAGGCCATGTTGTCGTAGACCGACATGTGCGGGTAGAGCGCGTAGTTCTGGAACACCATGGCGATGTCCCGGTCCTTGGGCGCGACATCGTTGACCACCCGGTCGCCGATCTTGACCTGCCCCTCGGTGACCTCCTCGAGCCCCGCCACCATGCGCAGCACCGTGGACTTGCCACAGCCCGAAGGCCCCACCAGCACCAGGAACTCGCCGTCGTGGATGGAGAGGCTGACATCGTCCACGGCCAGGTTGCCGCGTCCGTACGTCTTGCTCACGTGGATCAGTTCGACCGTCGGCATCGTCGCTCTCCCGTTGGAAAACGGATCGGCTTCAGTCGGACCCTAGCGAATCGGCATGGCCGATACAACCGGCCGCGGACGCGGGGCGGGACAGCCATCCTCAACGCCGGGGCGGCCCGAGCAGGAAGATCAGGATCCGGTCCAGCCGGGCGGCCCAGGCGCCCTCGTCGTGGACGGCGCCCTCGACCTCCTCGTAGTGCAGGCCCGCGCCCTCGCGCCAGCCGCGCGCGAGCAGTGCCGCGCGCAGGGCACGCGCGTCATCCAGCCACTCCCGGGTCCCGGCCTTCTCGGTGCCCTCGGCGGTCCCGATGTCGAGCCAGATGCGCAGCGCGGTCCCCTGCCCCACGGACGCTGCGCGCCCGACGATGTCCCGCTCCGCCCACCAGGCCGCCGGCGAGACGCAGCCCACCAGTCCGAACAGGTCCGGACGCTGCAGCGCCAGGTCGAGCGAGACCAGCGCGCCCAGGGAGGACCCGACCAACCCGGTGTAATCCGGGCCCGCCAGCGTCCGATAGGAGCGGTCCACGAAGGGCTTGAGCTCCTCGGCCAGAAAGCGCTCGTAGCCGGCAGCCTGTCCCCCGCCGTGCCGGGCATCGGGGACCGGCGTGTACTCGGCCATGCGATCCGGCGTGTTGTCGATCCCGACCAGGATGCAGGGGCGCAGCGCCCCGGTCCGGATCAGGCGTCCCGCGGTCTCGTCGGCGCCCCACTCGGTGCCCTTGAAGCTCGTGGCCGCATCGAAGACGTTGTTGCCGTCGTGGAAGTAGAGCACCGGGTAGCGCCGCGTGCTGTCGTCGCCGTAGCCCGGCGGGAGCCACACCAGCACGTCGCGGCTGCGCACGAAGCGCGAGGGGAAGGCCGCGTGGCGGCGGACCTCGCCGGTCAGCGTCGAGCGCCGCAGCGGCGTCCCGCCCGCCTGGTCGCGCCAGGCGGCCACCGTCACGAACAGCGTGTCGCGCTCGCCGGCCCGGGCGCGCCGGTTCGCGATCTCCCCGCCGCGGGCATCCTTCTCCACCGTCTCCCAGCTGCCGCGCGTCACCTTGAACTCGAAGGCCGCGCCCCGCTCGAGCGTGACGCGCACCATGGGACGCCCGCCCGCCGCGCGCTCGAGACTCACACCGGCGCCGTTCCACGAGCCGAGCACCGGGAGATCGCCCGAGATCCAGAGCGGGGCGGCCGCGGGCGTGCTGTCCGGCACCTCGATCACGATGAGCTGAGACATCGTCTCACCCCTCGCCACCGACCCGCCCGGGAGTCCGTGACCGCCGGGCGCGCCCGCCGTCAGCAGGGCCAGGAGTCCGGCGGACACTGCGCACCGGCGCAACGCGGCGCGCCGGCCCCTCATCTCAGCAGGCCTTCTTTGCGCCCGCGCCATCACGCCGCAGCCGGCGTCCGATCACGTCCACCAGGACGTAGAGCAGCATCAGGACCAGGGCCGCAGCTACGAACCAGATGAGCTTGTCCTTCAGCACGCGCACCATCGCTCCCGGGTCCTGGAGCAGCTGCTTCTCCTCCCCCAGCACCTTCGCGCCGAACCAGGCCAGGACGGTGGACCACACGAAGGAGCCGAGCAGGGTCATGGTCGTGAAGAGCTTGAAGTTCATGCGCGCCGCGCCCGCAGGGAGCGAGACCAGGTGCCGCACGACCGGCAGCAGACGCGCGAAGAAGATGCCGGCGGCGGAATAGCGGTTGATCCAGTCCTCGGCCAGCAGCCACTTCTTCTCGGGCACGAACACGTAGCGGCCGTAGCGCAGCAGCAGCGGTCGCCCGGCCGCCCGCGCCACCCAGTAGGAGAGCGCGGAGCCGGCCCACGAACCCAGCGTGGCCGCGGCAACCACGCCCCAGAAGTTCAGGTGTCCCTGGGTCGCCAGGTAGGCCGCCGGAGGGATGACGACCTCGCTCGGGAGCGGGAACACGGTGGACTCGATCGCCATGAGCACGAACACGCCCGGGTAGCCCCACTTCAGCGTGAGGTCGAACCAGATCGTCAGGAGCGAGTGGAACATGTCAGGCGGGCGCGGCGGGTGCGATGAGCATGGTCGCGCAGGATGCCGCAGGGACCGCGCAGGCGTCAAACGACTGAGCTCATCGATTCACGCGCGCGGGGGCCCGCCTCCCGGATGGACCACGGGCGCGCCCGGTGATGGACGCGCCCGCAGGGGGGGGACAGCAACCGTCAGCGCACGTACATGGCCTTGAGCGCGCCGAAGCTGAGCGGCTGGACCGGCGTCGCGCCGTAGGCCGTCACCTCGAAGAGGAAGTCGTTGTAATCGTTGTCGGTCTGCGTCTTGCCCGGCAGACCGGGGTTCGCGCCCGAATCGAGGTCCTCGAAACACACGAGCCAGGTGTTCGCTCCCCTGAAGCGCGAGACGTCGTAGACCAGCGCCTGCATGTCGCCACCCAGCGGCACGTGCAGCGCCCCGCTGCCATCCGGACCGGCGTCGTTGTAGAACCGGTTGGTGTAGAACTTCTCCGGCTCGGGAGCGTTGGTGGCATCACGCGGGCCGTTGGGGTTCATGTAGAAGCCGAACCTCGTCATGGGCTTCGAGAACGTCACGATCGCCGTGGCGCCCGCGCCCGCCGGGCCGTCGAAGACCAACCCATCGTCCACGCCGTTGTTCTTGAGGACGGGGAACGAGCCCTTCTCCTGGTACCAGCCCACCTGGTTGTAGTTCGCGTTCCCGGCCACCTCCTTCACGAGCAGCGCCGAGAACTGGTTGTCCAGCCAGAACCAGGGGTCCGGCTCACTGTCCTTCGCCCCAAGGAAGTCGGCCTTCACGTTGATCTGGCCCGCACCGTAGAAGCCATCCACGATCTGCTGGAGGTTCTTCGTCGGTCCGTCCCAGGACTCGGCCATGACGATCTTCACGGCTGCCTGCGAAGGGACGGCGGCACAGAGCACGGCACAGCTGAACAGCACAAGCATACGCCCGGTCATACACCTCATGGATACTCTCTCCCGATCTGGGGGAAGCACGATGTTGAGACGCAGGGGGAAAGGCCGTCCGCCACGCGACGACGTTCCGCGCCGCAAAGGGGGGGGTGAGGGCGGGCGCAGAACCTCTATCAGCGATCAGTCTATCAACTACCGAACCGGTCAATCAACACACCACTGAGCCTCTGATGCGCCGGAATGGCCAACGATGCAGCCGAGGCTCACCGCAGCGGCGGTGTCGCGAACCAGCGTTCACGGGCGGCCCCCGGCCCGACGATAGGAACGGCGCTCCACCCGGGCACCTGGGGGCGCCTCCTCCTAACCTGAAGCGGCCAGCAGCCTCAGGACGGGGCGCCACTCGCCTGCGGCCTAGATGTGGATGGCTCGCTTCCCCACCGCCAGCGCCGCTTCCTTCACCGCCTCGGGCAGGGTCGGATGGGCGTGGACCGAGCGGGCCACGTCCTCGGCGCTCGCCCCCAGTTCCATCGCGAAGGCGAGTTCGGCGATCAGGTCGCTGGCGCGCGGCCCCACGATGTGGGCTCCCAGGATCCGGTCGGTGCGGGCGTCGGCCACGATCTTCACCTGCCCGTCCTTCTCCCCCATCGCCTTGGCGCGGCCGTTGGCGACGAACGGGAACGTGCCCACGGCGA
>JANXPZ010000120.1 GCA_025357055.1 Candidatus Eiseniibacteriota bacterium | reverse complement strand
AGGAGCTGCGCGCGCGGGGCGTGGGCCCCGAGGACATCGAGGCGGCGTCCGCGCGGCTCGACGCGGAGCAGGGCGGGATGGACGAGCTGGCGGCCGCGCGCAAGGTGATCGCGCAGGCCGACCGGCGCAGCCGCGGGATCGAACCGCGCCTGCGCCGCCAGCGGCTCTATGCCCTGCTCGCCCGGCGCGGATTCGACGGCGATGTCATCCGCAAGGCCCTGGACCTGCCCGAGGAGGCGGGAGCGGAGGAGTAGCGGGGCGGAGCGATGGCTCGACCCGGGCGGCCTGGAGTTGGTTCGGGCGGCCCCGGTTCAGAGACCGGGCGGCCTTCCTGTATAGTCCCGCGCTTCGACGCCCGAAGCCTGCGGCCGTGTGATCCGGACGCTGTGGCCATGGCTTGCGGGCCCGTGCGCGCCACCGACTTCGGAGAACGGATGACCTCGCCGCCGAACCCCACCACGCCTCCCACGACCGCCGCCGAGCTGCGCCGCGCGTTCCTGAAGTTCTTCGAGGAGCTCGGCCACAGCGTGGTGCCCTCCTCGCCGCTGGTCCCGATGGGCGACCCGACGCTGCTCTTCACCACCGCCGGCATGGTGCAGTTCAAGCCCTACTACTCGGCCGCGGGCGACGTGCCCTACACGCGCGCCACCTCGGTGCAGAAGTGCCTGCGCCTGACCGATCTCGAGAACGTCGGCTTCACGCCGCGGCACGACACCTTCTTCGAGATGCTGGGGAACTTCTCCTTCGGCCCGCGCGAGCAGGGTGCCTACTTCAAGGAGGAGGCCATCGCCTTCGCCTGGGAGTTCGCGACCAAGGTGCTCGGCCTGCCGCAGGAGCGCATCCACGCTTCGGTCTTCGCCGGCGAGGGCAAGCTGCCGCGCGACGACGAGGCCATCGCGCTGTGGAAGAAGGTGGGGCTGCCGGAGAGCCGCATCGTCGCGCTCGGGCGCAAGGACAACTTCTGGGGCCCGGCGGGTGGCCGCGGCGCGTGCGGCCCGAGCAGCGAGCTGTACTTCGACCTCGGCGAGCGGCGGCCCGACTATCTGCTTCCGGACGCCTTCTGGGGCGCGGCGCCGGGGGACGAGGGCGACCGCTTCATGGAGTTCTGGAACCTGGTCTTCCCGCAGTTCGACGCGCAGACGGACGGGTCGCTCCAGTCGCTGCCGCGCCCGGGCATCGACACCGGCATGGGGCTCGAGCGCCTGTCGCTGATGATGCAGGGCAAGAGCTCCATCTTCGAGACCGACGTCTTCGCGCCGCTGGTGGACGAGGTGCTGGGGCAGTCGGAGCGCCGCTCCGCGGGCGTGGCCGTGGTGCGCGACGCCCGCATCATCGCGGACCACGTGCGCGCCCTCACCTTCGCGGTGGCCGAGGGGGCGCTGCCCGGCAACGAGGGCGCGGGTTATGTGCTGCGGCGCCTGCTGCGCCGGGCGGTGACGCGCGGGCGCTCGAAGCAGGGGCTCGACATCCACCACGCGTTCCTGGCGCCGGTGGCCGAGCGCGCCATCGCCATCTTCGGCGGCCACTACCGCGAGCTGGCCGAGCACCGCGAGCGCGTGCTGCACGTGCTGGACCAGGAGGAGAGCGGCTTCGTGCGGACCTTCGAGGCCGGGCTCACGCGGCTCGAATCGCTGCTGGAGGGCGGGGCGAGGACGCTGGCCGGCCAGGATGCCTTCGCGCTCCACGACACCTACGGTTTCCCGGTCGAGCTGACCGAGGAGATCGCGGCCGGGCGCGGGGTCGCCGTGGACCGCGAGGGCTTCGAGCGCGCGATGAAGGAGCAGCGCGTGCGGGCCCACCAGGGGAGCAAGTTCGTGAAGACGGGCGGCGGCGAGACCGCGCCCTGGACCGAGGTGACGGCGGGGCCCGACTCGGAGTTCCTGGGCTACGCGACGCTGGACTACCAGGGTGCCACGCTGCGCCGCTGGCGCGTGCATGACGACGACCTGGAGCTGGTGCTGGACCGTACCCCGGCCTACCCCGAGGGGGGCGGCCAGGTCGCCGACCAGGGCGTGATCCTGGCGCCGGGCGTGCGCGCCGCACTGGTCCACGTCCACCGGGATGGTGAAGCGATCGTGCACCGCGTGCAACTCGCGGAGGGCACGCGCGACGCGCTGCTCGCGGCGGGTGCCGCGGGCGGGCTGCGCGTGGAGATCGCGCCGGAGCAGCGGCTGTCCACCGATCGCCACCACACCGCCACGCACCTGCTGCACGCGGCGCTGCGCACGGTGCTGGGTGAGCACGTGCGGCAGGCGGGCTCGCTCGTGGCGCCCGACCGGCTGCGCTTCGACTACCAGCACTTCGAGGGGCCCTCCGCCGGACAGCTCGCCCGCATCGAGGAACGCGTCAACGAGTGGGTGCTGGCCGACCGCGAGGTCCACTCGGAGGTCATGACGATCGCGCAGGCGAAGACGCTCGGGGCGATGATGCTTTTCGGCGAGAAGTACGGCGCCGAGGTTCGACTCGTCACCACCGCGGGCGTGCCCGGGCAGGGCCTCGAGTCGAGCCTCGAGCTGTGTGGCGGCACGCACGTCTCGCGCACCGGCGAGATCGGCGCGTTCTGGCTGGTCTCGGACTCGGCCATCGCCAGTGGGGTGCGCCGGATCGAGGCGCTGTGCGGGCACGAGGCGCTGCGCTTCGCGCACGAGCAGGCCGAGACGCTCCAGCGCGTGGCGGGCCTGCTCCAGACCAGCCCCGCGGGGCTGGCCGAGCAGGTCGAGAAGCTCAAGGGCGAGGTGGAGCGGCTCAAGAAGGCCCAGGCCGAAGCGCACAAGGGCGGTCTCGAGGCCGAGATGGAGAAGCTGATCAAGGACGCGACGGTGGCGCCGGGTGGGCGCTGGGTGGTGGCCGAGGTGAGCTCGGAGGCCGAGACCAACGCGGTGCGCGAGGCGGCCGACCGGCTGCGCGGCCAGCTCGGACGCGGCGCGGCGGTGCTGGCGCTGCAGGGCGGCGGCAAGCTCACGTTCCTGGCGGCGGTGACGGACGACCTGGTGAAGGAGAAGAAGCTCAGCGCCGCGGACCTGGTCAAGCAGGTGGCGCAGGTGACCGGTGGCTCGGGGGGCGGCAAGCCACACCTGGCGCTGGCCGGTGGCAAGGACGCGGCGAAGCTCGAAGCGGCGCTCGAGGAGGCGCGGCGGCTGCTGGCGCTGGCGCTGGGGTAGAGGTGCTGGACTCCGGGAGAGGGGATCTGCGATGAAGGCACTGGTACTGGCGGGCGGGCGCGGCACACGGCTCCGCCCCATCACGCACACCGCCGCCAAGCAGCTCGTGCCGGTGGCCAACAAGCCGGTGCTGTTCTACGGCCTCGAGGCGCTGCGCGATGCCGGAATCCGCGAGGTCGGCATCGTGGTGAGCGACCCGCGCGAGATGTTGCAGCCCGATTCGCGCACCGGCGAGCGCACCACGGTCATGGTGAACAGCCAGGCCGAGATCCGCCACGCAGTGGGCGACGGCTCGGCCTTCGGCCTGCAGGTCACCTACATCGAGCAGGAGGCGCCGCTCGGGCTGGCGCACGCGGTCCGGATCTCCGAGGCCTTCATGGGCGGCGAGCCCTTCGTGATGTACCTGGGCGACAACCTCATCAAGGACGGCGTCACGCCTTTCGTGCGCGAGTTCGAGGCCGAGCGGCCCGACGCGCAGATCCTGCTCGCCCACGTGAAGACCCCGTGGGAGTTCGGCGTGGCCGAGCTGGAGGGCGACCGCGTGGTGCGGCTGGAGGAGAAGCCGCAGCAGCCGCGCTCCGACCTGGCGCTGGTGGGGGTCTACCTGTTCAGCGCCTGCGTGTTCGAGGCGGTGAAGGCCATCCGTCCGAGCCGGCGCGGCGAATACGAGATCACCGACGCCATCCAGCACCTCATCGACTCGGGCCGGCGCGTGCGCTCGCACGTCATCAAGGGGTGGTGGAAGGACACCGGCAAAGTCGAGGACATGCTCGAGGGCAACCGGATGATGCTGATGGGGCTGCAGACCGACATCCGGGGCGAAGTGGACGCGGCCACGGAGATCGAGGGCAACGTGGTCATCGGGCCGGGCAGCGTGATCGAGCGCTCCCGCCTGCGCGGGCCGCTGGTGATCGGCGCGGGCGCGAGCATCCGCGACTCCTACGTCGGGCCCTTCACCTCGCTCGCCGACGGCGTGGTGCTGTCGCGCTGCGAGATCGAGCACTCGATCGTGCTCGAGCGCAGCCGCATCGAGGACATCCCGGGGCGGATCGAGTCGAGCCTGATGGGCAAGGACGTGGTGGTCTGCGGCAAGGAGACGCGCCCGCGCGCGCACCGGCTCATGCTCGGGGACTCGAGCCGGCTGGAACTCTCGTGAGGGTGCTGGTCACGGGCGCAGCCGGCATGCTGGGCCAGGCGGTGATGCCCGCGCTGGTCGCGGCCGGCCACGCGGCGCTGGGCCTGGACCTGCCGGAACTGGACGTGACCCGCATCGAGCCGGTGCAGCGCGCGGCGCAGGATTTCCGCCCGGACTGGGTGTTCCACCTCGCGGCGCTCACGAAGGTGGACGACTGCGAGATCCGGCGCGACGAGGCGTTCCGGGTGAACGGCGAGGGCGCGCGCCACGCGGCGCTCGCGGCCGCGGGAGCGGGGGCGGCGCTGCTCGCCCTCTCGACCGACTACGTCTTCGACGGCACCGCCACGCGCCCCTACCGCGAGTCCGACGCCCCGAGCCCGCAGTCGGTCTACGGTGCCTCGAAGTGGGCGGGGGAGCAGGCGGTGCGCGAGGTCCACCCGCGCCACGTCATCGTGCGCACCTCGTGGTTGTTCGGCCCGGGTGGGGGGAATTTCGTGGACACCATCCTGGCGAAGGCCCGCGCGGGCGAGCGGCTGCGGGTGGTGGACGACCAGCGTGGCTCGCCCACCTTCACCCGGGACCTGGCGGAAGGCCTGCTGCGGCTCATGGTCGCGGGGCAGCCCGGGACGTACCATTGCACCAACTCGGGCGACTGCACCTGGTACGACCTGGCGGCTCACGCGTTGGCGCGCGCGGGCCTCGCCGTGCCGCTCGAGCGCACCGACACGGCGTCGTTCCCGCGCCCGGCGAAGCGGCCGGCCTATTCGGTGCTCGGGAACGCGTCCTTCGAGCAGGTGACCGGCTGGCGCATGCCGGCGTGGACGGATGCCGTGGAGCGGCACCTGGCCGCTTCGGCCGGCGCAACTGGGAGGAACCCGTGAAACAGAAGACGGCGGCGAAGCGCAGGAAGCGGACGCCTCAGAATGGCTGGCTGGAGCGTGACGCGCGGGCCGGGTTGCGCGCGGCGGGCCGCTCGCTCGTGAGGCTGGAGCGGCACGCGACCCGCGCGGTGGCCGAGGCGGCCGAGGCGATCGTGGCCTCGCTGGAGTCCGGCGGCACCATCTACTTCTGCGGCAACGGTGGCAGCGCGGCGGACGCCCAGCACCTGGCCGCCGAACTGTCGGGCCGCTACCTGCTGGAGCGCCCGGCGCTCGCGGCGGTGTCGCTCACCACGAACAGCTCGGTGCTCACCGCCATCGGCAACGACTTCGGCTTCGAGCGGGTGTTCGCGCGCCAGCTGGAGGGCGTGGGGGTCGCGGGGGACGTGCTGGTCGCCATCAGCACGAGCGGCGGCTCGCCGAACGTGGTGGCCGCCATCGAAGTGGCACACCAGCAGGGCATGACGGTGATCGGGATGACCGGGCTCAAGGGCCGGGACTACACCGCCCTGTGCGATCTCGCGCTGATCACTCCGAGTGATTCGACCCCGCGCGTGCAGGAGGGGCACATCGCCATGGGCCACGTGCTGTGCGAACTGGTCGAGCGTGCGCTGTTCCCGGCACGAAAGAAGGCAGTCCGCCGGTGATCGGGGCCCTCGTCCAGGAGCTGCGGCCGCGGCAGTGGACCAAGAACCTGCTGTTGTTCGCCGGCGTGCTCTTTTCGCAGCAGGCCGGCCACCCCCAGCTGTTGCTGCGGGCCGCGGCGGGCTTCCTCACCTTCTCGCTGCTGGCGGGGACGGTCTATCTGCTCAACGACCTGCGGGACATCGAGCAGGACCGGCTGCACCCGAAGAAGCGCGAGCGCCCGATCGCCTCGGGCCGTCTGCCGGTCCGGGCGGCGTGGACGGCGGTGGTGGTGCTGCTGCTCGTGGTCGGGGCGCTCTCGGCCTGGCTCGGCCCCCTGTTCTCCGGCGTGGCGGCGGCCTACCTGGTCATGAACTTCGCCTACAGCTACGGCCTGCGGGACCAGATCCTGCTCGACGTGTTCGTCATCGCCCTGGGCTTCGTGCTGCGGGCCATCGCCGGGGTCGAGCTGCTGCGCCCGCTCTCGCCCGAGACCGGGTTGTCGCCCTGGCTGCTGGTGTGCACTTTCTTCGGGGCGCTGTTCCTGGCGCTGGCCAAGCGCCGCCGCGAGCTGGCGAACGCGGGCGAAGATGTCGGGCGGCGCCGGGCGGTGCTCCTGCAGTACACCCCCGCGCTGCTCGACGGGCTGCTGATCGTATCGGCGGCCTCCAGCATCATGAGCTACGCGCTCTACACCATCTGGCCCGCCACGGTGGCCAAGTTCAACACCGAGGCGCTGCTCTACACCGTGCCGTTCGTGACCTACGGCATCTTCCGCTACCTCCACCTGGTGCGGGTCTCCGAGAGCACCGAGGACCCCTCGCAGGTGCTGCTCTCCGACCGGCCGCTCATCACCTGCGTGACCCTCTACCTGGTGACGGTCGTCCTCATCCTGTACTTCCGGGGATGAACCTGCCGCGCCGGGTCCGGGTCGAGGCGCGCGCCAAGCTCAACCTCGGGCTGGCGGTCGGGCCCCGGCGTTCGGATGGCTTCCACGAGCTGGCGACCATCTTCCAGTCGGTGACCCTGGCAGACACGCTCGTGGCCCAGCGCCGCCCGCGCGGCTTCAGCCTCGAGCTGCGCCATGAGGAGGTGGCCGCCCGCGGCGCGCTCTCCGCGCGCACCCGGGGGGCGGTGCCGGCGGGCCGCGGAAACCTCGTGTTGCGGGCCGCGCGCCTGGCGGTCCGTTACGCGGGGATCGACGGCGGCGTTCATCTGCACTTAACCAAACGGATCCCCGCGCAGGCCGGCCTCGGCGGCGGTAGCGCCGATGCGGCCGCCACCCTGGTGGCGGTCTTCGCGCTCTACGGGGTGCAGGTCCCGCTTGCCGACCGGCTGGCCCTGGGGGCGGAACTGGGATCGGATGTCCCCTTTGCGCTCATGGGAGGAACGGCCCTGGGGTTGAGTCGGGGTGAACGGCTCACCCGCCTGAGGCCGGGTCGCCGGTTCCGGGCGGTCATCGCCGTACCACGTTGGCGGGTGGCGACGGCGGAGGCCTTCCGCCGGATCGACCAGTCGAGAAATGGCTTGACACGGTGGAAGGGCAAACTAAGATTGGCCAAAGTGGTAGACGGTATGGGACTGTGGCCGTACCGGGCTCTGCGGCTGGGCAACTCGTTCGAGCAGGTGCTCGGACCGAGGACGCCGGATTTCGTCGATCTCTGCGCAAGGTTGCGCGAGGCGGGTGTTCGGGAGCCTCACATGACCGGCAGCGGGTCGGCGGTGTTCGGTTTGCTCGGGCCTCGTGCTTTCGAACGACGTTTCTTCGACCGCTTCACGGGGAGCGAGACGCTGTACGTCGTCCGCTTCGCCGGAAGTGGGCTTGGGATCAGGAGGCTGTCCTAGCCTGCCGCGCGGCAGGGATAATGGGTGGGGCTCGACAGGAGTTGAGTTCTCTAGCGGTCGGACGGCGCACGCAGGCATTCGGTGCTCCCTCTCAGGGAAGGGTCCGAGGCGACACGATGATCGAGATCACCGAGGTTCGGATTTCGCTGCGAGACGACGACAAGCTGAAGGCTTTTGTCAGCATCACGCTGAACGACTCGTTCGTCATCCGGGGCCTGAAGGTCATCAAGGGCAACACCGGCGTGTTCGTGGCCATGCCGAGCCGCAAGCGGCCTGATGGCCAGCACCAGGACCTGGCCCACCCCATCAATGACGTGACGCGCAAGTACCTGACCGATCGGGTGATGGCGGAGTACGAGAGCGAGCTGAAGCACCCCTCGTCGGCCCGCAGGCCCCAGGTGGAGTCCGAGCCCCAGCTTTACTGATCCCCCGCGCGGGCACCCCCGACGCCCGCCTTCCGTCGGGTCCGCTATCCCGGCGGCCCAGCCTCATTTGACTCGAGCCGGTTCCCCCGCTAATCTTCCCCCGCTTCTCCTCCAGCAGTGACTCTCAGGGCCAGCAGCCATCCACCCCGGCCTCGCGTTTGCGAGGTGCGGACCGTGACGGAAATCCCGTTCTGTTGGTGGGGCGTGGCCAAGCGGTAAGGCACGAGACTTTGGCTCTCGCATACGGAGGTTCGAATCCTCCCGCCCCAGCCAGCCGATGGCGGGGCATCTGCCGCGTTGCCTCGGTCGCCGCGTGCTCGACGTATCTACCGATACGTCTGCGCGCGCGGCTCGGTCGGCGCCTTGCAGCTGCCCCGCCCTCGGCTGGCTGTCTGCCACGGCCTTGTGCGGCTGCGCGGCCCTCGGCGGTCTGCACTGGCTCGGGGCTCGCTCCGCGGCTTCCACGCCCTGATTCCACCTGTTCTCTCCGTGGCCGGTGAGGCCGCGGGCGTCTCGATCTCTTAGCCGGGAGTAGAGCGACTTGGATCCCTGTCGGATCTTTTCGGGGAATGCCAGCCATGGACTGGCGAAGGCCATCTGCGAAAAGCTGAACGTCCCGCTCGGGGATGCGACGGTGTCGCGCTTCGAGGACGGGGAGGTGTCGGTCAAGTTCAACGAGAACATCCGGGGCGGAGACGTCTTCATCGTCCAGGCCACGGCCCCGCCTGCGGACAACCTGATGGAGTTGCTGGTCATGCTGGACGCGGCCAAGCGCGCCTCGGCGCGCCGGGTGACGGCGGTGCTCCCGTATTTCGGCTACGCCCGGCAGGACCGCAAGGACCAGCCCCGCGCGCCGATCTCGGCCAAGCTGGTGGCCAACCTCATCGCGGTGGCCGGGGCCGACCGGGCGCTGACCATGGATCTGCACAGCGCGCAGATCCAGGGCTTCTTCGACATCCCGTTCGACCACCTGTACGCGGCTCCGGTGCTCATCGACTACTTCATCCAGAAGGAGATCTCCAACCCCATGGTGGTGGCGCCGGACATCGGCAGCGTGAAGATGGCGCGCGCCTACGCCAAGCGCCTCGGGGCCGAGTTGGGTCTGGTGGACAAGCGCCGCCCGAAGCCGGACGCGGTCGAGGTCATGAACATCATCGGTGAAGTCGAGGGACATAACGTGGTGCTCTTCGACGACCTGGTGACCACGGCGCGCACGTTGTGCCAGGCGGCTGAGGCCGTCCGCCGCAACGGCGCGAAGGACGTCTACGCGGGCGTGACCCACGGGGTGTTCGCCCCGGGGGCGATGGAGCGCCTGGCGAAGTCCTGCATCCGGGAACTGGTCGTCACCGATACCATCTGCCATCCCCCGGGCTCGATCGGCGCCAACGTGCGAGAGCTCTCGGTGGCCGGACTGCTGGGGGAGGCGGTGGAGCGCATCCACGAGGAGCGCTCGCTCAGTTCGCTGTTCGTCTGAACGCGCGTCCGGCCCACGGGGTGCCCGCTGCTGCGGGTCCGGGATCGAGGCGCGATGGACGCGGGGCTCGCCCCGCTTGAAGGAGGAATCGGAATGGCTGTCATCCCACTTACCGGCGCGCGCCGGGACGACATCGGCAAGGGTGGCGCCCGCAAGGCGCGGGCCGCCGGCCGGATCCCGGGCGTGCTCTACGGACATGGCGAAGAGCCGGTCGCTCTGAGCGTGTCTGCACGCGAGTTCGAGCTGGCGGTCCGCAAGCAGGGCGGCAACCCCATCATGGGCCTGGGGCTGGACGGGGGCGAGCACACCGCCCTCATCCGTGCCGTGCAGTACGACCCCATCTCCCACGACATCCTTCACCTCGATTTCCTGCGCATCTCGCTCACCGAGACGATCGAGGTCGAGGTGGCCATCCGCCTGGTCGGCACGCCGGCGGGCGTGAAGGACGGCGGCGGCATCCTCGAGCCCATCCTGCGCGAGCTGAAGGTCCGCTGTCTGCCGACGGCGATCCCGGCGTTCGTGGAAGTGGACGTCACCGCGCTCGAGATCGGCGACTCGGTGCACGTGAGCGCGATCTCGGCGCCCGGCGTGACCATCGTGACGGACGCGGAGGTCACGGTGGCGACGGTGGTGCCGCCGACGGTGCAGGTCGAGGAGAAGCCGGCCGAGGAGGCTGCGGCAGCCGCGGCGACTGCGGCAGGCGCGACGGCGGCCGAGCCGGAGGTCATCGCCAAGGGCAAGAAGGAAGAGGGCGAGGCCGAAGAGGGCAAGGGCGGCAAGGAAGGCAAGGGTGGCAAGGAAGGCAAGGGCGGCGGCAAGGAAGGCAAGGGCGGCAAGGGCGGCAAGGACAAGTAGCGGCCCGTGTCGCTGGTGCTCGGTCTCGGCAATCCGGGTCCGCGCTATGCGCGCACCAGGCACAACGTGGGGTGGCGCGTGCTGGAGCGGTTGGTGGGGCGCTGGGGCGCCACGCCGGCCGGGGAGCACGGCACCTGGCGAGCCTGGCGGGCCGCGCGGGCGGGCGGGACCGTGGACCTGCTCCAGCCGCTGACGTACATGAATGCGAATGGCGCGGCGCTCGAGACGTGGCGGGAGTGTCACGCGCTCGATCCGGCCGGGCTGCTGGTCGTGGTGGATGACGTCTACCTGCCGGTCGGCAGGCTGCGGCTGAGGGCCTCGGGCTCCAGCGGCGGACACCGCGGGCTCGAGTCGATCGAGCAGGTGGTGGGGTCGGGTTTCGCGCGGCTGCGCATCGGCGTGGGCGCTGCAGAGGACCCGGCCGGGCTGCGCGAGCACGTGCTGGACGAGTTCGATGGGGAAGAGGCGACCGTGGTGGACGAGGCGCTCGAGCGCGCTGCAGACGCCGTGGAATGCTGGGTGGCCGAGGGTTCGCTCGCGGCCATGAACCGCTTCAATCGCAGGATACGCAGGGAGGAACCCGAGTCGTGACCAAATACGAAACCACCTTCATCCTCGAACCGGGGCTCGACGAGAACCGGGTGAACGAGGAGATCGAACGCGTGTCGCAATGGATCCGGGACCTGGGCGGTGAGGTGCTGGAAGTCCAGCGCTGGGGCAAGCGCCGGCTGGCTTACGAGATCAACAAGAAGCGCGATGGCATCTACACGCTGGTCCTCCACCTGAGCCCGGGTCCGGTGGTCAAGGAGATCGAGCGGCGCATGAGCCTCAACGAGTCCTACATGCGCGTGCTCTCGGTGATCCATGTCCCACCGGAGTTGACGCGGGCGCAGGCCGAGGGCGAGGCGGTGGCGGCCGACGCGGACGACCGGGACGATTAGAGGCGACGCGCCGGCGGCGCCGGGTCCGGTGGAAGCCTCCGCGGAGGGAGGCAGCCGGACGCGGCTCGAGATCCGCGCCGGGAACGTGCAATTCATGGAGCAGGCCCCGATCGCGGCGGAGCAGCCGGGGCCGGGAATCCCGCAACGGACCGATGAGGGCGGCAGGGCGCCGTTCTGATCGACGGAGGCAAGAGAGCGACACATGGCCAAGGAACGCGAAGGCACGAGCATCAAGAAGAAGTACTGCAAGCTGTGTCTCGAGAAGGTCGGCATGATCGACTACAAGGACGAGAAGCGGCTCGGCCGGTTCGTCACGGACCGGGGCAAGATCGTGCCGCGGCGCGTCTCGGGCGCGTGCGCCCGCCACCAGAAGCAGCTCACGGTCGCGATCAAGCGGGCGCGGGTGCTGGCGCTGCTGCCGTTCACCAGTGACTTCTATCGCTGAGCCGCGCCGCGAGGCGGGACCGGAGTTGATCTCCGGTGGAACCATCGGCAAGCACCCGACCTGGGTGCGTGCGGTCCTGCTCGTGGCGGTCCTGGGAGCGATGGCGCTCCAGAGCCCGGCCCCGTGGTCCTGGCTGTGGCTGGCCGTGCCCGCCGCTGTCGCGGTCGCGCTGCTCGTGTCGTGGCGCTTCGGCGTCGCGGCCCTGGTGGCGGTGGCGTTGCTGGCCGTGGCACTCGTCGTGCTGGGTGCGGCGGACGGGATCTGGGTCTGGTGGATCCCGGCGGCGGCCCTGGCGGGGGCGTGGATGGGGCTTCGCGAGGAAGGTTCCGGGCCGAGCGCGGGACAGCGCGCCTGGATGCTGGCGCCGATGCTGGCGCTGGCCGCGCTGCTGCCGTGGCTCGCTCACTATCGTGAACTGGTCGCAGCGGTCGAGCGCGAGTTGCTGGCAGGCGACACGCAGCTGCTCGAGCTCCTGCGGCAGCTGGGCACGAGCGGGGAGCGGTTGGGAACGATGGAGAAGACCATGACCGAGAATGCGGCGCTGCGCCGCACCGCCCTGCCGCTGGTCATCCCGACGGTGCTCTTCCTGTGGAGCGGGCTGCTGGTCACGGCGGGCCGCGCGCTGGCGGCACGCACGGCCCACACCCTGCGCTGGCCGCGGCTGTCACGCGCAAGACTGCTCGACTGGCGCCTGCCGGACGCCGCGCTGTGGGTCTTCCTGGCCGGGCTCGCCCTGCTGGTGGCCCCGTGGCCGGCCTGGGCGCCCACCGGCTGGACGCTGCTCCTCAACGCGGGGTTCGGGTATTGTACGCAGGGGGTGGCGGTCGCCCAGTCGTATTTCCTGGCGCGGGGCGTCCCGCCTCCCGTCATCATCATGACCATGTTGTTCCTTTTCATGATCGCCATGCCGATGTTCGTCCTCTCCACGGCGGCGCTGGGGCTCAGCGACGTCTGGCTGGACTACCGTCGGCTCGAGCCCGTCCCTGACGGGGATCCGAACGAGGGAGATCGCTGATGGATGTCATCCTGCTCGAAGACCTGAAGGGCGTGGGCGCGAAGGGCGCCCTGGTCCACGTGAAGCCGGGCTACGCCCGCAACTACCTGCTGCCCCAGAGACTCGCCATCTCCGCCGGCGACAAGGCGGCGAACCTGTACAAGGAGCTCGAGCGCCAGAAGCAGTTCAAGGAGGACAAGCTGGTCGCACAGGCCCGCGAGCAGGCTTCGCGGATCGAGGGCGTCGAGGTCAACATCCCGACGCAGGCCAACGAGGAGGACACCCTCTTCGGCTCGGTGACCAACGCCGATGTGGCCGACGCGCTCGCCCAGGCGGGGCACCGGGTGGACAAGCATCAGATCGAGATCACCGAGCACATCAAGCAGCTCGGCCGCTACGACGTGCCGGTCCGGTTCTTCGGCGGCGTGAGCGCGACCGTGAAGGTCTGGGTGGTGCGCGCATGAGTGCCGACAAGAGTGTGCGTGCCGCCGCCGCTCTGGCGGTGATGCTGTTGTTCGCCGGGGCCGGAACGCTGGCGCTGGCCGGTGTCGCGAAGACGCCGAAGGCCCCGAAGGGCGCGCGCCCGGCCCAGACCCGGGCCGTCGCCGTGCCCGCCGACACCTCGCTGGTGCTGGTGCGCATCGGTGGCCAGGCGATCACGGCCGAGGACGTCCGCCGGCGGCTCGAGGAGATCCCCGAGTCCGCGCGCGGGAACTTCTCGACCCCCGAGGGGCGCCAGCAACTGCTCGACCGCATGGTGGAGGAGCGCGTCTGGCTCGTCACCGCGCAGGAGAGCGGCGTGGCCGACCGGCCGCAGGTGCTGCAGCAACTGGCGCAGCAGCGCCGCGACCTGCTCATTCGCACCTATCTCAACGAAGTGATGTCGGCGAATCCGGCCCCGCCCGATTCCGAGGCGCGGGCCTACTACGAATCGCACCTGGGCGAGTACCGCACGCCGGCGGGCGTGACGTTGCGGCACGTCCAGACCCGGACAGAGGCCCAGGCGCGCCAGGTGCTGAAGCTGGCCCAGGGCGGGCAGGACTGGGCGAAACTGGTGCAGAAGTACTCCGCGGACACGCTCACGCGGGCGCAGGGCGGCTCGCTCGGGACGGTCACGCGCGACGGGCTCTTCCCGGCGCTCGGGCGGCAACCCGCGCTGGCCGAGTCCGCTTTCGCGGTGGGCGCCGGCAAGCTCGGCGGTCCCTTCCAGTCCGACCGCGGCTGGCACGTGCTCAAGGTGGAGGAACTCCGCCCCGAGGGTGCGCGGCCGTTCGAATCAGTGAAGCCGATGATCCTGCGCCAGCTCGGCAACCAGCGCGGCCAGGAACTCTACCGGCAACTGCTGGACCAGGCCCGCCGGAAACTCGATGTGACGCCGGACTCGGCGGCCGTCAGGAAGTTCGTCTCGCAGAAGCGGGACGTGCGCGAGCTGTTCAAGGCGGCCCAGGAGCTGGGCCCGCCGACGGAACGCATCGCCGCCTACCGGGCCCTGCTCGAGGAGTACCCTGACAGCGACGTCAGCCCGCAGGCGCAGTTCATGCTCGGGTTCATCCAGTCCGAGGAGCTGAAGGATTATGACGGGGCGGAAAAGGCCTTCCGCGAGCTGCTGAAGCGCTATCCCGGATCCGAGCTGGTCGGCTCGGCCCAGTGGATGGTGGACCACATGCGCAGCGAGGAGGCTCCGCCGTTCGACCTGTCGGAGGCGGATTCGAGCAAGGGCGCCCAGCGGCCGCAGGGCGCTGCAAAGGGCTCGGCCGGAAAGCCGTGAAAGTCGTCGAAGCGCGGGTCAACGGGCTCATCTTCGAGCAGAAGACCCAGCAGAACGTCATCATCCTGAAGGAGGCCGGGGGCGAGCGCATCCTGCCCATCTGGATCGGCCCCGGCGAGGCGCACGCGATCCGCCGGATGCTCTCCGGCGAGCCCTTCCCGCGTCCCCTCACGCACGACCTGCTGGTGCTGATCGTCGAGGGGCTGAAGGCCAAGGTGGTCCGGGTCGTGATCTCCGACCTGCGCGAGAGCACCTTCTACGCGGCCGTGATGGTGCAGCGCGACGGCGAGGTGCTCTCCATCGACGCTCGTCCATCGGACTCGATCGCCGTGGCACTGCGCGCGAAGGCGCCGATCTTCGTGAACGTGGAACTCCTGCAGGAGCCGCCCCGCCGGGTCGACGCGGAGGGTGGGGACGAGGCGCCTCCCGAGGACCCGCCGCGGGAGCCCACCGAGGAGGAGAAGGCCGAGCAGCTGCGGCGCTTCCTCGAGAAGCTCAACCCCGAGGACTTCGGCAAGTTCCAGCTGTAGCCGGCCGGCCCGGCCGATCCGTGGGCCGCGCTCGCAGCGCCGGGCCGGGGATCAGTAGATCTTGAAATCGAAGCGGATGATGGCGTACGCCTCGGTGGCCCGGCCGGCGATGCGGTAGGGCCGGAAACGATACTGCCTTGCCGCCGCGATCGCCGCGGCCTCGAGTTCCCGGTCCCCCGGGCTCGACACGAGATCCACGCGCGTGACCGCGCCAGTCGTGTCCACCACCGCTCCCAGCGCCACGAGCCCTTCGGTGTTCCTCTCGAGCGGGCCCTCGGGGTAATCCGGCCGCACCATCCACTCGACGATGAAGTCCTCCGACCGCATGACCGGTCCGCTGCCGCCGTAGATCATGCGCGCCACCGCCACGAGATCCTCCGGGGAATCGCCGGCCCCGACGCCCTGGCGCCGCGTGTCGGGCCGGGCGTTCGGGTCTGCGGAGGGCGGGCTTTGGGCGCGGCCGCCCTTCACCGCCTGTGCCGAGCGATAGAGGATGGTGGGGCGGCCCGGTCTCGGCCCCGGCGGTCCGTCGGTCTCCAGGGTGATGCGCCGCACGTACTGCTCCGGGCCCTCGAAGCCGAAGCGCCGGGGGTGCAGAGGGTCTCCCAGGATGCGTTCCTCCACCGCCTGTCGCACCGCGGGCAGGAGGAGCGCGGTCTCGCAGGACAGCACCGCGAGGCTCACGCCCGCGCAAAGCAGGGAGACGCGCCGCTCGAAGCGGGCGCGCTCGACGAAGAACCGCTGGCTGCCGTGGACCATAGGTGTGCTTCCCGGGGCGGCCGCGGGTCAGCGGCCGGGCGTCCCGGTCAGCACTGCACCCCGCTGTGATTCTAGCAGGATTCCGCGGAAACGGGTCCGCGGATCCTCCACCACGACCTCGATAGACCCCGGCTCGGTGCGGGCGAAGCGGATGCGGCCGGACGCGTCGGTCACGAGGACGAGCGCGCCTCCCAGCGTCACGGCTGCGTCCCCCACGGGATGCCCCGCGGGGTCCAGCAGGGTGAGCGAGTCGGGGGGCCAGGCCGCCTGCGGCGCCCACTCGCCAGCCAGCGCCAGGAACAGGGCGTAGGCCTCCGCGCGCAGTGCGCCCGGCGCGAGCACCCGCGCTTCGGACACCTCGTCACCGAGCGATGAGGGCGAGGCGAAGAGCGCGGGGCAGGAGGTCTGCTGGATCACGTACTGCGCCTCTCCGGTCACCGCGGGCGCGGCGAGGCCGGACTGCGTGAGCTCGCTCGCGACCCGCTCGGCCCAGGCCCGGCCCGCAGCACTGCCGGGCGAGTAGCCCAGGCGGGGCGGCATGGCGCGATGCGCGATGCGCAGGAACCGCTCGGCCTGGAACGCCTCGCTGCTCTGCACGCGCTCGACCTCCGAGAGCGCGAGGTCGCCCTCACGCGTGAGCCGCACGGCGGCGCCCGCGGCCGTGAGGAACCCCGCGAGGATGCGCGCGCTCTCGAGGTTGAGCGAGGCCGCGCGCGTGCCGCCCGGTCCCTGCCCGGCCGCGTCCTCGCCGCCACCCTCCGGGTCGAGCACGATACGCCGCCCGTGCAAGGCGCCACCGGCGATGGGGACGAAGCGCGGAGGGAACGCGGAGTCCGCCGGCCACGCGCGGTAGCCGGGCAGCGCCGGCACCTGGACCGCGCCGGCGGAATCGCGCGGCAGGCGCACGAAGCCGTCGCGGTTGAGCCAGCGCGACGCGGGCGCGGGTCCGTCGGTGCCGGGGGCCTCGCGCAGCGGCGTGCCCTCCGGCATGCGCAGGGCGAAGGCCGTGCGGAACGGCGCGACGGGCTCGTCGCCGACCGGGAGGCCGGTGCGGCCCGTGAACATCGGGGTGGGCTCCTCCGGCTCCCCGGTCGTGGGTGGGTACTCATCGATCTCGATGGTGAGCTGTCCCCATTGCGGTGGCGCCTTGAGTGGTCGCCCGCCGCCCGGGGTGCGCGCGAGGATGTGCCCGTCGCGGAAGTAGACCCACGTCACTCCGCCGAGCACCGTCACCACGGTGTCGGAAGGTGCGAGCGCGACATTGCCGCTCGCGCGGACGCGCACGGTCAGGGAGTCGAGATAGGGCGACCCCGCATCGTCGAGCGCGCGCAGCTCGAGCCCCAGCGGCTGGCGGCCGTCCCAGAGGACCTGGTCCGGGAACGAAGCGGAGATCGAGCCCGGCGCGAGGGCGACCTCGAACTCCAGCGACCGCTCCCGCGCGGAGCCCTGGCCGCCGAGCGCGACCTGGAGCGTGGCCCGGTGGGGGCCGCCGGCGAGCGGCGTCGCCGGATCCCAGGCGAGTCGCGTGTCCGAGCGAAGCGGGGCGACCTCGTGGCCATCCACGGTCATGCGGACACGGTCGAAGGCGCCCCGCACCGTGGCGCGCAGGGCGGGGTACGCCGTGTGGAGCGGCGAAGCGCAGGGTTGGGAGGGGGGACCGCACGCCGCGAACTCCTCGATCACCGGCAGCTTGCGCGCGAAATACCGCGCCAGGCCGACGAAGATCGCCTGGGCCTCCAGGCCCTGCTTCTCCGGCAGCCGCAGGCGCTGCTCGACGTCGGGGTTCGTGATGTAGCTGGACTCGGTCAGCAGTGCGGGTGCGGCGCTGCTGCGGAGCATGTAGAAGTTGCCGGGCACGACCTTGTTCGCCCGGATGCCCAGGTTGCGCACCAGGGCGCGATGCACGTCCTGGGCGGCATCGAGCGAGGGGCCGTCGTCACCGAGCTTGTAGTAGGTCTGGGTCTCGTTGAGGTCGTGGGCGCCACGCGGGTCGGCATTGTGGTGGATCGAGATCAGCAGATCGGGATCGGATCCGGCGGCCAGCCGCGAGCGCTCGGCCAGGTCGGTGCGTAGCGCGGAGTCGGCGGGGGTGAGGAAGTCGCGATCGCTCGCGCGCGTCAGGAAGACCTCGGCGCCCTGCGCTGCGAGCAGCTCGCGCAGGCGCAGCGCCACGCCCAGGTTCACCTCGGCCTCGGTGAGGCCGCCGACGCCGAGCGCGCCGCGAAAGAAGCCGCCGTGCCCCGGATCGAGCGCGATGCGCCGGCCCGCGAGGCCGCTCGCGTCCACCGTCGCGAGCGTGTCGCGCAGGCGCTCGTAGCCGGGTGCGGGGCGCGGGGGCGCGGGCGGGTGGTGCGGGAACACCGCGCAGCCGGTGCCGGCGATCGCGGCGAACGCGAAGGCCAGAGCGGCGACCGGCAGCGCGCGCATCCTTGCGCGGAGGGCGTACTTCATGCCGGAGCACGATAGCACCCGGCCTGCGGAAGCGGTACCGGGCGGAGTCCGGCAGGCGCGCGCGGCCGGCTCCCGGAGCCCGTTCGAAGCGTGCAGGCTAGGCGGCCTTCTGCATCTCCAGGCGGTCGGCGGCGAGCCGGATGGCGCGGGCCACGTCCTCGATGCTGAAGGGCTTGGCGATCACCAGTTCGGCGCCCGCCTCGCCGGCGGCGCGCCGGTCCACATCCTCGCCCCAACCGGTCACGAACGCGATGGTCACCGCCGGATCGAGTGCGCGGACCTGCCGCGCCAGCTCCCAGCCCGTCATGCCCGGCATGCCCAGGTCCGTGATCAGCAGGTGGAACGCACCCGGCCGCAGCGCGCGCAGGGCCTCCGCGCCCGAGGCGCAGGCAGTGACCCGCTGTCCGAGGGCGATCGCGATGTCACGCAGCACCTCGCGCACGGGCTCCTCGTCGTCCACGATCATGACATCGAGGGCCCGCAGCCTGCCCGGGAGAGCCTCGGCCGGCCCCGGGGCCCGGGGCTCGGCGGCCAGCGGGAAGCGGAGCTCGATGCTCGTCCCCGCGCCGGGCCGGGTGCGGACCTCGATCTGCCCGCCGTGCCGCTGCGCGATGCCGTAGACGACGGACAGGCCCAGGCCCGTGCCGCCCTCCCCTTTCGTCGTGAAGAACGGCTCGAACAGCCGGCGCCTGGTCTCCTCGTCCATGCCGACGCCGTCGTCAGCGACCGTCGCGACCACCTGCCGTCCATCGTTGCGGACGGCGGCCCGGATGGCGCCGCCCCGCGGCAATGCGTCCACCGCGTTCAGGATGAGATTCGTGAAGATCTCCCTCAGCTCGTTGGCGTGGCCGGAGACCCAGGCGCACGGCTGGGAGTCGAGGTGCATCTCGATGACGATCCCGGCCGCGTTCGCCTCATCCTCCCAGCGGGGGCGCGTGAACTCGATCGCGTCCTGGAGCATGACGTGCAGATCCGCGGACTCCGCGGCCGTCGCGTGGGACGCGTGCCCGAACTGGCGCAGCCGCCGGACGGTCTCCCTGCCGTCCTGCGCGGCCCGCTCGATCACCGCGAGCGCGGACATCAATTCGGTGGAGGAGAGCGAGCCGGATTCGATCTTGAGCCTGAGCAGTTGCGTGCGACCGATGATGGCGCCGAGCACGTTGTTGAAGTCATGGGCCACCCCGGCGGCCATCTCGCCCGCGACCCGGAGCATCTCCGAACGCATCAGGTAGTCATGGGTGCGCTGCAGTTCATCGAAGGCCGCCTCGAGACGCGTCTTCAGGTGCCCGGCGTGCAGGGCCGAGGACAGGTGGCTCGTCAGGGCGATCACGATGTCCATCTCGCGGGCCGGGAACGCCTCGGGGTCGTCCGAGACCGCCAGCAACAACGCCGGGGGCGAGCCCGGCAACTGCAGGGGGACGGTCAGTCCCGTTCGCAGGCCCTCCGCGACCATCCCGCGACAGACCGGGCAGCACGAGTCCGGGTCGGGGGCGAAGCGCACGGCGGCCTCGGCGAGGCCCTGCCGCCTGGCGAAGAGATGCTCCGGCACCGGCATGCCCTCGTGCAGGCCCGTCCACGGCGCCGATGGCTCGAAGTGGCTGAACTCGGGAATCGACTGGTTCGGCGGCGAGACCGCCAGGGCCACGGCACGCGCCCGGGTCACGTGCTTCACCTCGCGCGCCACGATCTCGAAGATGCTCCAGGGGCCGTCGGCGGCGCGGGCCGCGCGCGCGATGGAGAGCATGGCCGCGGACGCCGTGCGCAGCGACCCGGCCTCGGCCTCGGTCTCGCGGCGCGCCTCCTTGAGCGCGGCCGCCATGGTGTTCAGCGAGTTCGCCAGATCGCCCAGTTCGTCATTGCCGCGCACCGGCAGGCGTCGGTCCAGCTGCCCCGAGGCGATCTCGCGGGCCAGGTCGCCGGCCTCGCGCAGCGGGCGGACGATGGCTCTCACGTGGAGCGAAACGACGCCGAACCCAATGATCGCCGTGAGCAGGAACAGCAACAGGCCCGCGTGGGCCGCGGCCCGCACGTCGTGGCGCACCTGCTCGGTCGAGACCACGGTCCGCACCCAGCCCAGCTCCGGGGTGGCTGGAGCCCGTGGTGTGCCGGAGAGGCTGAAGGTCCGGGCCGCCCCGTCCATCGGGCCACGCGGCTCCTGGCCGCGCGTGATCGGGGCGATCGCGTCGAGCACTTCGCCGCCGTTCACGCGCCGGCGCAGCACGATGACGGTGCCGGGCTTCGCGCGACTGCCGGGTGTGCCCAGTTCCGTCCACAGCGCCGGGTCGAGCGCGCGACCGGCCAGCGCCGGGCCGCGCGCGGGATAGATGGCCGCAGCCTGCAGGTCCGGCTCGATGAAGGCGCGTTGCACCTCGCGCTCGAGCTCGGCGTGGTCGTCCATCACCACCGACGTCACCGAGCGCTCCGCCATGAGCCGGGCCAGCGAACCCACCCGCGACTCCAGCTCCCGGTACTCGCGATTCCAGGTCACCGTGGTGAGGAGCACCTCGAAACACACGCCGCCGAACAGCACACCCGCCATCAGCAGGATGGTCATGCGCAACTGGAGGCCGCGCCGTGGGCGCACGAGGAACCGGGGCATCAAGGGAGCACCTCGATCCCGTCGCCCGCTAGGAACGACGCCACGCAGCACGGCGCGCGGGCGGTCGAGGAGTCGAACGCGAAGTGGGCGCGGCGCCGGGGCAGCACGCCGCCGACGCTGGCGGGAAGGGCCGTCATGATCTTCACCGGCGAGGGTGTCTCCGGGTGCGGCAGGGGCCACTGGCTGACCCCCATGACCATTGGTTCCCCCATGAGGGAGAAGGCTTCGTCGACGGGTCCCGCGGCCGACGCCGAGGTCCGCGATGCTGGCGCGAGGAGCGCTGCGATGACGGCCCGCCTGCGGGACACGTCCTGACCTCCGTGTCGGTTTGGCTGCGGGCCAGGCTCTCTCGCCTGGGTGCCGGAACCCGAGAGGGTTTTCGGCAATGCCCGCGTGCCGGATGAGCGCAATCGGCACGATGGGGGCCCGCCGCGCGAACGGATCCAGACCCCACGCAGGCTCGAGCATGGATCCACTGCGACGGCGGCGATCGGGGGCGTTCCGGCTTCGGGGGCCGCGGGCGTTCGGGCGAAACGGTCCTGGGCGAGAAGCCCCGGAAGCTGGGTGCTGTCAGGTCGATTCTTCCCAGGCCCATCGTCCCGGCGGACCGGGGGCCGGTACCTCAGGCCTGGTCCACCATCCATTCAATCCATTCTCATGCATCGGCTTGCGTTCGCAGCGGTGGTGGCTTGGCGCCTCTGGCCCCACCCTTGCACTTCCCCGGTCAGAACGTGTACCGGCAAGCCGGACTCGGCAGACTCAGGACCCACCGGCCAGGACACGCTACACAGGAGCGACGACGGAGATCGCCCGCCCCGGCAAGAGCCGGGAACCATCGGCCCAACCAAACCAAGGAGATCGACCACCATGATGAACGCCATCCGCAGCTTCCTGAGCGACGAGCAGGGCGAGGATCTGATCGAGTACGGCCTTCTCGCCGCCTTCGTGGCTGCGGTCGCCGTCGCCATCCTCAGCAACGGCGGTCTCCGCACCGCCCTGACCAATGTCTTCAACCGGGTCATCGCCTCCGTCAACGCGAGCTAGGTTCCGGCCATACGCAGGGATGCTTCATCCACCCACGGTCTGGCCCGGGGAGCGGCTTTGAAGCCGCCCCCCGGGTCTGCTCTGGCGCTCGCGGGCCTGGTCAGCCGCGGGGGTGCCACGCCGCGTGACCCTGGCCGAGCCGCTCCGCCGCGCGGCCCGGACCGACCCGGTGCAGGGAGGCTTCGTCCGTGAACGTCCCACTCTGGATCACGATCCCGGTCGTCTTGTTCATCCTGCTGGCGGCGCGCGAGGACTTGCGGACCCGCAGGATCCCGAACCTCATCACCGGCCCGGCGTTCCTGCTCGGCCTGACCGTCCATCTTGCGATGGGCGGGCCCTCGGCCGGACTCGCGGCGCTGGCTGCCGGGGTGTTCGCCGGGGCGCTCCTGCTGCCCGGCTGGCTCATGAAGTTCATGGGGGCCGGCGACGTCAAGCTCATGGTCGCCATCGGCGCGTGGCTCGGGGAACCTCGCCTGGCGCTCTTTGCGGCCCTCTTCTCGCTGATCGCCGGGGGGATCATCTCGGTGGTCGCGGCGGCCCGGCTCGGCATCCTGTCGCGGACCGTGCGCAACGCCGTCCTGCTCCTGCCGAGGGTGGTCGCGGGAGCCGGCCCGGCCGGGGCCCCGCTGGAGACCTCTGGAGTGCGGGTTCCCAAGGCATTGGCCTTCCTGGCCGGGACGCTTATTGCCTCATGCTGGCGGATGTAGCGGCCGATGATAGGGGCATAAGGCCCAGAACGCGTGCACGGGTTCCGGACCGGAGCGTGGGCAACGACTTCTGAAGGGCGCGCCCGCGCGTCCGGCCCGCGACCTGGAGACGCAGCGAACTGGCTCTGCCCCGTGGGACGACCCGCTTCCTGCCGCTGACGGCCTCCGCTCCCACACGCGATGGCACAGGCGCACTCACGCGCGAGTACCGAGGAAGAAAGGGACGATAACGTGACTGCGAACAAGGGACAGACATTCATGGGGCTGGCCGTCGTCCTGGGTCTGGCGGCCGCGGTCGTGGGCTACTTCGGCCTCAGCGCGGTGTCCACCCAGGCGAGACGCGCGACCATGGGCGAGACGCAGGACGTGGTCGTCACGTCCGGGGACGTCACCTACGGTGAGAAGCTCGAGAAGGGCATGCTGCGCACGGTGCGCTATCCCCGCGAATCCGTGCCGGTGGGCGCCTTCTCGACCGTGGACTCGGTCGTGGGACAGACCACGAAGATCTTCATGACCGCCCGGGAGCCGGTGACGGCCATCAAGCTCTCCTCGCTCGGCGGCGGGCTCTCGATGCTGGTGCGCCCCGGCATGCGCGCGGCGAGCGTCGAGGTCAACCAGGTCTCCGGCGTCTCCGGCTTCATCCTCCCGGGCGACCGCGTCGACATGCTGGTCACCGTGGAGAAGGTCCAGAACCCCGAGGACGCCTACACGCAGACCATCCTTCAGGACATCGAGGTGCTCGCCGCGGGCATGAAGACCACCACCCAGGACAACAAGCCCCTGGCGGTGCAGGCGGTGACGCTCCTGGTGGACCCCAAGGGCGCCGAGGTCATGGCGCACGCCACACGGCAGGGCTCGATCACGCTGGTGTTGCGCGCCCGCGACGACAACGCGCAGGTCTCCAAGACCCTGCCGGTCAGGACCGCGGACCTGCGCGGCAGGCCGGCCGCGTCCCCACCGCCGCGGCCGGCGGTGCCGGCGGTGCGGGTCGTCGAGCGCAAGCCGGCGGAGCCCCAGAAGGTGACCATCATCCGTCGCACGAGCAAGTCGGAGGAATCGCTCCCGGGCGACAGCGCGAACGCGAAGAGATAGTGCCGGACCCTGTGCCGCACCACACCGAATCGAGGAGGCAGGCCTGATGTCACCCGCAGATCCCAGGGACGCGATGCGAGGCGCCGTGATGGCGCTCCTCTTGATGCTGGTCCCCGTCGCCGCGCTGTCGGCGGACGCGGGGGAGAAGCTCCGGGTCGCCGTCGGACACGCCATCGTCGTGCCGTCGCTCGAGGACGTGCGCACCGTGGCCATCGCCGAGCCCGACATCGCCGACGCCGCCGTGGGCTCGGCGCGGACGGTGATCGTGACCGCGAAGTCGGCGGGCTCGACCAACCTGGTCATCTACACCGAGGGCGGTCGCTACCGGATCTACGAGATCGAGTCCTATGTGCCGAACCAGGAGAAGCAGGTCCTGCTGCGCTGCGTGGTGGCCGAGATGACGGCCAACGCCCTGCACGAGCTGGGCCTCGACTTCTGGGGTTCGGGCCAGTCCAACAACCGAGCGGTCGACGGCACGCTGGGCGGCGGCCTCTACACGACCAAGGTGGAGGCCCCGGCGTACCCGCTGCTGCCCGAGCCGAAGTCCGGCGAGGCGCAGGGCAAGCCCGGCGCGGACGGGTTCTTCGGGTACTCGAAGAATGCCGGGAACCTCCAGTTGCAGATGGAGTGGAAGGCCCTGGAGCAGAGCGGCGACATCCGCATGCTCGCGAATCCCTCGCTGCTCGCGCGCAGTGGCGAGAAGGCCTCGTTCCTCGCGGGCGGTGAGTTCGCCTACCAGATCATCTCGGGCTCGGGCTCGGGCGCGGCGCCGGCCATCGCCTTCAAGGAGTATGGCGTGCGGGTCGAGTTCACGCCGTACGTCGAGGAGGACGGGATGATCCGTCTGAAGGTCGCCCCCGAGGTGAGCGAGCCCGACTGGTCGCGTTCGATCTTCGGGGTGCCGCCCCTCAACAGCCGCAAGGCCTCGACCACGGTGATGCTCAAGCCGGGCGAGATCCTGGTCATCGGCGGACTGAAGCAGACCACCAGCAACAAGCTGGTGCGCAAGGTGCCGATCCTCGGACACATCCCGTTGCTCGGAGCGTTCTTCACCTACCAGCGCGACGAAGTCTCGCAGAAGGAGCTCCTGATCACGGTCTCGCCCGAACTGGTCGAAGCCTCGAGCCGCGTGCCCGCTCTGCCGACCGACCCGCCCGCGAAGAAGTAGGTCCGCCAGGGAAGGAACACATGGCCACCCCGATCCCCATCGTCCTGGTCCACCGCAACGACCTCGAGCGCACCGCGCTCAAGGCCGCGCTCGAG
>JANXPZ010000105.1 GCA_025357055.1 Candidatus Eiseniibacteriota bacterium | reverse complement strand
GCCTCGCACTCCCAGACCACGGCATCGCCCCAGGCGCCGGGGTTCAGGTGCCCCACCTCGGCCTCGACCCTGAGCGCGCGCGCCGCGTTCCAGGTGATGCTCAGCAACGTCTCCTCGGCGTCGAAGCCGCACAGCCGTGCGGCGAGCGCGGCGCACTCGAGCAGCGACTGCGCCGGCGAGGTGCCGGGGTTGAAGTCGGTCGCGATCGCCCAGCGCGCCCCGCTGCGGCGCAGCATCGCCGCCTCGGGCAGCGACTGCCCCAGGCTCAGCGCCGCTCCCGGCAGCAAGACGCCCACCACCCCGGCGGCGCCCAGCGCCTTCCAGTCCTCCTCGGTCGCGCTCTCGAGGTGGTCCGCCGAGCAGGCGCCCAGTTCCGCGGCGAGCAGCGCGCCGCCGCTGCGCTCGAGCTGATCGGCGTGCAGCTTGATGTCCAGCCCCAGCCCCTGCGCGCGCAGGAGCACCGCGCGGCACTCCTCCACCGTGAAGGCCACCGGATCGCAGTAGACGTCCACGGCGCTCGCCAGCTGCCGCGTGCTGAGGTCGGGCAGCAGCCGCTCGACCATGGCGGCAAGGTACTCCGCGCGGCGCTCCCGGAACTCGGGCGGCAGGGCGTGCAGCAGGAGCGCGGTGCGATGCAGTCGCGCCGGCACGCGCAGGCCGGCACCGCGCATCAGCTCGAGCAGGCGGGTCTCGCCCGAAGGGGTGAGACCGTATCCGCTCTTGACCTCGACCGTGGTGCAGCCATTGGCGCGCCAGCGCTCGAGCCGGTTCGCCAGCGACTTCTCGAGCGTGTCGTCGCGCTCGGCGGCGGTCGCCGCGACGGTCGAGCGGATGCCTCCGCCCGAGGCGGCGATGGCGGCGTAGCCCTCGCCCTTGAGCCGGCGCTGGAACTCGCCGGCCCGGTGTCCGGCGAAGATCATGTGCGTGTGGCAGTCCACCAGCCCGGGCGTGACCAGCTTGCCGTAGGCGTTGAGCGGCCGCGCCTCCGGGTGACGTCTCGTCAGCTCGGGGCCCGGCCCGACCTCGAGCACGCGCCCCTCCTGGAAGACGATCGCCCCGCGCGGGTAGCGCAGCACGGCGCGGCCCTCGGCATCGGGCGTCACCACTTCCGAGGTGTTGTGCAGGATCAGGTACGAGGTGCGCCCGGCCACTGCCCGGGCGGCCGGATCGCGCGAGGGGCCGGGGCTCATGGCGCCGCTCACGAGGTCACTCCGGGCAGGTTCATCCCGGTCCGTCGCGCGTGCTCGATGGCGTCCGGATAACCGGCGTCGGCGTGGCGCATGACCCCGGTGCCGGGATCGTTCGTGAGCACGCGTTCGAGCTTCGCGTCCGTCTCGGCACTGCCGTCGCACACGATGACCACGCCCGCATGGATGGAGTTGCCCATCCCCACGCCGCCGCCGTGATGGACGCTCACCCACGAGGCGCCCGAGGCGATGTTCAGCATGGCGTTCAGGATGGGCCAGTCGGCCACCGCGTCGCTGCCGTCGCGCATCCCCTCGGTCTCGCGCCAGGGCGAGGCGACCGAGCCGGCATCGAGGTGGTCGCGGCCGATCACGACCGGGGCCTGGAGCGCGCCTTCGCGCACCATGCGGTTGAAACGCAGGCCGAGCCGCGCGCGCTCCCCGTAGCCCAGCCAGCAGATGCGGGCGGGCAGACCCTGGAAGCGCACGTGCTTCTGGGCCAGCGGGATCCAGCGGTGCAGCCGCTCGTCGTGCGGGAACTCGTCGAGCGCGGCGCGATCGGTCGCGAGGATGTCCGCCGGGTCGCCGGAGAGCGCCGCCCAGCGGAACGGGCCCTTGCCGGTGCAGAAGAGCGGCCGGATGTACTCCGGCACGAAGCCGGGATAGGAGAACGCCTGTTCGTGCGACAGGCCGCCCTGCTCGGCCTCGCCGCGCAGATTGTTGCCGTAGTCGAACAGGACCGTGCCCAGTTGTCTCATCAGCAGCAGCGCCTTCACCTGCGTGGCCATCGAGACGCGGGCGCGGCGCACGTACTCGTCCGGGTCCTGCGTGCGCAGTGCCGCGGCCTGCTCGAGCGTGAGTCCCGCCGGGACATACCCGTTGAGCGGATCGTGCGCGGAGGTCTGGTCGGTGGCGATGTCCACGCGCAGGCCCTGCTTCACCAGCCGCGGGTGCGTCTCCGCCGCGTTGCCGATCAGCGCCACGCTCAGCGGCTGCCGCGCCGCCATCGCCTCGCGGCACCAGGCGACGGCTTCGTCCAGGTCGTGGGTCAGCCGGTCGCAGTAGCCACCGTCCACGCGGCGCCGGGCACGGGCCTCGTCCACCTCGACGACCAGGCAGACCGCGCCGTTCATGGTCGCGGCCAGCGGCTGCGCGCCCCCCATGCCACCGAGCCCCGCGGTCAGCACGAGCCGCCCGGCGAGCGAGCCACCGAAGTGGCGGACGGCACACTCGCCGAGGGTCTCGAAGGTGCCCTGGACGATGCCCTGCGAGCCGATGTAGATCCACGAGCCCGCGGTCATCTGCCCGTACATCATCAGGCCCTTGCCCTCGAGCTCCCAGAAATGCTCCCAGGTGGCCCAGCGGGGCACGAGCAGCGAATTGGCGATGAGCACGCGCGGGGCGCCGGCGTGGGTGCGGAAGACACCGACCGGCTTGCCCGACTGGACCAGCAGGGTCTCGTCGCCCTCCAGCGCCCGCAGCGCCGAGACGATGCGCTCGTAGGCCTCCCAGGAACGGGCCGCCTTGCCACGGCCGCCGTAGACCACGAGCTCCTCCGGCCGCTCGGCGACCTCGGGGTCGAGGTTGTTCATGAGCATACGCAGCGCGGCTTCCTGCGCCCAGCCCTTGCACGAGACCACCGTACCGCGCGGGGCGCGCACGACGTGGGGCATGCCGGTCGGATTCATCGGCGCGACACCTCCTCGGCCAGACGTTCGCGGACAGACAGAAGATCCCGAGCGCCAGAGCAGGGCCGCTGGCCGCCGGGCGGGATCATGGCCACTCCACGGAGCCGGGATCGGCGGGGGCGCCCGGCGTGGGGGGTGACAGCGGCGCCACCGTCTCCGCGGCGCCGGCAGGCACTCCGAGGAAGCGCGCCGCTCCGGCCGCCAGCGCGCGCGCGTCGCGGGTCCGCTCGGGCGCGACCGGCAGCGACTCGAGGAACGCCCTGCGGTACGAGGCCGTGACCAGGCGTGGGTCGCACACCACCAGCACCCCGCGATCGTCGGAACGGCGGATCAGGCGCCCCACCCCCTGTCGGAAACGCAGCACCGCTTCGGGCACCGCATCGTGTTGGAACGGATCGAGACCCTGTTCGCGCAACCGATCCCCCCGCGCCTCGACCAGAGGCTCGTCCGGCACCGAGAAGGGGAGCTTTGCGACCACGAGGATCTCGAGTGCCTCACCCGGGAAGTCGACACCTTCCCACAGGCTCTGGACTCCGAGCAAGACGGCGCCGCGCTCGAGCCGGAAGCGCTCGGCCAGCAGGCTGGCGGGCCCATCCCATTCCTGGGCGAGCAGCGGCCCGCTGGCCTCGAGGCTCGACAGCAGCCGCTCGCGGACGCGCCGCAGGCGCTCGTGCGCGGTGAAGAGCACGAGCTGGTTCCTCCCGGTCGCCAGCGCCAGCGCGGCGACCACCTCGCTCACCGCCTCGGCCTCGCTCCCGCCCCCCTCGTAGACGAACACCTTCATCTGGCGCGCGAGCGGGAACGGAGACGGATACGAGGCCGTCTCGTAGGGCAGCCCCCTCGACTCGCCCAGCCCCAGCCGTTCCGCCAGGAAGCCGAAGTCCCCGCCCGTGGAGAGGGTCGCCGAAGTGAGGAACGCGGAGCGGGCCCTGCCGATCACCAGGCGGCGGGCGTGGTCCCCCACGCTCACCGGCGCCCCGTGCAGTTCGACCCCGCGCCCGCCAGCGCTCCGCCAGTAGACCCAGTCGCGGTGGGTCGCTTCGGCAAGGTGCCCCAGATCGGCCCCGAGTTGCGCAAAACGCCCGCCCGCCTGCTCGAGCTCGCCCACCAGGTCGTCGGCCGTCTCACCTGCCCGGAGCGAATCGAGGTCTTCCGCCAGAAGGTGAAGGGAACGCGCGAAACGGTTGCAGTGCGACAGGATAGCCTCCAGCGGCGCGAGATCCCGTCCGATCAGTTCGAGGGCCGAGCGGTACCGTTCCCGCGCCCCGTAGACCTCGTGACGCTCGCCCCTGGGCTCGATCGCCTCGAAGAAACGGTCAGCGTCCCCGCGGGCGTGGGCGACCCGGGCGGCCAGGGCGTCGAGCTCCTCGCGCTCGGCACTCGCGCTGCCCTTCCCGGCGGTGAAGAGCGGCAGGGCGAAACCGCGCACGCGGGCGAGGAGCCCCGCGGGATTCCCTCGCGGGGCTGCCGCACGGTTCCCGCGGCGCCGGCCCGTGCCCACCAGCCGCAACACCTCCTCGACGCGGTTGCGGGACACCGCGACTTCGAGCTGCCCCAGCAGCACGCCCTCGAGCCGGTGGGCCTCGTCCACCACCAGCACGTCGAAGTCGGGAAGCAGGCCCTCCACTTCGCCGGAGATCGCGAGCAGCGCATGGTTCACGATCACCACGCGCGCCTGCGCCGCCGCCCGCCGCGCCCGCACCCAGTAGCACTCACGGCCCTTCCTGCAGGTGAGCATGGTGCAGGCGTGCGGATCCGCCCCGAGGCGGCCGCGCAGGCGCCGCATCGCCTCGGGGTCGGAGGCCGGGAAGCGATCCAGGTCGCCTTCCTCGTCGGCCGCCGCCCAGCGACGCAGTTCGTCGAGCGTCTCGTCCTCCTCGGCGCCACGCCCATCGGTCTGCTGGAGCGCGCGCGGACAGAGGTAGTTCTGTTTGCCCTTGAGCCGGGCGCACGGCAACCTCAGGTCCACCGCCTCCAGCAGCGCCGGCAGATCGCGCTCGAAGAGCTGGTCCTGGAGCGAGCGCGTGCAGGTCGCCACGACCACCCGTCGCTCGCCGCCGCGCGCGTGGAGCACCGCGGGCAGCAGGTAGGCCAGAGACTTGCCGACGCCCGTCGGCGCCTCCGCCAGCAGCACACCGCCCTGCTCGACGACCCGCGCGATGTCCAGGGCGAGCTCGCGCTGCACGGTCCGCTCCTCGTAGCGCGGCCAGCGCTGCGAGAGTCGTCCCCCGGGCGCCAGCAGCGTCTCGACCTCGCGGACCAGCGACATGCCTCTCCCCCTCCCGCGCGCATTATCCACGAACGGCACGCACGCGCGCGAGCGCCGCGGCGGACCGCGCCCGTCAGAACGTCGAGATCAGCTGCAGGTGGATCTTGCCTTCGAGGGGCGGCCGCCCCGGCTCGAGCCCGTAGTCCACCCCGACCAGTCCGCCTGCGGTCTCGAGCCGCAGCCCGAAGCCCACCCCGTCGCGCTGCAGCACCTCGAGCCGGTCGCCACCCTGCGGGAGCGCGAGACGCGTGCCCATCACGGCGTGGTCCCAGAACAGGAACGCGCGCTGCCCGCCCGGCCCCAGGAACCAGCGCCACTCCAGGCGCGAGAGCGCGAAGCGGTCCACGCGGAAGGCCTCCTCGTCGTGGCCCCTCAGGCTCGCCGCCCCACCCACCGCGTAGCGCTCGAAGAGCGGCAGTACGCGCTGCGAGCTGAGCCGGCCCGCGCCCGCCACCTCCAGGCTCGCCCCCGCCGCGCGCCCGAACGGACGATGCCACTCGCCGTGCAGCTCGGCCGCCGAGGCCCGCACGCTCCGCTCCCCCGACGGCCGCAGGATCTCGCGTTTGAACGACTGCGCAGCATCGATCCGCGTCCGCGTGCCGCGCCGGGGCGCCAGCGGCTCGTCGAGCGTGCTGCGCTCGAGCGCGAAGAGCGTGCTCTGGATCTCCGCGCGCTCCAGCTCGCCGTGTTCCTGGACCACCCGCTCCTGCTCCCAACCCACCTCGAGCCGCTCCTGCGCGCCGAGCGTGAAGCGCGCGCGTCCGCCCCAGCGCGTGCGCGCATAGAGCGAGTCCTGGATCTGCTGCTGCATCACGCCCTCGAGCCGCAGCGGCGCGCCGAGCAGGAGCGGCTCGGCGTAGCGCGCCTCGAAGTCCGAGCGTCCGCGGCCCCGCGACTCCCAGCGCAGCGCCGCCGAACGGCCGGTGCCCAGCAGGTTGCCCAGCTCGAGCCGCGCCAGCCCCGCGGTACCGGCATCGCCCTGGAAGCCCGCGACCGCCTCGAAGCGGTTGTAGCGCGGCTCCTCGACGCGGTAGACGAGACGCCCCCGGCTCCAGTCGGCCTCCCCCTCGAGGCCCTCGAAGGAGGCATTGCGGAAGAGCCCGAGTTGGGCGAGCCGCTCGCGCGCCGCCAGCGCTGCGGCCCGGTCCCAGGGCCTCCCGGCCAGCCGCCCCAGCGAGCGCGACGCCACCTCGGGCCGCGTGACCTTGAGCCCCTCCACGCGCACGCCCGAGATCACCACCCGGGGCCCGCGCGTCCCGGCGTAGCTCAGCGCCACCCCACGGGCCGCTCCCGACCCGGCCTGGGCCGTGTCCACGTCGAAGCGGCTCAGGCTCAACCGCGCGTACGGATAGCCCTCATCCGCCACCGCCCGCAGCGCGCGCTCCCCCGCCAGAGCCGCCGCGTCCGGGGACGCCGGGTCGCCCGCGCGCTGCGTGATCCACGCGCCGAAGGCGGCCGAATCGGAGCGGTCCGACGTCTCGAGCGTGACCGAGCGCAGGCGGAAGAGCGGGCCTTCCCGTGTCTCCAGCCACAGGGCCGCCCGGCCCACGTCCCACCCGGCCTGCGCCCGGGCCTCGAGGTGACCGAGCCCCTGGAGCCGCGCGACCACCGTGCCGAGCAGCGCGGCCAGCGCGGCCGAGTCGCCCGGCGCGCGCAGCGCGGGAGCGGCGAGCGACTCGACCTCCCGCCGCTGCAGCACGCTGCCCCGGTACTCGAGTCGCGCGGCCGCGCGCGCGTCGCCCCCGCCCGCCAGGGCTCCGAACATCACCACGACCATCAGGCTGCCGACCACGCGTCTCATCAGAAGAAGGCCCTGAGCTCGGCGCGCCCGGTCGTGAGCGCCGAGCGCCCCCGCCGCTCACGCGCGTCCAGCGACAGGCTCGCAGTGGTGTTCTCCTGGACCCGGTAATCGGCCCGGACGGTGGCCTCCCAGCGCGGCACGCCCGCCGGGTCGGCGCTCGGCAGCAGGCTCACGGCCGGCGGGCCGGCGACGAACGCGCGCCGGAGCCGCAGCTCCGCGCGTCCACGCTTGCCGAAGGCGTAGCCCAGGTCGGGGCCCAAGCGCACGGTCCGCGTGGTCTCCGTCCCACCCTCGGGCCGCGAGCGCGTGAACTCGAGCAGCCCCACCGCCCGCAACTTCGCCCCCGGCGTGTAGACCAGTTGCCCCGTACCGGTCTGTTCGACCAGCGTGCGGGCGTAGCCTGCGCTGCCGACCAGGGCCTGCACCGCCACGCGCCGGCGCGCCCGCGCCTCGAGTTCGGTGCCCAGGACGGTGCCGAGCCGGGTGCGCCAGCGCGCGCTCAGCGCGCGGTCATCGAGCGTCTGCGCGAAGTTCTCGTAGGCGCGGTCGCCCGTCACCCGACGCTCGGCGCGCAGGCGCAGCGCGGCGCCGCGCGACTCGGGGGCGACTTCGGCCTCCAGTCGCTGCAGCACGCTGGCGCGGGAGAGCCCGGCGTCACCCAGCGCCGCCCCGGGCGCGAGGAACGGATCCAGCGCGCGCAGCTCGCCGCGCCGCCGGGACTCGGTCTCGAAGTCGAACCCCGCCCGGGTGCCGCGCCACGGGCCCTGCCCGGCGAGTTGCCACTCGGCGCGCGCACTGGTGGCCGCGCGGGCCACCGGCGTGATCGCGTCGCTCACCACGACCACCAGACTGTAATCGCCCGTTCCCGTGTAGTTGCCGAGCGCGTCATAGCCGCCCTTGCCCGCGCCCACGTAGACGGCACGCCGCAGGCGCTGGTTCTCACCCTCGCTGGTGATCTCCAGATCGAGATGCCCGCGCAGCCCGCGCCGTGGCTGTGCGCCCTTGAGCCGCACGCTGGCCAGGTCGCTGCGACTGCGCCGCGGGTCCGCGAGCGGCTCGATCAGGCGACGCTGCAGGTTCAGCACGGCCGAGAGCGCCGCCTCGGCCGGAGTCTCGAGCGCGAGTCTCAGCGTGCGCGCCTGCGACTGGTCCACGAATCCGCCCGTCACGAGCCGCCCGTCGCGGCGCAGACTCCAGCCCGCGACAGCGCGCCAGGCGAGCCGGGCCGGACTGCGCAGCTCCACCCCCGTCTCGCGGTAGCGGTCGCCGCTGCGGGCCGTGTCCCCGGCAAAGCGCCGCTCGTCGGTCTCGGCGCGCAGCACGGGGTCGAGCCACGGCGACCGCAGGCGCAACTCGCCGGACCACCGTTCGCGCCCGCCGTCCGCGAGCCGCAGCCCTGGCTGGATGGCGTCCGCGCGTTCCCAGCGCGCCCGCGTCCCGATCCTGCCCTCGCGCTGCCACTCGAGCCCGCGCCGCCAGGACGAGAACCCGCCCGGCAGCGTCAGGCGCCCGGCCAGCGCGCGCAACTCGCCGCCGGCGCGCGGGCGCACGAAACCCGTCAGCTCCACGCGGCGCGCGTGCTGCAGGTCCCCGCTCACCGGCAGTCCCCAGTCCTCCTGCTCGAAAGGGCGCTCGAACCGCGCGAACGGCGCGAAGCGCTCGCCCACGGTGCGGGCTGCCAGGAGCAGGCCGCCCGCGCCCAGAGCCCCCGGCAGCCGTCCCTCGAGGCCGGCGGAGACCCGGCCTGCGCCGCCGGTGTGATGCTCGTCGTCGCGGCTCGAGAAGGTGTTCGGGTCGAACTTCGAGACCGCGCCCTCCAGGTCGAGTTGCAGCGCCCCGGCCTTCATGCCGGTCCCGAGCGACCAGAGCTGGTGCGACTCGGCGAGCGGCAGTGCGCGCCCGACGCGGAAGGCCCCGCCACCCGGGCCCACCCAGCGATATGCCGTGCGCCCCGAGCTCAGGAGCGAGTCCGCGTAGTCCCCCAGGCCCGCGCCGACGCGCGCGAACTGCACGTTGAAGCCTCCCGCGGCGGGCCCCGCGTAGGCGTAGGTGACGAGCGTGTCGGCCGCGATCCGCAGGACGAGGTCGTAGTCCCCGCCGCCCGCGACCACGCCCGGCCCCAGCGCCAGCGCGGCGGAATCACCGGCCGCAGCCAGCACGGCCACGTCCTCCGCGCTCAGCGTGAGATCGAGCGGGCGGCCCTGGTCGTCGCTCTCGCTGATCGCCTGGGTGTGGAGCCGGAATCGTCCCGACTCCCAGCGGCCGGCCGCGCTCACCAGGTTCCGCCGGTAGCGATTGAGCGTGTACTGGTAGTCCACGGTGATGCGCGAGGTCGCCGCGACGGGCCTGCGGTTCGTGAAGGTGAGGCGGGCGCGCTCGTAGTCGATCGCGTAGTCCGCTCCCTCGCCCCGGGCCATGCGCGCGCCGTCCACCGTCACCACCTCGCTGCCCGCCACCACCGAGATGCCCGCGTTGCCACCGCGGTCCCGCAGCTGGTAGGGCCCCTGCAGGCCCTCGGAGCCGTAGAACTGCACGCGCAGGTACTCGCCCTGCGAGCTGGCCGCCGCGACCAGTCCGCGGAAACCACCCGCCGCCCACTCGCCGCGCACGCCCTGCACCCGCCGCTCGAGCCTTCCGAACTCCCCCTGCTGCAGGTTCAGCGACACGTCGCCGAGCGCGGCCGAGCCCCGTGGTGCCGTGAGCTCGATCATGACGCGGTCGAGCGCCTGCAGGTCCTGCGTGCTGCCCGCCGAGGTGAGCGGCAGGTTGCGGTCGGAGAGCACGCCGGTGAGCTGCACACCCGGGGACAGCGTCCCGCTCACCGCGAGGTCGAGCGACTGCCGCAGAAAGGCATCCTGGCTCGAGCCGAAGTCCACGGCGATGGTCTTGTTCCCGTTCACCGCGAGGCTCGCCCCCGCGGGCGCGACCAGCGGATTGCGGGCGGTCGCAGGATGCGCGCCCGGGGCCGGGCTCGTGCGCGGCGTCGCAGCGGCACTGTCGATCGCGCCGGGCGGGCGCATCGGGCGGTAGCGCTGGCTCTCCCATTCGAGCACGGGCGGCGTCAGCAGCCAGCAGGCCGCGATCCACAGCGTGTCTCCGGGCAGCGGCGGTCGCAGCAACCGCAACTCGCCCCGCAATGGCTCGATCAGGTAGTCCGCTCCACGCCGCCAGGGGCCCGCGCGACTCCAGGCCGAATCGCTCCCCGTCTGCAGGAAGGTCCTGGGCAACCGGTAGAGCAGCGCGTCGGCGCGCTGCACCACCACCAGCGTGCCGCAGCCGGGATCGCCCTGGAGGGACGCGCCCGGCACGGCGGACACGGCGGGCGCGGCGCTCGCGGGACCGCCCGGCGCAGCTGCGGAGGCCGTGGCGAGCAGCATCGCGCCCAGCGTCAGCGCCACGGGCAGCATGCTTCAGCGCCCGGGCGGCGTGGCTGTCCCGGCGGGCTCGAGCGCAAAACGGCGCACCCGGCCCGCCGTGCCCTCGGCCACGAGCAGGCTGCCATCCGGGGCGAAGGTCAGGGCACGCGGCGAGACCAGGTCCGCACGCGCTCCCAGCAGGCGGCCGGTGAGGTCGAAGAGCCACAGCCGGCCGGAGACCTCGTCCGCGACCGCGATGCGCGAGGAGTCGTCCACCGCCACGGCCAGCCGGCCGCGCCCGGTTCGGACCGGGAGCGGCCAGGAGCGCAGCGGGCTGCCCGCTGCGTCGAGGCGCTGCACGCGCGCGCCCGTCCGCTCGGTGGTCACCAGCCCGCCTTCCGGTCCCGTGGCGACCCCCGCCAGGCCGCGGAACGACCCGGCCCCCGCTCCAAAGCCCCCGAGCGAGCGCACGTAACGGCCGGAGAAGTCCAGCACCAGCACGCGATCGCGGTCCGCGTCGGCGACGTAGAGCGCGCCCCCGCGATCGGCCGCGAGCGCCACCGGATCCACGCGACCGAGCTCGTCCTCGAGTGCGGCGAGATCGGTGAGCACTCCCACCAGCCGTCCGAACAGGTCGTAGAGCACGATGCGCAGGTTCTCGCGGTCGAGGACCGCGACGCCCAGGGAGCCCACGGCGGCCACCGCGGCCGGGCGGCGCAGGTCACCCGGGCCGCTGCCCAGCGCGCCCGCCTCGCCCAGCAAGGTCCCGCGCGCGTCGAAACGCACGAGGCGGTGCTGCGAGGCGTCGGTGACGTAGATGCGCCCGAAGGCGTCGACCGCGATGCCGCTGGGCTCGGCCAGGATGGCCCGCTCGCCGCCCGCGTTCCCCAGTGTCTGCACCGGCAGGAGCCGCAGCGCGAGCGTGTCCGCGCCGACGGAGTCCGGGCGGGCGCTGGCGGTGCTCCCGGCGGCTGCAGACGCGGTGCTGTCCGCCACGCCTGCGATCGCGGGCGCCGCACCGACGCTCGCCGCCAGCAGTACCGCCAGGGCACAGAGACGCGATCGTCGCCGCATGGGATGGCCGCCCGAGCCCGCGTCAGAACCGCTTGTGCACCCGGAGCTGGAAGGCCGTCGCGTCTTCGCACGCCACCGGGACGACCTCGAACTGCCAGGAGCGGGCGGTGGGCGCCGGGTGTCCGGCCACCCGGGCCGCGTGCAACGCACTCACGATCCGGTTCACGACCGCCACCGCCAGCGTCGTGTTCGCCCGCCGGGCGGCGCGCTGTGCGTCCCTGCGCTGGTCGAGGTAGCGACGTCGCCCCTCGTTCGACCACGTCCAGGTGTCGGCGCCCCTGAGCTTGTGCTCATCGTAGTACGCCCAATAGGCGTCCGATTCGAAGTAGTAGAGGTTCGCGGCATCCCGCAACACCACCAGCTGGTTGTATTCATCGCTGCTGGAGAAGTCCCCGACGATGCGCAACCACTCCTCGTCCCGTCCCTCGAGGTTGATGCCCGCCTGGAGCCCGGCCGTGCGCCGGAAGGCGTCCTCGCGCATCGCGACCTGGATGCGGAAGGCCACGAACGTCCCCCAGATCGCCGTCTCGGTCAGCCCGAAGAACACGGCCGAAGTGCGGCGACCGAGCGTCGCCTGCCCCCAGCCCGGCAACGTGAGCGAGCGCAGCAGGATGCGGGCCCGCTCGGCGCCGAGTGCCCCGGACGGCACCGCTGCGCGCGGAGTGCGCGGCGCCTTCTCAGCCCGCCGGCCGAAGGAGAACGCGAGCGGAGCGCCTGGATCCTCGAGCGGAGCGTCGGAAAGGAAGGAGACTGGCGGACGGGCCAGCGCGAGCGTCCCCGCCACGGGCTCGCGACGGGCCTCCGCGCTCGGGACGATCGCCGCAGCCGGGACGATCGCCGCACCCGGCCCTGCCGCGAGGTCCGGGCCGACGGACGGCGGGACTACGGATCCCGCGACCGGAGCCGCGCTCCCGCTCAGCGTCGCCATCAGCATCGCCGTCGCGAACCACGGCCTCAGCCGGTTCCACATCAGAACCTCCTCACGAGCGCTGCCATGAGGGCCGGCCGCCCGCGGTGCAGGGAACTCCGGAGCTTGAGCTCCAGGTTGTTCTGCAACATCACGTTGTGAAGCCGCGCCGCACGCAGCGCGTCCACGGCGGCGAGCAGGTGGTTGAGCCAGAGCGCGTAACCCGCGGTGGAGGCGTGGTCGTAGTATCCACGCGAGGCGTCGCGCATGTCGAAGAACTCGCCGCGCGTGGCATCCGACTGGCCCTTCCAGCCGGCCAGGTACGTCGGATCGCGCGCGATCATCTCATAGAACGCCTGCCGATCCTGAGCCCAGACGGCCTCGAGCTCCGCGGCATCCCTCCCGCTGCTTTCCGTGTACCGATCGAAGGACCAGGCACTCGTCGTGTCGGACGGGTCCCCCGCGAAGCGGGCGGAGCGATCCCGTTCGATCTGCGCCTTGTGCAGGAAGATCCGGTTCACGGTCCAGCCCGCCACCTCGGCGATCGCGAACCACAGTCCATTACCCTCCCCCGCGTAGAGCTGGCCCGCCCCCGGGACCAACGCCGAGAGCCCGGCGGCCAGCCCCTCGGAACGCCACTCGGGCACGTCCACCTCGGAGTAGGTGGAGTCATCGGACAGTCCCCAGGAACGGTCGATCGCGCGTTGGGCGAGATGGAACTGCGGGCGGCCGTGGTCTGCGACCAGCGGCAGCGGCAGGGCCAGCGCAGAGCCGCGGATCACCGCGCCGGCCGTCCCCGCGCTCAGCAGGGACCCTCCGGCGAGCAACAGCGCCAGGCCGAGGGCACGCGGGCCCGGGGCTCGGCGCGGCGTCATCGCAGCACCCCCACCTGGAGCACTCCGACCCCCTCGCTCGTCGCCCCGCGGAAGCGCAGCCGTGCCAGGTAGAGGCCCGCGGGCAGCGCGCCCGGGTCCCAGATCTCCCGGTTGTCCGCCTGCAGGCCCTCGCGCGAGAACGAAGCCACTTCGTGGCCCGAGGTGTCGAAGATGCGGAACTCGACCTGCGCGGGCTCCGTGAGCTGGAAGGCGAAGGAGACCGCCTGGCGGCGCGCGGGGTTCGGGAAGGCCACGAGGGAGCCGCGCACGAGCGGCCCGGCCGCGGGCAGCGGAACCGAAGGCGTGGCCTCCGCCGCGAGCGCCGAGCTGCGCCCCGCGTCGCCGCCCAGCATCGACCACGAGTTCGCGACCGGGTCGCCCTGCGGGACGGGCAACGTGAAGCCGAAGAGCGACCCGAGGCGGTCGGGCACCACCAGGTCGAGTGAGCCGTCGCGATCCAGATCGGCCGCGACGGGTGAGCCGGTCGCTCCGCTGCCACTGGCCAGCGGCCAGCCCTCGGGAATGCGGCCGTCGGCCCTCAGCGCCGCCACGATGCCGCTGGCGTTCATGCCCACGACCTCGCTGCGAGCGTCGCCATCCACGTCGAGCGCGAGCGGCGGGCTGCCGGTGCGCAGATCCTCGGTCGTGCCACGCTTGGGCCACCCGGGCGACGGGTAGCCGGTGCGGTTCACGAACGCGAGCCCGGAGTGGATGCTTTGCGTGAGCACCTCGGGCAGGCCGTCGCCGTCCGGGTCGCCCGCGCCCAGGCCCGCGACGATGGTGTCGCCGAAGGAGCGGCCCCAGCCTGCGATCGGCGTGCCATCCCCGCAGAAGGCCCACAGGCGATCGGCGTGGTGGGCAACGAGCGAGGGCAAGCCGCAGACCACGGCGCTGGTCGGGACGTCGGGAGGGCCGTCGAGTGCGATCCAGAGGAAGTCGGGCGCGAAGAGGCTCTCTGTCTCGAGCCGCGCCGACATCTCACGCACGGAGTTTGGACTGTATGCTGGCATGCGGGCGCGGATGGTGCCGACCCAGCCGTCCGCGGTGCCGGCGGCGACCCGCCAAAGGTCCCCTGTCTTCCCCGACGCGGGGTCGACGGCCAGCCGGCCGGTGACCGGGCCGCTTCCCAGGTCCGAAACGCGCAAGTGGTGAAGCACCACGCCGGCCAGATCGAGTCCGTAGACCTCGCCGTCCGCGCAGCCGACGAACACCTCCGCACTCGGGTACTGCCCCGCGATGACCGGCGGGGTCGTCACGATCGAGGGCAGCGCCGGTGGCCAGCCGGGCAGCGCCGCGCCCTGGTGGTCGAGCAACCAGACGCGCCCGCCCGGGCTGCTCGTGTCAGCGCCGGCGGCGTAGGTCGAGACCGCGAAGTACGCAGGGCCGGTCGCCGGCAGGCCTCCGATGCCCGCTTCGCCGACCGGGAGCGCCGCCACTTCGGGCCTCGGCCTGCGGTCGAGACGTGCGAACGCGTACGCGCTCGTGCCGTCGAGCGCGGACCCGTCCGGGCGCACCGCGAAGAGCGCGGCGCGGTCGGGGTTCCCCACGCGCACGACGATCGAGTCGGGCTCGCCGGCCACCCGCACGTCGATCGAATCGCGTCCCCCCGCCCAGCAGACGTCCAGATTCCCGTCGCCGTCCGCGTCCACCGCGAGCAGCAGCGGTCCGCCCGGAGGGAAGTCCGCGGCGACCGGCCAGCCCTCCAGCGCCCACGTGCGCCGGGCACTGAAGTGCATCACCGACGCCGGATCATCGAGGAAGTCGAGCCGCTTGTGCGGCCGCGTGCCGGTGTGCGGGATCAGGTTCGGAGTCGTCGAGTCGGACAGCGCCGGGTTGTAGCTGTGGGACCAGGGGTCGAAGGGCGCGCCGAGGAAGAAGGGCGAACCGCTGTCTCCCAGGTCCTGCAGCCCGTCGCTCTCAAGGACCGAGACCCCGAGGCGCCGTGGGTTCGTGTTGAAACCGAAATCCGGATTGACCCGCAGGGACGTCTCGTACGGGATCACGCTCTCGTCGATGTGCCAGACCAGGATCCCGCTGCCGGGCAGGAGCGCGTCGTACTCCAGGCTGTCCGGGCTCTCCGGTCCGAGGACCACGTGGGTGGCCGGGTCCTGGTCCAGCCGGACCGTGTCCGCGGGCGCGAGGTAGCGGTTCTCGAGCAACAGGTACTCGTCGCCCGAGAGCGTGACGCGCCGCACGTCCGGGTGGCGCTCGCTGTTCTGGAGCGCGATCGAGTCGCCGCCGTAGTCCACTTCGGGGAACGCCAGGATGTCGGTCGTGAAGGAGCGTTGCCACGGGTCCACGCTGGGGGGCAGCAGGCCGGTGGCATAGATCTCGGTGCCGTCCTTCAGCGTGACCAGCGAACCCAGCAGGTTCCCGCTGTCCATCAGGCTCCAGTAGCCCACCACCGGATAGCCGGTATCGACGTTGTAGAGGTCCGCGAGACCGAGCAGGTTGTGTCCCGCCTCGTGCGCGATCACCCCGTTGATGGCGCCGTAGTAGCCATCCTGCGCGGCCAGTTCGGGCACGATCGTGGCCCGGTCGATGACCGTCGAGTCCACGAAGACGACGCCCTCCACGACGGTCGTGTCCCGGAAGATGACGCGGTCGGTGTCGCCCACGCCGATCGTGAACGAAGGGATGTCCTCCTTGCTGTCCTGCCGCACGTCGCTCTGCAGGTCGCTCCCGGCGTGGATCAGGAAGAAGCGGTCGTAGTCGCGCCAGGGGATGGCGTCGCCGTGCGCCACGGACTGCGTGTCGGCGGCGAAGAACATGTCGCGGAACATGTGCACCGCAGCGCCGTAGATCTCCTGGCTGAAGGTCCAGGGACCGTAGTCCGCCATGTCACTCAGCGAGTACGCCCCGATCTCATCGCGGGGCCAGACCTCCCCGACCACGACCACGCGCCCGTAGGACGTGGCGGTGTAGTACCGCGAGAGCGCCTCGAGATGCGCCTTGAAGAACGCACGGTCGTGCGGCGGCGGGTCGATCGGGACGGCATTGGAATCGGGCCCCGAAAGGTCGAAGCGCCCGCTCCCGGTGGAGGCATCGCCGCCGCGATCGGCCAGGAAGTCGATGCGGATGAACGCGACCCGCACGGTGTCCGGCGGCGTCTCCGCGACTGCATCGACAGCGGCCGCCGCACGCGGGCCGCGCGCCGCTCGCGCGCCGGGCTGCCAGCCCGCACGCCGCTGCCCCCGCAGTGACCAGTCCACCCCCGGGACGGTGAGCACGTCGCGCATCGAGCGCCAACGCCGCTCGCGCTCGGCCTGGATGCGCAACTCCCCGGGGCGGGCTGCGGGCGGCGCAGGCAAGCCGAGGCGCTGAAGGCGCGCCAGTTCCTCAGGACCGGCGACCCGGCGCACTTTCAGCGTTCCTGCCGCCTGCGCGGGAGTCGCCGCGCAATACAGGAGCGCCAGGGTCAGCAGCACTCCGAGGAAGGCGCCACGCACGGGTCGTGTCCCGATCACGCAGGGACGCCTCAGAAGCGGTAGCCCAGGCTGATCTTGTCGACGTGCGGGAGCGTGGTCGCCTGCGGGACCGAGCCATAGTCCAGCGTCAGGCTCCCCCAGTTGAGACCCATGCCGTAGGTCAGGTCCTTGATCTCGCCGAGCGGGTCATAGTAGTAGCCGAAGCGGCCGGCCAGACCGATCCCGCCGGCCGTCTTGCCCGCCTCGGTGGAGTACTTCACCTCGATGCCGCCATGGTAGGTGCGGAATCCCGTGGTCACGAGCGACTGATTGAAGTCCCCGGCCACCGTGGAGGTGATGCCACTGCCGCTGAACGCGTCCCAGGCAAAGCCGGTCTTGATGTTCCGCGACAGCGGGCTCGCGGTGAGCTCGTTGATGAACACCACGCTCGGCCCCAGGTTCTGGATGGTGGCTCCGAGCCGCAGCCGGGCCGGCTGAAGGCGATACAGGCAGCCCAGGTCGAATCCCAGCGTCGAGCCCACGCCCTGCAGACCGCTCGGCGCCAGCTGGACCCGGATGTACTTGACGTTGGCACCGATCGCCAGGTCGGGCAGCAGTTCGACCCCGTAGGAGAGGCCCGAAGAGAACTCGTAGGAGTCGAATTGGCCCAGCACCGTGCCGCTGTTGTCGGTCTGGTCGCTGGTGCCATACGAAAGGAACGCGATCGACAGCGCCACTCCGCCCCAGCCCTCCATGGGCTGGGCATAGGCCAGGTGGTTATAGGACACGTCGTCCGCAAGCCCGGGCACCAGCTTGGCGTTGGTCATCTGCACGCTGCCCCGCTTGGCGAATCCCAGACCCGCCGGGTTCCACCAGGTCATCCCCGTCGCGTCTTCCGCGAGGGCCACGCCTGCTCCTCCCATGCCGTTCTCCCGGGCACCGGGCTGGATATCCAGGGAACGACCGGTCCCCTGCGCGAAAGCCGACCCGGCAAGCATGAGCCCGGCGATTAGGACGAGTGCGGTGGCATTGAAACGCATAATGGATTCTTCCTCCGTCAAGACGGTGACTCCCCCGTGCGAGCGGTCCAAGATACTACACTAGACCCCCACCGGGCGTTCCAAGCTTTTCAAGCCTCAGAGCAGCACGACTCCCCCGCCGCCCTCATCCCCCCGGCCCTGAACTCCTTGTCGGAACACCGGATGGGCCGGCGAGGGAGACCTATCTTCGGTTCACGATGACGAATCGTCCGTCGGCCTCAGCCTTCTGTCGCGAACTGCTCGCGCCGTCCGGGTCCCTGGGATTGAGATGTACCCGGAAGAAGTACACGCCGTTGGCCAGGGGTTGCCCCTCCTCGTCCAGCCCGTCCCACGGTAGCTGGACCTGCCCCAGCCCGCCGAAGACGGTGAGGGTGCGGATGAGCCTGCCCGAGGCCGTATAGATGCGCAGCAGGGTGTTGACCGAGTCACCCGGGGCATCCACCACGAACTGTCCCCCGCCCCCGCCGCTGCGGGACTCGGTCGGATTGGGGAACAGGTAGGCGCGGGCGATCCGCAGACTCGGCTGGTCCACCACGCTGAAATCGAGGCTCGTCCGTGAACGATGCAGCCCGGCGCTCAGGCCCGAAGCCAGGTTGTCGGCCGCGCTCACGCTCACGGTGTGCGGTCCCAGCGCCAGGTCGGGCAACTGGAAGGTCGCGGTGCCCGACTGGTAGGAGCCGGCGGCGTAGCGGAACGATGCGGTGATGTCCGCACGCGTCGTGGTGTTCTCATCCACGGTCACGATGATGCCGTTCTGCGACGTGTGGTTCGTGGTGAGGATGCCGTTCTCGTCGAACAGGTCCACCTTGAGTACGGCGTCGGGACGAACCGAGGTCGCGCCTCCCACGAAGGAGAGCGTGATCCGCGGACCCGTGACGTCGCCCGCAGGCGCCTCCCCCGGCGAGACCCGCGTGACCGCGTACCCGACGCCGTCGCTGTCGAATCCGTCGCCCGCGACCCGCCCCCCGACGTAGGCCCGCACGCGCCCCCGGTCCCCCTCGCGCGCCTCCATCGACACCACGAAGCGGCCGCTGAATGCGCCGTTCGTCACCCCGACGTCACCCCGGTAGATGGCGCCGGCCCGGTAGTAGTAGGTGGCCGAGTCGGTGTAGCTCGCAATGACGTCCTCCGCCACGTAGTCGATCTCCTGCGAGTCCTCGATGAGCAACCCGACCACGCCGTCGAACGGCAGCGCGTCGCCAGCGGGGCAGGTCCGCACGCGGCCCTGGAAGGTGAGCGTCTGACCGCGCCTGACCTCGGTCACCGGGTTGCCGGCCGAGTCCGCCAGTGTCAGGTCCACCCAGAACCGCGGCAACGCCAGGCGGGTCGCCGCATCCCCCATGAGCTGGTACTTCTGCGAGTTGATGTCGCCGAGCTTGGTCGCCAGCAGCGCCCCCGAGAGCGGCGTGTGGTACTGGCACGCTGCCGAGTCGCGGCGGAACAGTTCCCGGTAGACGTTCTGGTTCAGCATCGCATTCAAGTAGCTGAGAGAGAGCTCCGTCGCCGAGATCACCCCGACCGCGCCCCCGGTGCTGCTGGTGATGAGCCGCTCGCCCAGGCTCTGTACCGTCGGATCGCTGAACTTGCCGACGTCGCACGAAGCCGCGACGAGCACCGTGAAGCGCGGGGTGTTCGTCAGCGCGCCCACGTCGGTGTCGAGCATCACGCGCTCGTCGGCCAGCTGGAACGGGCTTCCGTGACCCACGAAATTCACGAGCGACACGCCGTCGTTGATGCCCTCCCTGATCGCGGCCTTGGCGCCCGGCTTGCTCGCCCCGGGACCGGTCGGATAGGTGTGGAGGTAGACGTACTCCCGGTCCAGGTGCGGGGGCGTGAACCGGGCGTCCAGGGCCATGGTCTGCTGCAGGTGGGCCCAGCTCAGGGGGTCCGGATCCTCCCCCTGCCTGTTGTCGTCGGCGATCAGCATGACCCGGTTGCGCCACTCGCCGAGCGGCGAGCTGCGCTCGTGAACCAGCACCTTGCCGCGGACCACCGCGAGCGCCGTGGCCGGGTCGCCCACGGGGATGCGTCCACCCAGGAAGTCGGGGACGACGACGGCTGCGTCGTCCACGTTGAGCATCCAGTCGTCCGTGACGTACTGGCGCTGCTGGCCAGAGTCGAAGTTGTCCTCCCAGGTGGGCAGGAGGCAGCCGGGTTGGCCCGGGAGCGCCCGTCCGAGGATGTTCTTGAAGTCGTAGGAGGCGTCCCCGAGGAAGGTCACGAAGGTCGGCCGGCGCGGGTTGCCACCGTCGTTCCAGTTGTAGAACGCCGCCCGCAGGAAGTTGCGGATGGCGGCCGGGTCGGTGCGCCCGCCCGAGAACTGATCGTAGAGCGCCGAGATCGGCACGGTCTTCGCCGCGAAGGGCGCGGTCGCGCCCCACAGGGGCAGCTGTGCCCGCCGCCACGCCGCCAGCGAGTCGGCGGCGGCCCGGAAGCCGTCGTAGTAGATGACGATGTAGTCCGCCCGCTCGGTGAAGGAGCGCAGATTCTCGAGGCTCGTGAACGGCGCCTCCGCGAGCGCCTCCGGCTGCACCGACATGATGCTGTCGCCGGGGATCACCCGGTAGCGGCGCCGGGACGTCTCCGAAGCCTGGAAGCTGAGGGTGAACACCGTGTCCGTCGGGACGTACTGGATCGGGAAGATCTGGACCGGCAGACCGGGGTTCGTGACGTCGAAGACGGAGGGAGGCGCGGAACGCGCGAACGGTCCGAGCCGATAGATGACGTCGCCGTTCCCCCCGGCCGGCGTGTCGAAGTCGAGCCGGTCTCCCACGGGCCGGAATGCACGCTGGTAATAGAGGTCGAACCAGGCCAGTCCGGCCATCACGCCGACCGACGTCGGCACGCTCATCGTGAACAGGTTCGCCCGGGTCCGCAGGCTGGTGAGCGTATCGTCGTAGACCTGCGCCAGCATCCCGTAGAAGGATCTCGTTCCGAGGTCCTGGCCGTTGAAGTCGATGGCCAGGCGGTGCAGGGGCTGGATGCGGAGCCCGGGGTCGTTGAGTCCCCAGGTCAGGGCACGGATCCGGGCGATCTGCGTGGTGTCGGCGCCCGGCAGGTCCAGGGGCGGCACGCGGGAGGCTCCGCCCGGCGCGACGGCCTGCCAGAACCACTTCTCCCAGAAGAGACCCCGGTCGTTGTTCGAGTACGGGGGCGCCGCGTTGGGCCAGTACTCCGTGTCCTGTTCGTAGTGGGCACGCACGGGGAAGGTGGCGGGCGTCGGCAGCGACGGGTTCGTGATGGTGCCGTCCTGCGTGGCGATCCGTGCCCGCGTCCGGCCCACCGGCAACTCGTCGGTGGCGCGGGTCAGGTAGTAGTAGTTGGTCGTCTCGTACGGGTGATTGACGAAGATCGTCTCCGGCCGCGCCGGGTCGTAGAGGCTCGCCCAGTCGCTCGGCCCCATGGCGTAGAAGTAGAAGTAGTCGGCGTTGTCCCGGAAGCTCCCGTTCCCGTCATCCACGACGGTGATGGCCACCTCGCGGAAGTCACAGGTGTCGCAGTAGGAATCCACCGGGAGCACCGGGAAGCCCGGCCAGTTGAACAGCCGCAGGCTGTCGAGGGGGATCCGCGCGGCG
>JANXPZ010000097.1 GCA_025357055.1 Candidatus Eiseniibacteriota bacterium | reverse complement strand
CGGGATGGCGGCCGGGCCGACCAGTATCTGGACTTCATCCACGAAGAACTGATCCCGCACATCGAGAAGACGTATCGCACCGAGAAGTTCCGTGTGCTGTACGGCACCTCCAACACCGGCTTCACGGCCGTGTACGCCCTGTTCCGCACCCCGTCGCTGGCCGATGCCTACATCGCGGCCAGCGCCACGCTCTCAGTGCCATCCTTCCGCAGGGACAGGGACAGTCTCGTACGCGACTTCAAGGGTGGAAGACGACGGCTCGCCCTGGTGATGGGCGAACACGACTTCCCGACGGTCATCAGCCAGAACGGCGCACTCAAGGAGCAGATCGGCATGGCGGCGCCCGCCGGGTTGACCTGCCGACTCGCGGTCATCCCGAACGGGGAGCACGTCCCCGCCAACAGTCTGATCGAGGGGATGCGCGACCTGTTCGATGGCTGGAGGATCACGCAGCGCCTCACCGAGAGCAGCTTTCCCGGGATCAAGGCCCAGGTGGACGACCGCTTCGCAAGATTCGGAGTTCCCGGCAAGCTGCCCGAAGATGAGCTGAACGGATTGGGCAGGGCCCTGCTCGGCGAGAAGAAGAACGGCAAGGCCATCGAGGTATTCCAGTACCGTGCGCAAGGCTACCCTCGTTCCCCCGAGGCGCAGGTCAGCCTGGGCGACGCCTATCGACAGGACGGCAGGCGCGAGCAGGCCGGGGAATGCTACAGACGGGCGCTGTCACTGGCGCCGGGGCATGCAGCGGCCGCGACGAAGCTGAAGGAGCTGGAGAAGTAGCTGCGCCCGCCCGCAGCGGGCCTCCCGACCGCGCCCGACAACGCTCGCAGGAACCGGCCTCGCCGGGCTCAGGCGATTTGCACGGGGCCCCTGGACCCTCGCCACACGTCTGTCCCGCCCGGCCTGGAGCGCCATCTGCGCTGGGCGCCGCAGGATTCGCGATGGGTGTGGCAGCCCGCCCGCAGAGCGAGGAGACCCATTCCCGGACCACCATCCCAGTCCACCTCGATTGCAATGGAGATCCCGCCACGGGCGGCCGAGAACAGCTTGAACCGTGGGCTCCAGTGATATCATCAATAAGGCAAAGCTACGCCGACGTGGTCCGCGCCGTGATCCTTCAGTCCCTCGAAAGGACGCAATTGAGACCGTCGCTCCGGCTCCGCACCTGCGCCTGCATCCTCCCGCTGCTGCTCCTCGCCCTGACCATCCCGAACGTCGCTTCCAGTCAGCCATCCGACTCGCCGGAGCTGGCCCCCGAGGTACGAGAGCGTCTCTCGCAGGCGGCGGCGGATCCCTTGCTGCCCCCGTGGCAACGCGAGGTCATGGTGCGCGTCGCGCACGGCAGCATGGTCGCGACACCCGATCCCAGCGCGGCTGGCGATCGAGCCGTGGTGTCCGCGGAGCTGCCGGGCCCGACGGACGCCGCGCGGGCCGATCTGGGCGCTCCGGCGAGCGCACGAGACGCTCACAGCGCCATCTACGACCCGGTGCGGGACCGCATGGTGGTGTTCGGCGGATGGCGTTCCGGCACCAATTTCAACGACGTCTGGGAGCTGTCGCTGGCCGGCACGCCGGCATGGACGGAGCTGACTCCCAGCGGCACTCCGCCGAGCGTGCGGAGGTACCACAGCGCGATCTACGACCCGGTGCGTGACCGGATGGTGGTGTTCGGGGGATTCAACGGGGATGTCTACCTCAACGATGTCTGGGAGCTGTCGCTGGCGGGGACACCGGCGTGGACGGAGTTGACGCCCAGCGGCACGCCGCCGCACTCGCGGTACCGTCAGAGCGCGATCTACGACCCGGTGCGCGACCGCATGGTGATGTTCGCCGGATGGTGGTCCGGCACGAACTTCAACGACGTCTGGGAGCTGTCGCTGGCGGGCACGCCGGCCTGGACGGAGCTGGTTCCCAGCGGCACGCCACCGAACGCGCGGTATTCCCACAGCGCGATCTACGACCCGGTGCGTGACCGCATGGTGGTGTACGGGGGCGTCGAATACGGTTACCTCAACGATGTCTGGGAACTGTCGCTGGCGGGCACGCCGGCCTGGACGGAGCTGACTCCTGGCGGCACGCCGCCGCGTGCGCGGTACGTCCACAGCGCGATCTACGACCCGGTGCGTGACCGGATGGTGGTGTTCGGGGGATTCACGGGGGAGTTCTTCGTCAACGAAGTCTGGGCGCTGTCGTTGGCGGGGGCACCGGAGTGGACGGCGCTGACGCCCGGCGGCACGCCGCCGAGCGGACGGTACGGCCACAGCGCGATCCACGATCCGGTGCGTGATCGGATGGTGGTCTTCGCGGGATACAACGCATCCGGTTTCCTCGACGACGTCTGGGATCTGTCGCTGGCCGGGACGACGGCCTGGGCGCCGGCGTTGGCGCCCGAACTCCATACGTTGACGGTGAACGTCACCCACGGCTCGGTGACGCAGGATCCGCCGCCGGGCGGGGGGACCTACGCCCACGGGACGGCGGTGCTGCTGACGGCGACGCCGGAGGTGGGCTACCACTTCGCCGACTACAGCGGGGACGTGGTGGCGGTGACCGACACGGTGACGGTGGTCATGACCGGCGACAAGACGGTCACTGCGAACTTCAGCGCCGACTCGGTCACGCTGACGGTGAACGCCACCAACGGCTCCGTGACGGAGGCACCGCTGCCGAGCGGCGGGAGGTACGTCTACGGGACGGCGGTGCTGCTGACGGAGACCCCGGAGGCGGGCTACCAGTTCGTGGACTACAGCGGGGACGTGGTGGCGGTGACCGACACGGTGACGGTGGTCATGACCGGCGACAAGACGGTCTCCGCGAACTTCCAGTCCACCGCGGGGGTCGCCGGGAAGGCGCGGCCGGCCGTGACCCTGCTCATGCCGGCGATGCCGAACCCGTTCCGCCAGTCCGCGACGCTGGCGTTCAGCATCGCCCGCGGTGGTCCGGTGGATCTGGCCGTGTACTCGGTGGATGGTCGCCGGGTGCGCACGCTGGTCCGCGAGTCCCGGGAGCCGGGCGAGTACCGGGCGACCTGGGATGGTCGCGACGATGGTGGCAACCCGATCTCGGCCGGCGTGTACTACGCGCGGCTCGAGACGGTGGACTGGCCGCTGACCCGGATCATGACGTATCTGAGGTGACGGGGACGACCCTGAGTCAAGGCCCGATCGTCTCTCCTGGCGGCCACCCTTCGGGGTGGCCGCTCGGCCATCGGGTGGAGCGGTCGAGCGTGACGGAGAAAGCCGGGCGGCCGCAGCGAATGGCCGACGAGCAGCGCTCTGGCGTGCGCCTGGACGACCTCGCTTGAGCCCAGCGGGCGGGTCGGGCAGTATGTGCCGCGTCCTTCACTCTGCCGACCCTGACCATCCTCCCGAGGAGAACCCATGCCATTGACCACCCAGCACGCCGGGGCCGTGAACGAGCCCGTGGTGCCCGGCGACGTGCGCGATCTGCGGCTGGCCCGCGAGGGCCGCGCGCGCATCGAGTGGGCCGAGCGCAACATGCCGGTCCTGCGCGCGATCCGCGCCCGTTTCAACCGCGAGAAGCCGCTCAAGGGCCTGCGCGTAGTGGCCTGCCTGCACGTCACCACCGAGACCGCGAACCTGATGCGCACGCTCAAGGCGGGTGGTGCCGAGGTGTTCCTCTGCGGCTCGAACCCGCTCAGCACCCAGGACGACGTCGCGGCGTCGCTGATCGTCCACTATGGCATCTCGACCTTCGCCATCAAGGGCGAGGACCACAAGACCTACTACTCGCACATCGTCTCGTGCATCGAGGCGCGCCCGCACGTCACCATGGACGACGGCTGCGACCTGGTGACGGTGCTGCACACCAAGAAGCGCGCCTACCTGAAGGACGTGCTGGCCGGCACCGAGGAGACCTCCACGGGCGTGACGCGCCTGCGCGCGATGGCGGCCGACAAGACGCTGCGCTACCCGGTGATCGCCATCAACGACGCCGAGACCAAGCATTTCTTCGACAACCGCTACGGCACCGGCCAGAGCACCCTGGACGGCATCATCCGCAGCACCAACATGCTGATCGCGGGATCGACCGTGGTGGTCGCCGGCTACGGCTGGTGCGGGCGCGGTGTGGCGATGCGTGCCAAGGGGCACGGCGCCACGGTGCTGGTCACCGAGATCAACCCGGTGCGGGCGATCGAGGCCCAGATGGATGGCTACCAGGTGGTCTCGATGGCCGAGGCCGCCCCGCGTGGCGACCTGTTCATCACCGTGACGGGCAACAAGTCGGTGCTCCGCCGTGAGCACTTCGCCGCCATGAAGGACGGCGCGATCGTGGCGAACAGCGGGCACTTCAACGTCGAGATCGACATCCCGGCGCTCGATCGCATGTCCTCGAAGCGGCGCACGCTGCGGCCGTTCGTCGAGGAGTTCACGCTCAAGGGTGGCAAGCGGGTCTGTCTGCTGGCCGAGGGGCGGCTCATCAACCTGGCGGCGGCCGAAGGCCACCCGGCGATGGTGATGGACATGTCGTTCGCGAACCAGGCACTCTCGCTCGAGTACCTGAAGAAGAAGGCGAAGACGCTGGGCCGGGACGTGTACGTGGTGCCGCGGCAGATCGACATGGAGGTCGCGCGGCTCAAGCTGAAGACCATGGGCATCGACATCGACGTGCTCACCGCCGAGCAGGAACGCTACCTGCGCTCGTGGAGCGAGGGGACGTAGCCTGACGAGCGGCCCCGCCCCGCGCGATGTGCGAGCCCCGGTCCCTGCGGCCGGGGCTCGCCTCATGAGTGGGACCTGCTATCCTCGGGGCGCGAGGCCGTGCCGAGCCTCGCAGCCCCGGGGAGGATTCGACCGTGGCCCGGAAGCACATTCGTTGGGGGAGAGTGGTCGCAGGATCCCTGGCCGGCATCCTCCTGGGCCTTGCCGCCCTGGCGTGCTGGACGGCGCTCGACAATCGCAGGCTGCCGCGCCACTCGCGCGTCGTCGACCGGCTCGACGAGCGGGAGAAGGCGCTGCTCTCGGAGGCGCTGCACCTGCACCGGGCGCTCGGCGACTCGATCTGGCCCGGGTGGGCCGGCGAGGATCTGCCGGTGGTCCTCTACAACGAGCGCTACGCCTTCCTGACCGGCCTGTCGGAGCCGGCGGAGGGCTGGATCAGGGTGCAGGGCGACAAGGTGCGCGGCGGGCCCTGGGAGCGGGTGCCGGACGATTCGTTCGAGGGCGCTGCCTATTACCGTCAGCCCCTCCCGTCTCCCGGTGAGAACCCCGAGGCGTTCACCGTGCGGATCGGGGATCGCTGGGCCGCCAGCCTGCCGACCCTGGACTGGTTCGGCATCAGTCTCGCGGACCGCATGCGGGGCGGGATGCCTTCCGCACTGGCGGCGATCTTCCCGTATCGGCTGGCCGTGCGGTTCCTCATGGGCGGGAGCGACGGCTACCTCTGCCTGATCCAGCACGAGGCATTCCACGCGCACCAGGGCGCGGCTGCTCCAGTGCGGATCGCCTCCGCCGAGCGGGCGGCGGCCGAAGTGGAGCGTGGCTATCCCTTCGGGCGGGCCGCGTCCGAGGAGGCCTGGCGGCGCGAGCTCGGTCTGCTCACGAGCTGCCTTCGGGCGCCCACGCGCGAGGAGGCCCGCGCGCTGGCGCAACGGTTCCTCGAGTGTCGTCAGGATCGCCGCGATCGCCTGGGTCTCGCGGCGGCGCTGGTGGGTTGCGAGCGCCAGCGCGAATGGCTGGAGGGGCTGGCGAAGTACGTGGAGCTGGAGTCGTGGCGCCGCGCCGCGCTGACGCCGGGTTACCGGCCACTCGCCGCCCTGAAGAGCGATCCCGGCTTCAAGGCCTACGCGGGCTTCCAGGGGAGACTTTCGCGGGAGGTCGGACAGATCGCGTGGGCGAAGGAGGACACGCGTTTCTACTACTCCGGGATGGCGCAGGCGATGATCCTCGACCGCCTCATGCCAGGCTGGAAGAGTCGCGCATTCGTGCAGGACGTGTGGCTCGAGGACTTGGTGGCGGAGGCGGTGCGGGTGCCGGTGCCCTAGCCACCGCGCCATCCGGGCCGCGGTGGCCCGCCGGCCCTCGCTCGAGCTTGCCGGCCCGGCCCGCTCCGTCTACCGTCCGCCCATGCTCTCCCATCGCGTGCCGCACGATCACGAGCCCAATGCCTGGGCCCGCTTCCTCGAGCAGTGCCGTACGGCGGACATGCGGTTGCTCGACCTGTCCGAGACCAACCCGACGCGCGTCGGTCTGGGCGGCGCGGGCCCCGAGGAGCTGGCGGCGCTGGCGCGGGCCGAGGGGGCGCGCTACGAGCCCGATGCGCGCGGCAGCCGGGCGGCGCGCGAGGCGGTGGCCGGCTATTACGCGGACCGGGGCGAGGCCGTCGCGCCCGATCACATCGTGCTGACGGCGAGCACGAGCGAGTCCTACACGCATCTCTTCCGGTTGCTCGCCGACCCGGGCGGGGTGTTTTTGGTGCCCTCCCCGTCCTATCCGCTCTTCGAGCCGCTGGCGGCACTCGAGGGCGTGAACCTGCGCCCCTACCGGCTGGCCTACGACGGTGCCTGGCACCTCGACCGGCATTCGCTCGAAGAAGCGTTCGCGGGCGACGTGCGCGGCGTGATCGTGGTGCAGCCCAACCACCCGACCGGCTCGTGCCTCGACGCGGACGAGCGCGCGCTGCTGGAGACGCTCTGCGAACGCCACGGTGCGGCGATCGTCGCGGACGAGGTCTTCGGCGACTTCCCGCGGCCCGGCCGCGTCGCGCCGCTGCCGAGCCTGGTGGGCGGGGCGCGCGTGCCGACCTTCGTGCTGAGCGGGCTCTCCAAGGTCTGCGGGATGCCGCAGATGAAGCTGGGTTGGATCGTGACGGGCGGGCCGGGAACGGCGCGCGAGGAGGCCCTGCACGGACTCGAGTGGATCGCGGACCTGTTCCTCTCGGTCTCGACTCCCGTGCAGGTGGCGCTCCCGGCGCTGCTCGCGGCGCGCGGGGCGTTTCAGCGACGTGTGCGCGAGCGGCTCGCGGCGAATCTCGCGCGGCTCGACGGCCTCATCGCGCGGCGCCCGGAACTGGGCGTGCTCGCCGCGGAGGGCGGCTGGGGCGCCGTGCTCCGCGTGCCGCGCCAGCGCAGCGAGGAGGAGTGGGCGCTCGGACTGCTCGCCCGGGGCGTGGTGGTGCACCCGGGGCACTTCTACGACATCGCCGGCGAGGGCTACCTGGTGCTGAGCCTCATCCCCGAGCCCGACCTGTTCGCCGCGGCGATCGCACGCATCGAGGAGTTCGCGGCGGAGGTGTAGCCGGGACGGGAATGGCGCCGGGGCTGTGCTTCGCCCCGGCGCCGTTCCGCACCGACCGGTGCCGCCCTACGGCATCGGCTTCATCGTCATGGGATCGCGCAGCGGGATGCGCTTCGGCTCGCCGCCGGAGAGCTTCGTCAGGGTCACATCGTGCTTGCCGTCCGGCAGCAGCATCTCCTTCGCGTTGCCGACCATGAGGAATGCCAGCTTCGCCGGATCGAGCAGGCGCTGCGCCACGCGCTGCACGTCCGCGAGGGACACCGCGCCGATGCGGCTCGCGTACTGGCTCAGGTGGGCGGGATCCTTCAGGTAGCGCCCGGTCAACTCGTCGGCCGCCAGTGCACCGGCGATGGCCTGTGCCGTGGGGAAGCGGGCCGGGAAGCCCTCGATCAATGCGCTCTTCGCGGTCTCCAGCTCCGCGGGCGTGACCAGCGAGTCGCGGACGCGGCCGATCTCGGTGAGCGCGATCGAGATGGCGAAGGCGGTGGAACGGGCCTTGGTCTGGAAGAACGCGCGCCAGGGATCGGCGTAGTAGGTGCCGCCCTCGAAGCTCGAGCGCACCGAGTAGGCGAGGCCCTCATCCGAGCGGATGCGGTTCACCAGCCGCGAGGTGAAGCCGCCGCCGCCCAGGACGTAGTTCATGACCTGCGCGGCGTAGAAGTCACGGTCGTAGCGGTCGAGCGTGCGCAGGCCGAGCGAGACGCGGGTCTGGTTGACGTCCTTGTCCACGACGTACCAGCCCTGCGCGGCCGGGACCGCCGGGGGCTTCGGCGGGCCGGGATCCTCGCCCGGCGTGGGCCAGCCCGCGAAGGCCTTCTCGAGCTTCGCCTTCATGGCCGCGCGGTCGAAGTCGCCTGCGACCGCGATCACGAAGTTCTGCGGGCCGACGTAGCGCTTCTGCAGCGCGACGAGATCGTCCCGCGTGAGCGAGTTGATCGAGGCCTCGGTCGGGTAGCGGTTGGACCAGTGTCCCGCGCCGCGCATCAGGAAGCCCCACTCGCGCTCCTCGAGATCCGCGGTGGCGTCGTTGCGCTGCTTCATGTTCTGGAGCTGCTGGTCCTTGCGCAGCTTGAGCCGGTCGTCCTGGAAGGCGGCGCCCTTCAGGCAGGCCGTCAGCAGCGCGAGCCCCTCGTCGAGGTCCTTGGTGAGCAGGTTGAGCGTGACGCGGGACTCGGTGCCGGTGATCGGCACGCCACCCTGGCCCATCATGCCGCCACCGCCGCCGCCCATGCTCGATTCGAGCTGGGCGCCGAGGAAGGCGAGCCGCTCCTCGAGTTGCTCGGCGGTCAGGTCCGGCGTGCCGCTGCGGGTGAGCAGGTGAACCATGGTGGAGGCGAGACCTTCCTTGCCCGCCGGGTCGAGGTCGGGCCCGACGCGCATGAGCACGGTCACCGTCACGAGCGGGATGGCCTGGTCGGGGGCGAGGTAGGCGGCGACGCCGTTCGCGAGTCTCACGCGGTAGTCCGCGGCTCTCGGCGGCGCGTACTTCAGCGGCGGGTACTTCAGCTGCTCGGGACGCGCGGGAAGGTCGGCGGCGACGAGCGGCCGCGCCCCCGGCCCGAGCGTGATGGCCACGAGCAGCGCGGCCAGGGATCCAGCGGCCGCCAGCGGCCGGTGGCAGGCGTTCATGAGTTTCATGACGGTCTCTCCGGTCACTTGGGGTTCGAGAGCAGGTTGAGCCTGGCCTGGGCCTTGGCGCGCACCAGGTCCATGGCCGGCTTCATCTCCGGGGGCAGCTGGGCGCCCATGGCGTCGAGGCGCTCGAGCATCTTCTGCACCTGCGCGGCGTCGGTCATGCCGTCGATGCGGCTCAGCATCTGCCGGGCCATGCCCTTCGCCTCGGGCGGCAGGTTCTCGAGCGCCGGGTCCTCGGGGCCCGCTCCGCTCTTGCGCGTCCAGATCGCGACCGTGCGGTTCTCCTTCGTGAAGTACTTCTGCGCGACGCGCTGGATATCGCCGGCCTCGAGCGTCTGCACCGCCTGGTCGATGCGGTCGGCGTCACGCCAGGTGCCGCGGCCCTCGGCCATCACGTAGCGGAAGAGCAGCATGAAGCCGCCGCCCATCTGCCGGTAGGTCGCAGCGAGGTAGCGGTTCTTGACCTTCTGCAGCTCGTCGGCGGCGACCGGCTCCCGCTGCAGCTTCTCGAGCTCGGAGTAGACCGCCTTCTCCAGCTCCTCGGGAGTGTGCCCTTCCTTGCAGTCCGCCTGGACCTGGAAGACGCCCTCGTACTTGCGCGCGTCCGACTCGGCCGATGCGCTGGTCGCGATGCCGCTGCCGAGCACGAGGTTCTTCTGCAGCCGCCCGGTCGGACCGTTCAGCAGCTCGGCGAGCGCGAGCAGGGCCGGGACGTCCTTGTGCACGAAGGCCACGGTGTGCCAGCGGATGTCCGCGGCGGGGTTGGTCTCGGCCTCGGCGTAGAAGCGCTTCTCGGCGACCGAAGGGGTCTCGGCGGTGACCATCTCGGGGACCGGCTGCGTTCCCCGCGGGATCGAGCCCAGGTACTTCTCGGCCAGCGCCAGCGCCGTCTTCGGATCGAAGTCGCCGATCAGCATGGCGGTCAGGTTCTGCGGCGCGTAGTACTTCGCGTAATAGTCGTCGGCCTGCGCCTTGGTGATCGCCGCCAGGTCGCTGGGCCAGCCGATGACGTCCCAGGAGTAGGGACTCGAGGTCCAGAAGGTGGAGTTGAGCGACTCGTCGAACCTGCCGGTCGGCGTGGACTCGACGCCGCGGCGGCGCTCCTCGTAGACCACGTCGCGCTCCGAGTAGAACTCGCGGAACACGCGGTTCTTGAGCCGGTCCGCCTCGATCCAGAACCACAGCTCGAGCTTGTTGGAGGGGAGGGTCTCGAAGTAGGCCGTCAGGTCCTCGGTGGTGAAGGCGTTGATCCCGGTGGCGCCGTTGCGCTGCAGCACGAGGTTGAACTCGTTCTTGATCATGTTGGCGCGCTGCTCCGCGACCAGCGAGTCGAAGCGCGCCTCGAGCTCCCGGTAGCGCGGGGTGCGGCTCTCGGGCTTCGTCATGTCCTCGATCTCGCCACGCCGCTGCGCGAGGCGCATCTTCGAGAGCTCCGCGCGCATCTCCTCGCGCACGAGCTCCTGCCCGTCGATCAGGCGCACGTCCTTGTCGTAGTCGCGCGTGCCGATGACGTGCGAGCCCTTGAACATCATGTGCTCGAACAGGTGGGAGATGCCGGTGATGCCGGGCTGTTCGTTGACCGAGCCGACGTGGGCGATCCAGACGCCCGAGACGGTGGGTGCGAGGTGCTGCGGGATGAGCAGGATCTTCATGCCGTTCGAGAGCACGTGCTCCTCGATCGGCAGGCTGGGGGCCGCGGGCGCCGCGCCGGCCGGGCCGGTTGCGAGCAGCAGGGCGAGGCCGCACGCGGCCGGGATTCCGGCGTGGCGCGACGGGGGGGCGAGCATGGGACGTTCTCCTGGGTGGTCCGCGAGCAGGGGACGGGCTGTCCCCGGGACGGGGGGACGTGAAACCGGGGAAGGAATAGCAGAGGAGCGGCCCGGGCGGAAGGCGCGGGCCGTGGCAGCAAGGGAGCGGGCGGCCGGCGGGGCCGAGACCGCCACGCCCGCGGGGCTGGTGGCCCCGCGGGCGTGGGTGGATCTCGTCCGAGGCTGCTACTTCGACGCGGCGGCGGCCGCGGCGTGTGTGCCGATGCGCATCCCGTAGAACGAGCGGTAGACGAAGAACAGCGCGACCAGGAAGAGGACCCCGCCGACCGGAAGGGCGACCGCCGGGTTGGTCACGGCCGTCTCGACCGCCAGCAGGCCGAACAGGGTCGTGAACTTGATGATCGGATTCAGGGCCACCGAGGAGGTGTCCTTGTAGGGGTCGCCCACGGTGTCGGCGATGACGGTGGCATCGTGCAGCGGCGTGCCCTTCTCCTTCAGGTCCACCTCGACCACCTTCTTGGCGTTGTCCCACGCCCCGCCCGCGTTGGCCATGTAGACGGCCTGGAACAGGCCGACGACCGCGATCGAGATCAGATAGGACACGAAGAAGATCGGGTTGAAGAAGGCGTACGCCAGCGTCAGGCAGAAGATGACGATGAAGACGTTGAACATCCCGGCCTGGGCGTACTGGGTGCAGATCTTCACCACTTCCTTCGAGTCCTTGACCGACGCCTTCTCGGCGGACTCGAGGTGGATGTGGCCCTTGATGAACTCGACCGCCCGGTAGGCGCCGGTGGTGACCGCCTGCATCGAGGCGCCGGTGAACCAGTAGATGGTCGCGCCGCCCATCAGGAAGCCGAGCAGCACGCGCGGCTCGGTGAGCGAGAGGTCGAACACCCCGCCGGCGGCCTCGGCGTGATGCTTCAGCAGCACGATGACCGAGAAGATCATGGTCGTCGCGCCCGCGACCGCGGTGGCGATGAGCACCGGTTTGGCCGTGGCCTTGAAGGTGTTGCCCGCCCCGTCGTTGTCCTCGAGCAGGTGCTTGCCGTGGG
>JANXPZ010000084.1 GCA_025357055.1 Candidatus Eiseniibacteriota bacterium | reverse complement strand
CACCTCGTAATAGTCGCGCCGGGCCATCAGGCTTCCCCATCCGGCGCACGCGCCACCACCACGCGCGCGGCGCGCAGCGCCCGCCCCCCGCGCCGCCAGCCCCGCAGCAGGACCTGGGTCACGTGGCCCGGCGCGACGTCGGGGACCGCCATCTCGAGGACGGCCTCGTGGAAGACCGGGTCGAAGGGCTGCCCCACCGGATCCAGCATCACCACACCCTGCCGGCCGAGATACTCGACCAGCCGGCTTCCCACCATGCGAACCCCCTCGGTCCAGGGCTCCGGCGAGTCCGATTCGGGCACCGTCGACAGCGCGCGGTCGAGATCGTCGAGGGCCGCGATGAGCTCGAGCATCACGCCCTCCTCGGCGCTCCGGCGGGTCTCTTCGCGCTCGCGCGCCGCGCGGCGACGGAAGTTCTGCAGATCCGCCTCCGCCCGCAGCCAGCGGTCCCTGAGGACCGCGGCGTCCTCTCCGGCCTCCGCCGGACCCGCAGCCGCGATCCCGGCCGGGCGCACCTCCCCCACCACCGCGGCGTCCGGGCCCGGAGCGGGCTCGCCGGGCGCGACGATCCCATCACTCCCGGCCGGCTGCTCCTGCGGCGGCGGGGCGCGCCTGCCCTTGCGCTCTTCGCTCACGTCCGAGGCACCCTTCCCAGGCAGCGTCGCGTCACAGCAGATCCGCCACCCGGCTGCCCACCGCATCCACCACCGCGAGCGTGCGCGCGTAATCCATGCGCAACGGCCCCAGCACACCCACCGCGCCGCGCACCGAACCCGGCAGCGAATAGCTCACCAGGCTGCAGCCCGCCAGGGCGCGGTCCTCGTCCACCCCGGCCCGCACCGCCGCCTGGCCTTCGACGTTCCTCACCATGAGCCGGTCGAGCGGAGTGCCCGACTCGACCGAGCGAAGCACCGAGCCCAGCCGCGTGGCGTCCGCGAATTCCGGGAGCTCGGCGATGTGCATCGCCCCCGAGGAGAAGAGCGGGGTGGAGACCGGCCGGCTCCAGCCCGCCATCGCGGCGCGCGCCACGACCCGCACGGCCGAGTACCGCGCCAGGTCGGCGTCCGTGGCGAGCCGCTCGCGGACCTCGGAGAGTGGGCGCCCCGCCAGGCGCTCGCGGAGCACCTCGGCCACCTCCTGCAGCTCCTCGCGCTGGAGCGGTCCCTCCAGTTCGAGCACCAGTGTGCGCACGTTGCCGTTCCCCAGGTTCAGCACCATCAGGCTGCGACGCGGGTCCAGGGGGGCCAGTTCGAGCTCGCGCACCGGCTCGTCGTCCAGCAGGGCCGCCACGGCGAGCCCCAGCTGATGGGTCAACGTCGAGAGCAGGCGCGAGGCTTCGCTGAGCAGTTCCTGGATGTCGCGTGTCGAGCGCGAGAGCGTCCGCTCGATCTCCGCGACCATCTCGGGCGGCAGCAGCGCGGGCGCGAGCAAAGTGCGCACGTAGAGATCCACCCCCCGCGAGGTCGGCACCCGGCCGGCCGAGGCATGGCGCTGCTCGAGCAGCCCGAGCAACTCCAACTCCGCCAGCGAGTGGCGGATGCTGGCCGGCGAGAGTCGGATCCGGGCCCGGTGCGCCAGGGTTTCCGCCCCGACCGGATGAGCGGTCTCACGGTGCACCTGGACCAGCGCCGAGAACACCTCGCACAGGCGGGCGTTCAGGTCCGGGTCGGAGTCGCTCCGGTTGCCGATGACGGCGGGCTGGGACATGGGGACGAAGGTACGGAGTGCGCGGAGTCACTGTCAAATCCGTGCGCCTGCGCGCGCGCCTCGATCCAGGCGAGCACATCGTCGGCGAGGTAGCGCAGCGCCCGCGGGATCGCGAAGCCGTCCGCGGTCGCGTGCAGCCGCCCGGTCGCGATGGCCTCATCGAGCGCGGCCCCGTAACGCCGTGCCACGACCTCCCACAGCTCCGCTTCGTAGTCGGCCCGACTCACTCCCGTCGTGAGCCGCAGCCCCAGCAGGAGCACCTCGCGCCCCGCAGCGGCCGCGCTCTCCAGCTCGCGCTCCGCCTCGGGCGGGGCAGCGGACTCGAGCGCCGCCGCCCAGGCCTCGAAGTCCCGGAAGTTCCCGTAACGGGCTCCGCCCACCAGCCCGTGCGCCGATGGCCCCAGTCCGACGTAGGGCCGCCGCAGCCAGTAGACCAGGTTGTGGCGCGCCTCAGCCCCGGGCCGGCACACGTTCGAAGTCTCGTAGCTCCCCAGGCCTGCCAGGGCAGCGCGCTCCAGGAAGAGCCCGTAGGCCTCCGCCTGCTCCGCGTCCGGCGCCACCGGCGTCGCGCCCGAGAGCACGGTGTCGCCCAGCCGCGTTCCAGGCTCGGGACTGAGCGCGTACGCGGAGAGGTGCTCGGGCTCCAGCTCGAGCGCGCGCTCGAGCGTGGCTCCCCAACGCTCGAGCGTGTGTCCGGGGAAGCCGAACATGAGGTCGAGCGAGAGCCGCCGCAGGCCGTGCGCCCGCGCCAGCGCGAAGGCCTCCGCGGGGCGCCCCGCCGGGTGGATGCGGCCGAGCCGCTCCAGCTCGTCGGCGTGGAAGCTCTGCGCCCCCACCGAGAGGCGGTTCACACCCGCCTCCCCCCAGGCGACCAGCCGCCTCGCGTCCACCGACTCCGGGTTCGCCTCGAGCGTGATCTCCGCGTCCGGCGCGACGGCGAAGCCACCGCGCAACGCCCGGAACAACCGCCCGACCTGCTCCGGCGCCAGGGTCGAGGGCGTCCCGCCGCCCAGGAACACGGAGGTGAAGGTCAGCCCCGCGGCCGCCGGAGCGCGCAGTGCCACCTCGCGCTCCAGGGCCGCCAGCCAGCGCTCCGCGGCCGCGACCGAGAACAAGCCGCTCGAGAAGTCGCAGTACGCGCAACGCGCAGCGCAGAACGGCACGTGCACGTAGAGCCCGGCGCGGGCCGCTTCGCGCGCGGACCCGCCCGGGCCCTCGACGCCGCGCGCGGTCATCGGCGAGGCGCTAGCGCAGGATGCGCAGCAGACGCTCCCAGCGGGGCTGGAAGCGCGCGCCATCCCAGGACCAGTAGATGAACATCGCACGGCCCTTCACGTAGTCCATCGGCACGGTGCCCCAAAAGCGGCTGTCGTTCGAGTTCTCACGGTTGTCGCCCATCATGAACAGGCGCCCGGGTGGAACGCGGAACGGCCCGAAGTTGTCACGGCAGGTCTGCAGCACCGCGTCCTCCGGGAACGGCCCGACCTGGCCGCCGCAGGAGATGCCCGGGTCCATGTGGTAGGCGTAGCGGTCGGCAGCCCGCGAGGGCGCCCCGTCCACGTAGACCACCTTGTCCCGCACCTCGACGGTCTGTCCGCCGGTCGCCACGCAGCGCTTGATGTAGTCCAGGTTCGGACTCGCCGGGAACTGGAAGACGATGATGTCTCCCGTGCGGGGCCCGCGCAGGCCGGGCAGGCGGACGTGGGTGAACGGGATCTTGGGCCCGTACTCGAACTTGTTCACGAACAGGAAGTCCCCCTTGAGCAGCGTGGGGACCATCGATTCGGACGGGATGCGGAACGCCTGGATGACGAAGGCGCGCAGCACGAACGTGAGCACCAGCGCCCAGAGCGCGGCCTCGACGTACTCGCGGACGATGGAACGCTTCTTTGCCGCCATGGGCTCCCCTAACGTTCGACCTTCAGCACCGCCAGGAAGGCTTCCTGGGGCACCTCGACCGTGCCTATCTGTTTCATACGGCGTTTGCCTTCCTTCTGTTTCTCGAGCAGCTTGCGCTTGCGGGTGATGTCACCGCCATAACATTTGGCCGTGACGTTCTTTCGCAGCGCGCCGACCGTCTCGCGCGAGATCACCTTGCCGCCCAGCGCCGCCTGGATGGCGACCTGGAACATCTGGCGCGGGATGAGCTCCTTGAGCTTCGCGCAGATGTCCCGCCCCCACTCGTAGGCCTTGTCCCGGTGGACGATGGCCGAGAGCGCATCCACGCGGTCGCCGTTCAGCAGGATGTCCAGCTTCACGACGTCCCCTTCGCGCCAGCCCTCGAACTCGTAGTCCAGCGAGGCGTAGCCGCGCGAGATGCTCTTCAACCGGTCGTAGAAGTCGAGCACGATCTCCGCCAGCGGCAGCCGGTAAGCCACGCGCGCCCGTTGCTCATCGAGGTAGTCCAGGCTCACGAAGACCCCGCGCCGGTCCTGGCACAATTTCATCACCGGGCCCAGATACTCGGCGGGAGTGAGCACGTGCGACAGCACGTAGGGCTCCTCCACCATCACGATGTCCCCCGCGGGCGGCATCTGGCTGGGGTTGTCCACCTTGAGCTGCTCGCCGCTCTCGAGCAGCACGTGATACTCGACGCTCGGAGTGGTGGCGATGAGGTCGAGCAAGTGTTCGCGGCGCAGGCGCTCCTGGACGATCTCCATGTGGAGCAGGCCGAGGAAGCCGCAGCGGAAGCCGAAGCCCAGCGCGACCGAGGTCTCGGGCTCGTAGACCAGCGCCGCGTCGTTCAGCGCGAACTTCGCCAGCGCGTCCTTGAGGGACTCGTAGCCCTCCGACTCGATGGGATAGAGGCCCGAGAACACCATGGACTTCACGTCGCGGAACCCCGGCAGCGCCACCAGATCCGACGAGTCCGCCGCGCCCACCGTGTCGCCGACGCGCGCATCCGCCACCGTCTTCACCCCGGCGACGATGTAGCCCACGTCGCCCGCACCCAGGAACTCCGTGGGATCGAGTTTCAGGCGCAGGTGGCCGACCTCGGTCACCTCGTGGCGCTTGCCGGTCGAGAGGAAGACGATGGTGTCACCGGCGCGCACCTGGCCGTCCACCACCCGCACCAGCGCGACCACGCCGCGGTACTGGTCGAAGCGCGAATCGAAGATCAACGCCCGCAGCGGCGCATCGGGGTCGCCCGCGGGCGGCGGGATGTCCTGGATGACCTGTTCCAGCAGCGCGGGCACGCCCACGCCCGTCTTGGCGCTGATGCGCGCCACGTGCTCGGCCGGCAGGCCGGTGGCGTGCTCGATCTCGAGCGCCACGTCGTCCGGGCGCGCCGCCGGCAGGTCCACCTTGTTGATGGCCGCGGTCAGCGTCAGGCCCTGTTCGCGGGCCAGGATGTAGTTCGAGAGGGTCTGCGCCTCGATGCCCTGCGAGGCGTCCACCACCAGGATCGCGCCCTCGCACGCCGCCAGGCTGCGCGACACCTCGTAGGTGAAGTCCACGTGTCCGGGCGTGTCGATCAGGTTCAGCTCGTAGGTCACGCCGTCACGGGCCGTGTACTCCATGGCGATGGCGTGCGACTTGATGGTGATGCCCCGCTCGCGCTCGAGGTCCATGTCGTCCAGGACCTGCGCCTTCATCTGCTGCGGCGTGAGCGTGTGCGTGAGCTCGAGCAGCCGGTCGGCGAGCGTGCTCTTGCCGTGGTCGATGTGCGCGATGATGCAGAAGTTGCGGATGCGGCTCTGCCGCGGCCCGCTCAAAAGGCCCACCGCACGGAGAGTCGCGACTGCCCGGACGGCGGCTTCCCGCCCTTCAGCGCACGGTCGTACTCGAACTCGACCTTGAAGTCCCTGAAGTGCGCGTCCACGTAAGCGTCCATCAGCGCATAGACCAGCAGGCCCCCCAACAGCCACTGGCGCGAGACGAAACGCTCGAGCCGGCTGTTGTAGGCATCCACCGCGGCATTGAAGCCCTCGTTGTCTCCCATCGCCTTCGCCAGATCCGCCTCCACCCTCAGCTGCCGTATGCGTCGATCGTCATCCACCAGGCCGGCCACGATCCAGACTTCGCCGCCTCCCAGCACCGCTGCCTTGAGCCACGAACCGTTGTGAAGCTGCCCCCAGCCCGGGAAGGCGAGCGAGCGCAGCATGACCCAACGCGGCGCATCGAAACGTCCGCGCCGCGGCCGGAGCCGCACCGTGTCGGCCAGCGCGTCCGCTCGGCGGTCGAGCTGCGACCCCCGCCCCGCGTCATCCGCGGGCACCGCGTCCGGCTCCGCAGCGCCCCGCGCGCTCCCTGCGCTCGAGTCCGCCGTCGCCGCCGCCCGCG
>JANXPZ010000052.1 GCA_025357055.1 Candidatus Eiseniibacteriota bacterium | reverse complement strand
CCCCGCCTACCTCTCGGGCACGGGCCAGCTCGCCGACGGCGCGCCGGTCGCAGGCGTCACGGTGACCGCGCGCGGGCCCGCGGAGGCCGTGGGCACCAGCGGCGCCGATGGCTCGTTCACGCTCGGCGGCCTGCCGCCCGGGCGCTTCCGGGTCGAGCTCATGCACGAGGGCTTCGAGCCCGCGGCCCTGCAGTCGCCGGTGACACTGCGCGAGGGTGAGTCGCGGGGGGGCGTAGCGCTGGGCGTGACGCCGCGCCCCGCCGAGCTGGCGTTCGTGCTCGAGCGCGAGGCGTTCGGTCTCGACCAGCCGGTCAAGGTGGGCGTGCGCTCGTACCGCGTCGGGGTCGTGGACTACGTGCTCTACGAGCTCCCGGTCGCCCGGCTGACGGATCCTGCGCGCGACTTCCGCGCGCTGGCGCAGGGCTCCGACACCAGCGGCCTGGTGCGCGTGGGTCAGTGGACCAAGGCCACGCCCGACGGGCCGGCGTGGACCTGGCGCGAGGAGCTGATGCCGCTGCCCGGGACCATGCTGCCCGGCGCCTATCTGCTGGTCGGCCGCGCCGGGACGCTGGAGCGGCGCGCGCTGTTCTTCGTCACCGACCTCTCGCTGCTGGTCAAGCGCTCGCCGGCGCAGGTGCTGGTCTCGGCCGCCTCGCTCCGGAGCGGCGCGCCGGTCAGGGGCGCCAGCGTCTTCGTCGTGCCGTCGGCGGACCCGTTGCAGCCCGGGATGGACTGGAGCGGCGCGCTGCGCGGGCCGGGTGGCGTCTTGCAGGTCACCGACGAGCGCGGGCTGCTGCGCCTGCGGCCGTCGGGCGCGCAGCAGCGGTTGCGCATCGTGGCGGTGAGCGCATCGAACGGCATCTCGGTGGCCGAGGCGCCGCTCGCGCCCGCGGCCGTCCAGGGCGGCGACCAGCTCTTCCTCTACACCGACCGCCCCATCTACCGGCCGGGCCAGACCCTCTTCTGGAAGATGTTCGCGCGTCAGGCCGCGCCCGCGGGCTACCAGATGCCCGGGCGGGATTCGCGCGTGAAGCTCACGTTCACCGGTCCGGAGGGCGCCAGCCTCGAGCTTCCGCAGCTGGCGCCGGTGTCGGCGCGCGGCTCGGCGGACGGCGCGGTGACGCTGCCGACAGACGCGGTGCTCGGCGACTGGACGCTGACGGCGACCGTGGGCCGCGCCACCGGCACGGCGCTCGTGGCGGTGCAGGAGTACCGCAAGCCCGAGTTCCGCGTGGAGGTGACGCCCGACCGCGAAGTCTACGTCAACGGCGACGAGGTCCGCTTCAAGGTCGCGGCGAGCTACTTCTTCGGCACGCCGGTCTTCGGCGCGCTGGTGCGCTACAACCTGTTCGAATCGCGTCTGCGCAGCGACGAGCCGGACTGGGACGAGGAGGGGGGCGAGGCCGTGGCCGGCTACGGCCGGATGCTCAAGAGTGGCGAGGCGCGCACCGACCTGGACGGTCGCGTGGCGCTGCCGTTCGTGCCGGCGCGCGCGGCCTACGATCGCAGGCTGACGCTCGAGGTCGAGGTCCTGGACGCCGCCGGGCGACAGGTGGCCGCGCGCGGTGGCGCGGTGATGGGCCGCGGGATGTTCGCGGTCACGATCCGGCCCGTGAACCGGGTCGTGACGGTGGGCGAGGCCATCCCGCTCGAGGTCACGACCCGTGACCACGCCGGCCGGGCGGTGAGCGCGGTCGTGAAGGTGACGCTCGACCAGGACGCCTGGAACCCGCTCGAGCGACGTTATACGCGCTCCACGCGCCCGCTGGCGGAGGCCCCGGTGAGCACCGACAGCAGCGGCCACGCGGTGGTCACGCTGCGGCCCGCGCCGGCGCGCTCGGGCCGGCTGGAGGTCCGCGCCCGGGCCGAGGATGTCCGCGGCGGCGTCATCACCGCATCGAGCTCGGTCTGGGTCTGGGACGCGCGGGTCTCGGAGTACGCCTACCGCTACCCCACGTTGGAGGCCTTCGCCGACCGCGAGCGCTACCAGCCCGGCGACACCGCGAAGATCCTGGTCAACACCGACCTGCGCAACGCCACGGTGCTCGCCGCGGTCGAGGGGCGCGACGTCGAGGACGTGCAGGTCGTCGCGCTGGCCGGCAACACCGGGCTCGTGCGTTTCGTGATGAAGCCCGGGTACGCGCCCAATGTGTTCGTCACGCTCCACGTGCGCAAGGCCCGTGAGGTCCAGTCGCGCACGCTCGAGCTGCAGGTCGCGCAGGTGCGGCACGACCTGAAGATCGCGCTCGCGTTCGACCAGGCGGAGTACCGTCCGGGCGCGACCGCGAAGGTCGCCGTGCGCACCCGCGATGCGGCGGGCCGTCCGGTGCCGGCGGAGCTGTCGCTGGGCGTGGTGGACGAGGCCCTCTACTCGCTGCGTGCCGACGCGACGCCGGATCCGCACGACGTCTTCTATGGCCGCCGCCCCGACTGGGTGACGACCGTGGTCTCGTTCCCGACGCTCTACTACGGCGGCGCCGACAAGGGCGGACGCGGGGACGTGCGCAAGGACTTCCGCGACCTGGCCTTCTGGCAGGCGGTCGTGCCGACCGACAGCGCGGGCCTGGGTGAGGTGTCGTTCCAATGGCCCGACAATCTCACCACCTGGCGGCTCACCGGCCGCGGCATCACCGATGGCCATCTGGTCGGCAGGGCCGTCGAGCAGGCCCTGGTGACGAAGGCCCTGGTGGCACGGCTCGCCGGCCCGCGAGCGTTCGTCACGGGCGACGAGGCCACGCTGGTCTCGGTGGTCACCAACCGCACCGACGCTCCGCTGACCGGCGTGGACGAGGCGCTCGAGGTGAAGGCGGGCCCGCTCCGGCTGGCCGGCAAGGCCACGCTGCGCGCCGACCTGCCCGCCGGCGGCGAGTCGCGCGCCGACTGGCCGGTCGTGGCGCTCGCCGCGTCCGCCGGTGACGACCCGGCGCCGATGGCCACGCTCGTCTTCCGCGCCGGCTCGAAGGTGGACTCGGACGCGCTCGAGGTGCCGGTGCCGGTGCTGCCGCGCGCCGTGCCGCTGCGCCCGCATGGCGCGGGCGTGCTCTCCGGGGCGGAGCAGGAAGTTGCCGTGCCCCTGCCCGCCGACCTGGTGCGCCCGGGCAGCGAACTGGTGCTCGAGTTGTCGCCGTCGCCCGCCGCGATGGCGCTCGGCGCGCTCGACTACCTCCGGTCCTACCCGTGGGGCTGCACCGAGCAGACCGCGAACGTTCTGCGGCCCGCGCTGAGCGCGCTCAGCGTGGCGAAGCGGCTGGACCTCGCGCTGCCGGGCTGGCAGGAGCCGGAGAAGATCCTCCAGCCCGCGCTCGCCCGGCTGATCGCGCTGCAGGGTGGCGAGGGGGGCTGGGGCTGGTGGCGCGAGGGCGATGCGGATCCCTATCTCACCGCGCTCGCGCTCGATGCGCTGGCGCGGGTCCGCGCCTTCGGGCTGGGTGGCGACGCGGCCGAGATGGCGATCGGGCGTGGGGCGAACGCCGTGCCGCGACTGCTGGCCGCGGTGCGCAGCGAGGACGGCGAGGCCTACATGCTGGCGCATCTGTGCTGGCTGCTCTCACTGCCCGACGCGAGCTCGCGCTTCGGCGATCTACGCTCGCGGCTCGAGGCCCTGGCCCTTGCGACCTTCGGCGCACGCGACCGGCTCGGCGACCAGGGCCTGGCGCACGCCGCGCTCGGGCACCTGGGCCTGGGGCGTGCGGCCGAGGCGGGAACCCTGGTCGATCTGCTCATGGCCCGCGCGCAGCAGGACGGCGGAGGACTGCACTGGCGCGGGGGCGACGAGGGCTGGCTCGGCGACGAGATCGAGGCCACCGGCAACGCGCTCTCGGCCCTGCTCGCCGTCGCGCCGGCCGATCCGCGCGCGGCGGACGTGCTGCGCTGGCTGGCGGCGCGGCGACGGGGCGACCACTGGCGCTCGACCCGCGCCACCGCCCCCGTGGCCATCGCGCTGCTCGACTGGCTCCGCACGCACCCGGCCGACGCGAAGCCCGACTACCGGCTCGCGGTGGAGTGGAACGGCGCGACCCTGCTCGACCGCGCGGTGGGGGCAGCGGACCTGCTCGGCCGCAGTGAGCGGGTGCGCGTGCCGGGCGCCAGGCTCAAGCCGGGCGAGAACCGGCTGACGCTGAGGAAGTCCGGCGCGGGCAGCCTGTTCTGGTCGTGGGAGGCGCGCGCGCTGGTGCCGAGTCCCGGGCCCGCGACCGACTCGAAACGCCTGGCGGTGACCCGCGAGTACTTCCACGCCGAGCGCACCGCGGACCGCCGCGGACGCCCGCGCTGGCTGGCCACGCGCGTGGCTCTGCAGGAGGGGTTCCGCACCGGCGAGGCGGTGCTGGTGCGGCTGACGCTCCGTGCGCCACTTGCCCTCGATCACCTGATGGTCGAGGACCCGCGCCCGGCGGGATTCGAGGTGGACGACCTCGCGCCCGAGGGCACCGAGCACCCGTGGGACCTGCACGCCGAGGCGCGCGACACGCGGGCGGTGTTCTTCCTGGAGAGCGTGCCGCAGGGCGACACGGTCATCGAGTACCTGGTGCGCCCCGAGCTGGCGGGCCGCCTGGTGGCACTCCCGGCGAGCGCCAGCGCGATGTACGATCCGGACCTGCTGGCGCGGACGGGGGAGACGGTGGTCAAGGTGACGGGGAGATAGATGGAGAGGACGATCGGAAGAGCGAAGCGCCCGGCCGCCCCGGCCGCGAAGCCCCGGCGCACGCCGGCGGCGAATGCGGGGGCGTTGCGCCGGCGCTGCCCCTGGTGCGAGAGCACGCCGCTCTACCGTGCCTATCACGACCGCGAGTGGGGTGTGCCGGTGCATGCGGACCGCCGCTGGTTCGAGATGCTGGTGCTGGACGGCGCGCAGGCCGGGCTCTCCTGGCGCACCATCCTCGAGAAGCGCGCGGGATACCGGCGCGCCTTCGACCGCTTCGACCCGCGCAAGGTGGCGCGCTACGACGCGCGCAAGCTGCGCGCACTGCTGCGCGACCCGGGCATCGTGCGCAACCGGCTGAAGGTCGCCTCGGCGGTCACCAACGCGCGCGCCTTCCTCGAGGTGCAGCGGGAGTTCGGGAGCTTCGACCGCTTCATCTGGGGTTTCACGGCGGGCCGCGCGCTCCAGAACCGGCGCCGAAGCGACCGGCGGATCCCCGCCCGCACGCCGCTCTCGGACGCGGTGAGCGCGGAGCTGCGCAGGCGCGGATTCAAGTTCGTGGGCTCGACCATCGTCTACGCCCTGCTGCAGGCGGCGGGGATCGTGAATGACCACCTCGTCACCTGCTTCCGCCACCGCGAGGTGCGGGCGCTGGCGGAGGCGGCCGGCGCGCCGCGCGCTGGCCGCCGCGCGCCGCGCCGGGGCTGAATCCCA
>JANXPZ010000002.1 GCA_025357055.1 Candidatus Eiseniibacteriota bacterium | reverse complement strand
GCTGGCGCACGTGCTCGCTGACGATCAGGTCCTCGGGGCCGCTGAGTTGCTGTGAATCCGTACGCGGCAGATTGTCCCGGCCGGCAGCGCGAGCCTCGGCGATGAGATTCACGGGCGTCCCCCCCCGCGTGACTGTGAGATACGGGTGCGCCCCCGGCCGTTCCCCGTTGTGTTCCACGGGGTTGGGCGAACGTGAGCCGCTGTGGCGGATGTTGCTTTGGTTCATGTGTATCTCCACTGGAGGATTCGAAGGCCTGACAAACATCGACCGACGGGAGGCTGATGAGAGTCCCGCCATCCAGTTGTCGTGTCAGTCTTGTGGGATCGGGAGGTCGCTCGGGCTCGCTCATGGATAACGAGTCGCAGGCCTCAATCCGCTCATCTGGACGGGGTGTCGGTCCAGAAGCTCTCGTCAGCAGGGCGCTGACGGCCAATCACAGGACTGGAGTGAGGGCCAGCGTGCGCTAGGAGCGTCTCCACAGTTCGAAGAGCTCTTCTATTCCAAGACCTTCTGAGGGGTCCAGGACATAGGAGATTCCATGACAGCCCGCGCAAATGCTCAGGAGCAGCTGCCGACCCGCAACCTCGAAGCGGGCACCCGAAAGCAACGGTCTCGAACGACAACTGCACCCGGTCACGGGGTGACTTGCGACCTCATGAACATGCCACATCGCGCCATCTGCCATCTCGCGTCCACGGCCGAAGACAAACGGCCGCGACCTCTCGCGCATCAGGACCTGTGCTCGATGACGACACGCCCGGCACCTGAAGTCCTGAAAGTACCCGCCGGATTGCTGCCTGCGCCGTCCAACCTGCCGCATCGGTTCGGGGGTCTTGTGGACTGTCTTGACGACTCCTCCCTGCGTCAGCGGGTAGCCACATCTGGGCGGACTGTAGAGAAGCTCTGCGAGATTCTCGACTACGCTTTGTGAGCCGCTCGTCGTGTCTAGATGTCCGCAAACCGGACAAAACCAAGTATTCAATCCTGTGAGCTCGCTCGGCGAGCTCTTGCGGTGGAAGATCTGACTCCCGAGGAACTCCATCACGCCAGGCGTGATCTTGCGCAAGTCGCAGACGCTGCAATGTGGAGGATCACATGCTTCTCGGATGCGGAGCGCGTGTTTGACTACATAGGCCTGTCGTCCTGAGGGATCACTCACGAGAGACACCTTTGCTTGCTAAGAGCCACCATGCGGCTCTTGACCTGTGACACCTCGAGATCGGCTGAGCCACCGACCATTGGTCAGCCGCCCTTGCTGGACTTGATCTCACGCAGGGTGATCCAGTGATTCATAGCGTGTTTCCAGGAGTTCCATGGCCCGTGGAACATACGACACCTTCAAACACCCACCACAGATTCCGAGAATGATCGTCTCGCCCTGAAGCATGAAGAGCGCATGCGATAGGATTGGGCCGGCCTCACAACTTCGTCCGTTGACAGGATTAAGAATGACATCCGGCGAGTGGTGTAGTGTCTCGTTGGGCATTGCGTGGCCGAATTCAATGACGAATGGAATGGCCCTATCACGGATGAGTACTCGCGCGCGTCGCGAGCACGCGACGCATTTGTATTCGTCGAAGAACTGCCCAAACCGCTCAACCTTACGTCGGACCTTCTTCATCGCGGCAGACCGTTCGTGTGGATCCTTGTGTGACCCGCTGCATCGCGGTGGATCGTAGAGGAGAACCGTCGTGGAGGTGATGGGGACGTTCTTCCCCCTCTCGGCCTCAACGAGCCCGCAAACCGGACAAAACCATGAGTTCTGCTCCACCAGCGTCGGGGGTGGCCCCTTGCGCAGGAAGATCTGCTGTCCAAGGAACTCCATGACGCAAGGTGTGACCTTGAACGGAAACCGACACCTGCTGCACTGCGGCGGATCAACCGCGCCGTTATGAGTAAGAGATTGTTCCATCCGAACCCATTGCCCGAGGCGTAGTTGTAGGATAGACTGTGCGCTGCCGCGGCGAGCGTACGCAGTTGCTTTGGCGCTCGCAAGCGGCTTCCGAGGAGGGCTGGGCCTCGCCAGCTCGGCCACCCATGGACTCCTCAGTGCGGGCTTGTCCCGCTGGCAACCTCACGTCCCTTCCTATCAAGGAAGCGATTTGGGCCTTTGGCGAGAGCCGGAGGTGAACCATGGATCGACCACACCAGTGGCCGGAGTTCGTCGTTCGGCTCAGCCGAGGACGACACAATGGCTCACAGTGGTCAGCGGTTCTGGTTCGCGGTGCGCAGCGCGGCGAAGGCCATTCCCGGGCACAAGTACCAGGCGCTCTACCTGTGGCTTGAGCCGGAGGAGCATGGACTCCGCACCAACGAGGTCGGTTTTCCGGTGGGCGTCCCGCTTCGGGCGCTCTCACGGCGAATGGCCCAGTTGGGACTCTGCAATGGTAAGGGCAAGGCGTACCACCCCTACCAACTGCAGGAGATGATCTTCGACGGGTTCCCTGTTGCGGCGGCGGTCGTCCTCAACGTTGAGCTGACGCCCGAGACGCGGCAGGCCCTGAAGGAGACCTTCATCGAGGGAAACCGTCAGAAGAAGGTGTTCTCCAGGCTCACCCCGGAGGAAGAATGCCGGATGAGTTGGCGAGTCAACCGTCTTCTGCGTAAGCCTCGGAAGCGCGTCGACCCGTGGGATCAGGGTCGTGACGAGGACGAGCCCGGCTCTGCCGGGGCACTCGCCCGCGTCAAGTAAGAAGAAAGCCCCCGGCCTTGTTGGCGGGGGCTTTCTCTGTGTCGGGTGCTATTGACTAACTATATATATCATAGTACATTACGCGGTGCGTTTGTAATGTACGCGTGGCCTCTAGCTATCTGCCCGGGTATGGGACCTGGACAGTTGCACTGGAGGCAGCACGCGTGCCAAAGCTCATTGGAGACGGGAACATCAGATTCGGTGTCATAGCCTTGGATGGCGCCTTCACAATTACTCCCGTGATTGGCTCTGGCCCGTCGCGGAAGGGACGCCTCAGATTCAGCCTTGAGTGCGAGCAGCCAGAATTCATTGACGAGATGCATCAGTCAGCCTCGGCGTTCGCTCGCGATAACTACGGCAAGCTCGAACCTAGGGGCAAGGCGCGGCCCAGCTTCGCGGTAACATTTGATGCACCGCGGCACAACGGGAGTTTCGGCGAGATGTTCGCGACGCTGACTTTCCAGCTCTTCCTCGAGCTTAGGGAAGAGTTCATGGGCTGGCAGGTGAGGCATCACCTCACACGAGCGGTCCAGACTGCGGGAACCAAGCATGGGAGGGCCAAGCTGAAGTTGCTTCGCGGCCGAAAGCGGTAGACATCGAAACGCTCAGACTCAAACAAGACGGGGACTGCCGATGCAGCCCCGTCTTCTCAATGGGCGAAGGTGACAAGGTGTCTAGTCTTGCGCCCACCCGGCCGACAGAACCTCGGCCTGTTCCAGGACCGTCCGCGTGGCCATTTCCTGCTTGTCCGGCGGGTAGCCGTACTTGCGCAGGATGCGCTTGACAATTGTGCGCAGGTGCGCACGGACATTCTCGCGCTGAGTCCAGTCGATGGTCACGTTCTTACGCACCGAATCCACCAACTCACGTGCGATCGTGCGGAGAGTCTCGTCGCCGAGTACCTGCACGGCGCTGTCGTTCGCGCCGAGAGCATCGTAGAACGCCACTTCGTCGTCGTTGAGTCCGAGCTGCTGCCCGCGCTGGTTCGCCTTGCGCATCTCTTTCGCCAGCCCGATAAGCTCCTCGATGACCTGCGCGGTTTCGATGGCGCGGCTCTGGTAGCGCCGGATCGCCTGTTCGAGCAGCTCTGCGAAGGAGCGCGCCTGCACGACGTTCTTCAGGCGCCGGGACTGGATCTCGCCAGACAGCAGCTTGCGGAGTAATTCGATGGCCACGTTCTTCTGTGGCAGGCCGCGAACCTCTGCTAGGAACTCGTCGGAGAGGATCGAGATATCAGGCTTCTTGAGACCGGCAGCAGCGAAGATGTCCACCACTTCGTCGGAGGCGACCGCTTCGGAAACGATCTGCCGAATAGCGTGCTCGATCTCCTCGGGGGACTTGCGGTCGCCCGGGACGTTCTTTACCAGCACCGAGCGCACAGCTTGGAAGAATCCCACGTCGTCCCGAATGCGGATGGACTCCGGATGCGGCACGGCCAGCGCGAACGCGGCGGACAGCTCACGCACCGCCTGAACGAAGCGGTCCTTGCCGTCCTGCTGTGACAAGACGTGTTCCTGGGCAGCGGGCAGCAGGTTCAGGCGATCAGCCGGCTTTCCGCTCGTCCACGTCACCCAATCGAAGGCGTGGAAAATGCCGCAGCAGATCTCGTATTTCTCGAGCATCACCGAGACGGCCTCGGTCTGATCGATCGTCGTGCTGCCCTTGCCGCCGCTCTCGGTGTAGTTGGCGAGCGCCTGGCGTAGCTCGTCGGCCAGCCCGAGGTAGTCCACAACAAGGCCGCCTGGCTTGTCCTTGAAGACGCGGTTTACGCGGGCGATGGCCTGCATCAGCCCGTGGCCCTGCATCGGCTTGTCGATGTACATCGTGGTGAGGCAGGGTGCGTCGAAGCCGGTCAGCCACATGTCGCGGACGATCACGATCTTGAACGGGTCGGCGGGGTCCTTGAAGCGGTCCGCCAAGTCCTCACGTCGAGCCTTGTTGCGGATGTGCTGCTGCCAGTCCTCGGGGTCAGTAGCCGAACCAGTCATCACCACCTTGACCACGCCCTTCGCGTCGTCCTCGCTGTGCCAGCTCGGCCGCAGGGCGATGATGGCGGCGTAGAACTCGACGCAGATGCGCCGGCTCATGCACACCACCATGGCCTTGCCGTCCATCGCTGCGAGTCGACTCGAAGTGCTTGACCAGATCCTCGGCAATAAGCTTCACCCGCTTCTCGGTCCCGACCAGTGCCTCGAGCTGGGCCCACTTCGACTTCAGCCGCTCCTTGTGCGTGACCTCTTCGCCTTCGGTGGCCTCATCGAAGGCCGCGTCGAGCACCGCCTTCTGCGTGTTCTTCAGCTCCAGCTTCGCCAGTCGGCTCTCGTAGTAGATCTTGACGGTGGCGCCGTCCTCGACCGCGCGCTGGATGTCGTAGATCGAGATGTAGTCTCCGAACACCGCCCGGGTGTTCTTGTCCGTCAACTCGATCGGCGTGCCAGTGAAGCCAATGAAGGAAGCCTTCGGCAGGGCATCCCGCATGTGCCGGGCGAAGCCGTCGATGAAATCGTACTGGCTGCGGTGCGCCTCGTCTGCGATCACGACGATGTTGCGCCGCTCCGAAAGCATCGGGTGGCTGTCCCCGCGTTCCTCGGGGAAGAACTTCTGGATCGTGGTGAAGATCACGCCACCGGCATCGCGCTGCAGCAGTTGGCGCAGCTCGGCGCGGTTGTTCGCCTGATCGGGCGGCTGACGCAGGAGCTCCTTGCAGCGCGAGAACGTCCCGAAAAGCTGCCCGTCGAGATCGTTCCGATCGGTCAGGACAACGATGGTCGGGTTGCGCATTGCCGGGTGAAGGATCGCCCGTCCGGCGTAGAAGGCCATCGTCAGGCTCTTCCCAGAGCCCTGCGTGTGCCAAACCACGCCGATGCGGCGGTCGCCGGGTGCGGCGTCGCCCTCGGCTCCCGTGCGGTACTCACCGGTCCGCTCTGCGATCAGTCCGGCGCCGTCTGGCAGCGCCGCGCGCAGTGTTTCATCGAGCGCGGCGTTGACCGCGTGGTACTGGTGATAGCCGGCCATCTTTTTCTCGATCCGCCCGTCGCCGAAGTCTTCAAACACAAGGAAGTAGCGAACGAGATCGAGGAAGCGGCGCTTCTCGAACACACCTTCCAGCACTACCTGCAACTCGGCCAGCTTCGCCTCCGCATCCTCGCGCCCGGTGATGGTCCGCCAGGGCTTGAACCACTCCTTGCCCGC
>JANXPZ010000213.1 GCA_025357055.1 Candidatus Eiseniibacteriota bacterium | reverse complement strand
GATCCGGCACGGAAGCGCGCGGGGAGCGCGCGGACTACGAGTGGCGACGTTCGAGCTCGAGGGTGCGGATCCTGGCCAGCAGCGTCGGGTAGCTCAGGCCGAGCTCGCGTGCCACCTTCGCCTTGTTCCAGCGGTTCCGGTCCAGGGCTTCTGAGATCACGCGGCGCTCGAGTTCCGAGACGCTCGAGCGCAGGCTGTGGCCCGCCTCGGCTCCCCTGCCCGCGGCCACGCCCACGGCCCGCGTGGCGGGCTCGCGCATCTCGGGCGGCAACAGGTCGAGACCGAGCAAGTCGCCCTGGTTCGCGAGCACGACCATGCGTTTCACCGTCTTGTCCAGCTCTCGCACGTTGCCGCGCCACTCGTGGGCCAGGAACAGCTGCATCACTTCGGGGCTGAACCCGCGGAGGTCCTTCTCCATCTGGCGCGAATACAGGCTGAGGAAATGCTGCGCCAGCACCGGGATGTCCTCGCGCCGCTCGCGCAGCGCGGGCACGCGCACGGTGATGTCGTTGAGCCGGTAGTAAAGGTCCTCGAGGAAACGGCCCTCGCGGATGCGATCGCGCAGATCCATCCCGGTGGCGCAGATCACGCGCGCGTCCACGCGCTTGCTCCGCGTGGCGCCCACCGGGCGGATCTCACTGCGGTCCAGCACGTGCAGGAGTTTCGCCTGCACCGACTCCGGCACCTTCTCGATCTCGTCGAGGAAGATGGTCCCGCCCTCGGCCTCCTCGAAGAGCCCCTGCTTGTCGCGCACCGCCCCGGTGAAGGCGCCGTGCACGTAACCGAACAGTTCGCTCTCGAGCAGCGCCTCGGGCAGCGCCGCGCAGTTCACCTGGACGAACGGCCGGTCGCGGCGGTTCGAGGACTCGTGCACGACCTGGGCGAGCAGGCCCTTGCCCGTGCCGGTCTCCCCCATGAAGAGCACCGTGGCCGAGCTGTCGCCGACCTTCGAGAGCAGGGCGAGGAGACCCTTCATCTCGCGCGAGGCGGTGACCACCCGATCCATGCCCGCGCTCGGTTTCAGCTTGTCCCGCAGCTCGCGGTTCTCCGCCAGCAACAGGGACCGCTGCGCCTCGACGATCGCCACCGCCGCACTGTTCGCCAGCACCGCGAGCAGGTTCACGTCGCGCTGCTTGAACGGCCCGAGCAGGTTGTCGTTGAGCCGGTCCACGACCACCAGCCCGACGGACTGCGAGGGGAAATTGAGCGGCACGCAGACCAGCGAGGCGACGCTCTCGAGCGCGTCGGCCACCGCGGCGCCGAAACGCGGATCGGCGGCCACGCGGCTGGAGAACACCGGACCGCTCTCGGCCAGGCGCGGGCCCACCGCCTCCTCCAGCGCGCGCAGGATGCGACGCGCCCGGTCACGGCCCAGCCCATGCTGGGCGACCACGTCGAGCCTCACGCCCCCGCTCGAGAACGCCACGAAACCACGGTCGCCACCGGCATTCTCCACCGCGAGCTTGACGGTCTGGGCGAGCAGTCCGTTCATGTCCGAGGTCTCGCGGAACAGGCGGTTCGCGTCCTCGAGTGCGCGGAACTCGTTGCTGGTGGAGAGCGAAACGGCGACGTACTGGCGCTCGATCTCGCGCCGCAGCGCCTCGGCACGCCCGCCCGCGGGCGAGCCCGCCTCCAGCAGCCAGAGCTCCGCCTGTTCGAGCAGCCCCAACGCCTGGTCGTAGTGCTCGCGTTCGGTCTCGAGGCGCGCGAGCGTGAGCAGCGCCTCGGAGGCGAGGGGCACCACGCCGAGCTGGCGGAACAGCGTCGCCGCGCGCTTGGCCGCTTCGGCCACCGGCTCGAGTGGCAGCCGCAACCGGATGCTGGCCGGCAGCAGCAGCAGGAAATCGCCCCACCCCGCCAGCGTGGTGGCCAGCTCATAGGTCTCGCCCAGATCCTCGAAGGCCTGCGCGGCGCCGAGGAGCTTGGCCTGCAGGCCGGGCGCGGCGCCGCGCGCGGCGTCGAGCTGGGCCAGCGCACGGTCGGCGATGGCGACCTCGATGCTGTCGCCCAACTGCGCGGCCAACGCCGCGCCGCGCACCAGATGCGCCTGCGCCTCGGGCGCGCGCCCGGCCATCAGCAGTGCGAGCCCCATCCGGGTCTCGAGCTCCGCGACCAGATCGCCCTGCGGGGCGCTGTGGCGCGCATCGTGGAGCGCGGGCTCGAGCAGCGCCAGCGCCGCCAGGGCGTCGCCGCGGTCCAGAGCCAGCTCGCCGAGGAACTCGCGGGCCAGCGTCGCCTCACGCAGCGCACCCACCGAGACCGCCAGTTCGAGCGCGCGCCGGAAGTGCTCCTCGGCGCGCTCCAGCTGGCGCCGCCGCCGCGCAAGCAGACCCGTCGCCAGGAGCGCCGCGGCCTCGCCCTGGGCATGGCCGGTCTCACGCGAGATCTTCAGCGACTGGCGGAAGTTTTCCTCGGCGAGGTCCCACTGCCCCAGGCGGTAGCGAATCAGGCCCAGATTCTGGTGATGCCCGCGCATGCGGGAATAGAGGCCCGCGCGCTCGTCGAGGCGCAGCGCCTGCTCCAGGAAGCGCGTGGCCTCGCGCCATTCGCGCAGATTCTTGTAGACCAGCCCGAGGTTGTTGAGTGCCGTGACCAGCCCGTCGGTGTCGTCGACGCGGCGGAAGGTGGCGGCCGCGTTCTGCAGCCACTCGATGGCCTCGCCGGTGCGGCCCTGGCGCGTCGCGCACAGCCCGAGCGTCACCGCGACCTGGCCGACCGTGCGGTGGTCGTCGGTATCGCGGAGCACGCCGTAGGCGTACTGCGCGTAGCGGCGACTGCGGCGGTACTGACCCTGCTGGATGAGCGCGCCGGCGAAGCGGGCCGCGATGCCCGCGGCCTGACGCGGGTCGCCGAGCAGCCGGGCCACGGTACGCGCCTCGCGCAGGGTGGCGACCGCGGTCTCGTATTCGCCGCGGGCCGTATAGGCCTCGGCCACGCGCAGCAGGAGCCGCACGCGCTCCACCGGGGCGTCGGGGCCGACCGCCTTCAGCGCGGCCCGGTATTCCCCGAGAGCTTCCGAGAAATTGTCCGCTGCCAGATGCAGATCGCCGATCGCCTCATGCCTGCCGGAACCGGCATGACCGGCCCCTGCTGCACGAGCCAGATCGGGGGGGATCTCTCTCTGCACGTTCGAACCCTCGAGTCACATCACCCGGTTGGGCATCCCGGTGGTTCGACTCCGGGACGCCGTTCATGCTGCGGAGCGATCAGATGCCCGTGCAGTCGATCGGGGCTATCTCGCTCCAAGATATCGAATCGCCCACATCCTGAGGATCCAGCGGAACCGCACGTCGGTCTGAGGACTCTGCGAACGACCACCCTCATGCGGGGCCGGCGACAGCAGGCCGTTCGTCATCGAGGGACGCGGGGTTTGACCGACATCGGGCTCCCCGGAGGCCGGCGTGGCAGGAGGTTTCGACACGCTCGCGAGCGATGAGAAGACGGTGGATGAACCTGTCTTCCCGCTGGCGTGCGCGCTCGTCCAACCTGCGGTGGCGACCACCGAGAGCAGGACCAGCAGGAGCAGGAGTCTGCTGCGCTCAGAAAGCATGTGCTGCCGCTCCTTCCAAGACTGGTGGCAGTGAAGACTTCGACGACACCCGACCGGCCGGGGGTGGAGCCGCCCCGGACGAATCCGAACCTCAGGGGACCTCAGTTTGATTTGTGCCGCGTCAAGTATCCGGCGGGCGTCGGCAGGCGTCAACAAGAACTTCGTCGAAGCCCCTTCCGATGCGGCCGGGCCCGGGGCGGACCGGGCTCTGCTGCCGCGCGGCGGGGGCTCGACGTCCGGGAAGTGCCGGGAGGGCGGCACGTGAGGGGCTAGCGGCGGTCGAGATACTCCCCGGCCGCCATGCGCACCAGTCCGTAGCGCAACCCCTGGGTGGAGCAGACGAGCGCCGCCGAGGGAAAGCGTCCGAACAGCAGGGCCACGACCAGGGCACCGGCCACGACGATATCGGCCCGCCCTTCCCCCACGGTGGAGAAGCCCCGGCGATCCTGGTAGCACGATCGGGAAAGGCGCTCCACCAACCCGGACAGCCGTTCGGGACGGATGGGCCAGCCCTCGAGGAGGGCGGGATCGTAGTTCTCGAGCTGGCGGTCCATCGAGGCGAGGACCGTGACCGTCCCTCCGACACCCACGAGGAGTGGGACTTTCTCCGGCATCAATGCACAATGATGCATGATTTCGGCTCGGACCTCGGCCTCGAGAGCCAGGATCTCTCCGGGGCCTGGCGGATCGGAATGCAGGAACCGCTCGGTCAGACTGACCGCGCCGAATGGCAGGCTGGCCCACCTTCCGGTCTGGGCCCCCACGCCGCTGACCACCTCGGTGCTGCCGCCGCCGATGTCGAAGACGACGCAGGCGCTGCGGGCCGCGCTGCGCCCCAGGCCGAGGATGACCGAGCGGTAGACGAGCTGCGCCTCGTCTTCGCCGGTGAGTATGCGGACGGGCAACCCCGAACGGCGCTCGACGATGCCGGCCACCTCGGCCCCGTTGCGGGCGTTGCGGATGGCAGCGGTCGCGCCGATCACGATGTGCTTCGCTCCCAGCGAGCGGGCGCGCCGCACGAATCCGGCCGCCAGACCACCGACCCGCTGGGCCAGTTCCTCCTCGATGATCCCGGCCCGGTCGAGCCCGCGCGCCAGACGGCATACCTCACCCGCCCTGGCGACCGTCTCCAGCGCTCCGTCGGGGCCTTCACGCTCGTCCACCTCGGCGACGAGGAGCCGAATGGAGTTGGACCCGATGTCAATTGCAGCTACGCGCATATGTTATTTCCCGTGGTCAGAGGAGGTAGTCTTCCAGATCATCCGGCCTCCGCGCTGGCCTGGGGCCGACCGCTGCTCGTGGAACCGTGTCTTCAGGCTCGGGCGGGCCTGCCGGGGCGCTCGACGCCGAATCTGCCACCGGAGCGCGGGTCGCCTTGCCGGCGGCGCGAGTGGCGCCGGCCGGCCGTGCCCGGCGGTCGGCCTTCGTCGGGATCGGCCAGGCCGCAGCCTGCTCGCGGTGCGAGCTCCTTCCGGCAGCCAACGCCTCCAGTCCTGCCCCCGAGAGCGCCCAGCCCAGGAGCTCGCTGAGCCCCGGCGCTTCCGCCCGCAGCCTGAAGCGCACCCGCCGACCCTCCCGGTGCCCCTTCACCAGTCCCGCGCGCTCGAGCGCCTGCAGGTGGCGGGTGGTGCATGACTGCGACAGCCCGACCGCCTCGGCCAGTTCTCCGACGCAACGGTCAGCCAGAGCCAGCACCCTGACCAGTCGGAAGCGAGAGGCCACCCCGAGGCAGGCCAGGACGTGACGCGCGCGGGTCTCGTGCCGGTCGGATTCGTTCATTGCACGGCGGTGCATATCACATCGCGCGATTGACCGCAATGATTTGGCTCTGATAGTTTTCCCGTAGCCCGGCCACGACCGCGCGCCACCATGCCCATTCTCCCGACTCCACCACTTCTCCCTCCTGCCATCCCCGGCTTCTATGGCCTGACCCGCGAACGGTTGGGCGAGCGGCTGGCAGGCCAGGGCGTGCCCGCCTACCGGGCATCCCAACTGTTCACCTGGATCTACCGGAAGCACCAGCGCGACCCCGAAGTCATGACCAACCTCCCGCTTGCGTTCCGGCAGGAGGTGCCGCGGCTCGTGGATCTCAGCCTGCCGGCCGTCGCCTCGCACCTCTGCACGCCCGATGGCGACACCCACAAGCTGGTGCTCACGCTGGGCGATGGCCGGCGTGTCGAGTGCGTCTCGATGCGCGCGGAGCGCGGCCTGACGTTCTGCCTCTCGAGCCAGGTCGGCTGCGCCCTGCGCTGCTCCTTCTGCGCGACGGGGCTCATGGGGCTCCAGCGCAACCTGCGCGCCGAAGAGATCGTGACCCAGGTCCTGGTCATGGGCGACCTCCACCGCTGGGAGGACGACAGCTTCAACCTGGTCTTCATGGGCATGGGCGAGCCGCTGGCGAACTACGACGCGGTGATGGACGCCGTGCGCATCCTCCACGACCCACTGGGGCTCAACCTGGGCGCGCGGCGCATCACGATCTCCACCTGCGGGCTCGTGCCGCAGATCGAGCGCCTCGCGGGCGAAGGCCTCGCGCTCGGGCTGGCGCTCTCCCTGCACGCCACGACCGACGAACTGCGCGACACGCTCGTCCCCGTCAACCGGCGCTGGCCGCTGCGCGAACTGCTCCCGGCCGCGCAGGCCTACGGGCTGCGCACCGGCCGGCGCGTGACCCTCGAGTACACGCTCATCGCGGACGTGAACGACTCACCGGAGGACGCCGACCGGCTGGCCGCCATCGCACGCGACCTGCCCAGCAAGATCAACCTCATCCCCTACAATCCCGTCCCCGGACTCCCCTACCGGCGGCCCACTCCGGAGGCGTTGCAGGCCTTCGTCGAACGGCTCTACCCGCGCGCGCCCGCAGTCACCCTGCGCCAGACGCAGGGCGGCGAGATCTGGGCCGCCTGCGGGCAGCTCGCGGGCCTGGGCGAAGGGAGCTGAGCGGAGATGCGGGCCAGGGCCGCGCCATGAGCCTCCGCGCCCGACTGATCGCCGCGCTCCTGGCGCTCGCGCTCCTGCCGACCGCGGTCTTCACGCTCTTCACGCTGGTCGAGTTGGACCGCGCCACGCAGGGCTGGTTCCGCCCCGGCGTGGACCGCGCGCTCCAGTCGGCCCAGCAGTTGAGCCGCACCGCGCTCACCCGGATGGAGGCCACCGCTCTCGCCCAGACCGCCGCCTGGGCCCGCGAGATTCCCGCCGCGCGCCTCGATCCTGCCGGTCGCGCCCGCGCCCGCGCGGGGCTGCACGACGCGGGGCTCGACTTCCTGCAGAGCTATCGCCGCGTGGACGGCCGCTGGAGACTGCTCGAGCAGGTGTTGCCCGCAGGGGTGCCCGGGACCCGCGGCACGGACCTCGGCGGCGAGCTGGACGCCGCGCTCGCAAGGGATGGCCTGGTGCGCTCGAGCCGCGGCGCGCTCGCCGGCGTGGCCCGGCTGGACAGCACCCATGCGCTCGCCGTGGGCATGTGGGTGCCGGCCGACTTCTTCGCCGACGTCGAGCGTGTCAGCGAGGGACGCGGCGCCTACAGCCGGCTCGGCGTGATGGTGGACGTGCAGCGCCCGCTCACCTGGCTGCTGGTCGCGGGGCTCGTACTCCTGCTGGCGGCGCTCGCGCTGTTCCTCGCCCACGCGCTCGCGCGGCCCATCGCGCGGCCCCTCAGTGAACTTTCGGCCGCGCTCGACCGCGTGGCCGGCGGGGACCTGCAGGCGCGGGTGACTCCCCGCGGCGCACGCGAGCTGCGCGTGCTCGGCAGCGCCTTCAACGCCATGACCGCACGGCTCGAGGAGGCGCGGACCGCGATGGCCGCGGCGGAGCGCGAGGCGGCCTGGCGCGACGTGGCGCGCAAGCTGGCGCACGAGTTCAAGAACATCCTCACGCCGCTGAAGCTCTCTCTGCAGCTGATCGAGGCCGAGCTCCGGTCCGCGCCGGACATGCGGGCGGACGCCGGTGCGAACCTCCAGGCCGCTCTCGACGAGGTGGCCCAGCTGGAGCGGCTCGCGGACCAGTTCTCCCAGTACGCGCGCCTGCCCGAGCCGCACCTGGAACCGCTCGACCTGGCCCGGCTGGCCCGTTCGGCGGCGGGCCGCCCGATGTGCGAAGGTGTGCTCGTCGCCTGCGCACCCGGGGAGCCCGTGCCGGTGCGGGGCGACCAGGTGCTGCTGGCGCGCGCCGCGCACAACCTGGTGCTCAACGCCTGCGAGGCGAGCCCCGCGGGCGCGACGGTCGAGATCGCCGCGCGGTGCGAGCACGGGCACGGGGTGCTCGAGGTGCTGGACCGCGGTCCGGGCCTGCCGGCCGGGCTCGCCGACCGTCTGTTCGAACCGTACGTGAGCACGAAGCGGCGCGGCAGCGGCCTGGGTCTTTCGCTGGTGCGGGACATCGCGCGGCAGCACGGCGGGACGGTGTCGCTGGAGGATCGCCAGGGCGGTGGAGCGTGCGCTCGACTCGTGCTGCCACTGGCGAAGGAGGGTCAGGTCTCCCGATGAGCACGGCAGAACGGCTGGAGGTCCTGGTGGTGGACGACGATCCCGCCATCCGGAGCGCCCTGCGGCGTGCGCTCGAGGGCGCCGGACATGCGGTGCAGGAGGCCACGGACGCGGCCGAGGGGCTGGCCCGGCTGGACCCGCAGACGACGGACGTGGTGCTGCTCGACATCCGCATGCCCGGGCTCGACGGACTGGAGGCGCTCGAGCGCTTCCGCGAGCAGGCCCCGGTGACGGCGGTCATCATGGTGACCGGCGAGGCGACGCTCGCCAACGCGATGCAGGCGGGACAGCGCGGCGCCTACGACTTCATCGAGAAGCCACCCGACCTGCCGCACCTGCTCGGCATCGTGGCCGAGGCCGGGCACATCGCGCGGCTGCGCCGCCGCCCGGCCACCCCGCCCGGCGAACCCGAACTCGGCATCGTGGGGCAGAGCGCGGCGCTGCTGGCGGTGCTCGATCAGGCCCGCCGCATCGCGCCGTCCCAGGGTCGCGTGCTCATCACCGGGGAGAGCGGCTCGGGCAAGGAGCTCTTCGCCTACCTGATCCACGCGCTCTCGAAGCGCGCCGACGGGCCGTTCGTGAAGCTCAACTGCGCGGCCATCCCGCGGGATCTGCTCGAGAGCGAGTTGTTCGGCTACGAGCGGGGCGCGTTCACCGGCGCGGTGACGGGCAAGAAGGGCCGCCTCGAACTGGCTGACCGGGGCACGCTGTTCCTCGACGAGGTCGGCGACCTGTCGCTCGAGGCGCAGGCCAAGCTGCTGCGCGCCATCGAGACGGGCGAAGTCGAGCGCCTGGGCGGCACCAAGACCGCACACGTGGACGTACGGATCGTGGCCGCCACGCACAAGGACCTCACCGCGGCCGTCCCCCAGGGCGAGTTCCGCGAGGATCTGTACTACCGGCTCAACGTGCTGCCGATCCACGTGCCGCCGCTGCGCGAACGTCGCGGCGACCCGACCCTGCTGGCCGGGCACTTCCTGGCGACGTTCTGCCGCGCCGAGGAGAAGCCGCCGAAACGGCTGAGCCCCGACGCGCAGCAGGTGCTGGAGGACTACCACTGGCCGGGGAACGTGCGTGAGCTGCGCAATCTCCTGGAACGCGCCGTCGTCCTCGTGCCGGGCGAGGAGATCCGCGCCGAGGACCTGCTGCCCTGGCTCGAGAACGTATCCAGCCGCGAGGAGGCGGCGGGACTGCGCGGCGAGATCGAACGGCGCGAGTCCGACGCCATCCGCAAGGCGTTGGAGAGCGCGGGCTGGAACGTGACGCAGGCCGCGACGAGCCTCGGCATCGACCGCACGAACCTGCACCGCAAGATGCGCAAGTACGGGATCAGCCGCCGCTGATGCGCCGCACGCGCGCAAGCGGGCCGGAACGTGGCGCGATGGCGCACGCGTGTCGCGCGGACGCCACACCGCGCCCGCCGGCAGCCGCGCCCGCCGACCCGGTCGCCGCGTTGGTCGAACCGGCGGCGCGGACGGCCGGTGGTATGGGGTTTGCGGTGGGCTTGAAGCGCTCCCACCCCACCCTGGAGGTAACGTGAAGCCCATTGTCCTCATCCTGCTGCTGGCCATCCTGGCCGGAGGGTCCCCGGCCCGCGCCGCCGAACCCGACTCGCTCTCCGGTTCACCCGGGCTGCTCGAATTCGCCCCGCTGGCCTCGGACTCCGATTCCGTGGCAGCCCCGTCCCCACCGGAACCTGCGCTCATCGGCGAGGTCGAATGGCTGAGCGCCCCGTTCGGCGAGCAGCTGATCACCGAGCCCGAGGCCTGGCGCGCGTGGCGCGGCCCCCGATCGCGGGGCGGCCACGACTGGCGGCTCGAACCCGACCTCAACTACAACCGCGTGGATCTGCTGCGCATCAGTCTCGTCGGCGAGATCCAGGACCCCTCCACGATGGCTCCGCGCGTCGGCGGCCGGTACGAGTACGCCACCGGACGGCGTCGCGCACTCTACGGCGTGCAGTTCGAACAACCGCTGCTCCCCCCCGGCCGGCTGGCCCTGGGTGTCTCGATGACGCGTCGCACGGACCACAGCGAGCTGCAGCAGGTGGACGAGAACGAGAACAGCGCGGCGCTGTTGTTCGCCCGCCAGGACTACCGCGACTACTTCGAGCGTGAGGGCTTCGGCGCCTACCTGGCCTGGCGCGTCCCCGACTTCTCGGTCATCAGCGTGCACGTGCGCAACGACACCTACCGTTCGCTGAAGCTCCAGGGCGGCACCCGCTCGATCTTCGAGCGCGACCGCGCGCTGCGCGACAATCCGCCCGTGGACGAGGGCGACATCCACGCCGTGCTGCTGCGGCTGGAGCGCCAGACCCGGCGCACTGCGCGCACCCGCGCCGGTTTCTACCACTGGATCGAGCTCGAGCGCGCCGGCCATGGGATGGGCGGCGACTTCGAATACACCCGCGCGCTGGCCGACCTGCGCAGCGTGCTGCGGCTCTCACCGACCGCCACGCTGGCGTTGCGCGCCCTGGGCGGAACGACGGTCACCGGCACGCTGCCGACCCAGAAGGAGTTCACCACCGGCGGCGTGGACGGACTGCGCGCGCACGCCTTCGCACAGTACCGCGGCAACCAGCTGCTGCTGGCACAGGCCGAGTACACGACGGCGCTGTGGCGCGTGCGTCCGAAGGGGTTCGACGCCGGACTGCACGCGATCGCGTTCGTGGACGCCGGCCGCGCCTGGGACGACGCGGGGCTCGCGTGGCGGCCCGATCGGCAGCCGCTGCAGGTGGACGGCGGCTTCGGCCTGACGACCTCGGAGGACAACCTGAGGGTCTACGTGGCCCGCAACCTGCAGCGGTCGCGCTCGGGCGCGGTCTTCAGCGTGCGGCTCCAGCGGCCCTTCTGACCCGGCTCCCTTCGTGCGCTCCCCGCTCCCCTTCCTCTCCCTCGACCCGCGGCACGCCACCCGGCGGACCGGGGCCGTGGCGCGCACCGCGCTCGTGCTCCTGCTCCTGCTGGCGCTGGCGCCGGC
>JANXPZ010000197.1 GCA_025357055.1 Candidatus Eiseniibacteriota bacterium | reverse complement strand
CGGAGGCGCCGGGCCAATGGACACGCCGTCGAGCTGGAACTTCACGTCACCGCCACGGCCGCCGCGGAAGTGCAGCTCGCCGCCCTGGGCCACGCTGCCGGCCTTGACGCTGACGGCCTCCCTCAGGTGGTCCACCGGGATCTCCTTCAGCCTGTCCCCCATGATGCTCTGCCGGGTCGTGGCCATCCGGGTGTCGATGATGCTCCTCTGCGCGTTGACCTCGACGGCCGCGAGATCCTTCACGACCTTCTGCTCGCCGAAGGCGATGTCGAGCGTCGAGGTCTCGCCCGGGTTGACGGTCACCTTCTGGGTGACCGCTTCGTAGCCGGTCGCGATGGCTCGGACCTCGACCTCGCCCGCGGCCACGCCGGGGATCACGAAGTCGCCGTTATCGTCGGCCTGGATCCCCTGCCGCGTGGCGGGGATCACCACATTCGCATACGGCACTGGCGCGCCCCTGGCAGTGATCCGCCCCGTCACCGCGCCCGCGTTCCCGGTGGTCACCGGCGAAGGGGCGGTCGGCGTGGACCGCGGCTCGACCGCCTCCGGCAGCTTCGCGGCACGGGCGCCGCTCGCGGACGGCGTGGGAGCGGGCTGGACTTCCCGCCCGGTCCGGGGACCGACGGCCACGTGTCGCGCTTCCTGGCGGGCCGTCGGGGCGCGGCGGTCGGCCGCGGGGCCCTGCACACGCTCACTCACGGGCGCAGAGGACTCGATCTTCGAGGAAGTCTCCGCGCGCCTCGCCGACGCGATGGGCTGGAGGTCCACCGGCTGCCGCTGCATCACCGCGACCACGAATACCGCGATCGCCACCGTCACGATCGCCGCCGACGCGGGGAGCGCCCAGCGCAGGATCGCTCGCGACTCCCCCGTGGCCGTTCTCGAGACCTTCTTCCAGATCGCCCTCCGCTCCTCCGGAGTGAGCCGTTCCGCATGCTGATCGAGGATCTCTTTCATGTCTCCTGTCCTTCCCAATCGCGCTCCGTCAGCGGGCGCTCGCCGCCGCGCAGGGCCGCGCGCATGTGCTCACGTGCCCGGACATGGTGGACCCGGGCGGTGCTCTCGGCGCAACCGAGGAGCCTCGCGATCTCGAGGAAGCTCAGGCCCTCCCATTCACGCAGCAGGAGCGCCGCGCGCTGATGACGGGAGAGTTTCCCGAGCGCCCGGTAGAGGGCGTCATCCTCGGAGTCGAAGCGCACTCCCTGGATGTCGGGCTCCACCCTCGCACTCGATTCGTCGAGACTCGTCGTTCGCTTGAGCCGGCGGAGGACCACCCGTTTCCAGTCGATCGATCGACCGAGGGCGATGGACCGCAGCCAGACCCCGAGGGGCGCTTCGCCCCGGTAGGTGCCCAGCCTCCGAAACGCCTGCAGATAGGTCTCCTGCAGGATGTCCCGGGCCTCGTCGCGATCCCCGACCTGGTAGCAGAGGAAGGCGAACAGGCGGTCGCAGGTCGAGTCGTAGATGGCTCGCCAGGCGGCGCTGTCTCCTCCCCTGGCTCGCTCGGCCAGGTCTCGGTCGGACTGGAGATCACTCGGCATCGGCCCCCTCGATTCTCCCGGTTCGCCTACTAAGTCGAGGCGACGAGCGGAATCGCTTACAGGGAAACGGAAGAAGGGAGAAGGGCACGCGGCGGCAGGCGGAGGGCCCGACCGTCATGATCCTCCCGTTGTCCCTCGACTGTACCCGAACCACCGGCGGCACCGTCCATTCCCGTCCGCGCCGGTCGTCCGGCCTCCCGGGCAAGTCGTTGGGATCGCCTGTCTCTTCGAGAGGCCGCGGCGTTCCGTACGGCCCGTGCCCGGGCGCGGGATGCCCGGGGCTCGATGAGGTAGGATGGTGAGCCCGCTTCGTCCCGACACTCCTGAGCGGCCTGTCAGTCTCACGTGCAGCAGCAGAGAGGACCCATGGACACGTCTCCTCCTCGCAACTTCGCGCTCACCGGCGCCGCGGGCTACATCGCCCCGCGGCACCTGCAGGCCATCCACGACACCGGCCAGCGGCTGGTCGCCGCCCTCGACCCGTCGGATTCCGTGGGCACCCTCGACCGCTTCTTCCCGCAGGCCCGCTTCTTCGTCGACTTCGAGCGCTTCGACCGCCACGCGGAGAAGCTGCGCCGCATGGAGCCGGAGCAGCGCATCCACGTCGTCTCGATCTGCTCTCCGAACTACCTGCACGACGCGCACATCCGTTTCGCGCTGCGCATCCGCGCCGACGCGCTCTGCGAGAAGCCGCTGGTGCTCAACCCGTGGAACCTCGACGCACTCGAGGATCTGGAGACGGAGTACGAGCGGCGCGTCTACACGTTGCTGCAGCTCCGCCTCCACCCCGCGATCACAGCCCTCCGCGAGCGCATCGCCGCGGAGCCGGCCGATCGCGTCCACGACCTCGATCTCACCTATGTCACGTCGCGGGGCCCGTGGTACTTCGTCTCGTGGAAGGGCGACGCGAGCCGATCCGGCGGCGTCGGCACCAACATCGGCATCCACTTCTTCGACATGCTCACCTGGGTCTTCGGGCCGCTGCGTGATCAGCGGGTCCACCTGGCGAAGCCGGACAAGATGGCGGGCTTCCTGGAACTGGAGCGCGCACGCGTGCGCTGGTTCCTGTCTCTCGACCGGGCCGACCTGCCAGCCGAGGCGGGGGCCAGGACCACCTACCGCTCCCTCACCCTGGACGGTGAGGCGATCGAGTTCTCGGAGGGGTTCACGGACCTGCACACCGCCTGCTACCGCGAGCTGCTGGAGGGCCGGGGGTTCGGAATCCGGGACGCGCGCCCTTCGATCGAGATGGCGCATCTCATCCGGACCTCACAGCCCGTCGGCCTGACCGGCGACTTCCATCCGATGGCGGGGAAGGCTCGATAAGCGACGCGCTCACCGACTCCATGGGCCGAGCCGCGCCGAGCGGGCGACCTCGCCGGCAAAGTGGCCGGCGGACAGCCCGCATTCAAGCAGAGTCGGCGGCAATCCGACCGGAGTTGGCCCGGCGGCCGGTGCGGCTGGCGCGGCACCGGGCTCAGGCGTCGGGCCCTGTCAGGTCCGCGCCAACCCGGCGCGCACCGCAGGCGGCCAAGCATCCAAACCGACACGTCCCGCAGGATCACCCGAAGGGCCGCGGGGAGGCGTCGTCATGGCACCGGTTGCGCAGGCGAATCACGTGGAGTGGAAGGAATTCGCAAAGGCCGACGAGATCAGGACGTTCGGCCACGGCAGGATGGAGTTGCTCAACATCGGCGGCGGGTCGGTCGGGCGACTGATCCTCGAGCCGGGTTGGCGCTGGTCGGTGGACGTCAAGCCGATCGCCGGTACCGAGTGGTGCGAGGCGCCTCACTTCCAGTACGTGGTCTCGGGGCGGATCCACGTCCTGATGAAGGACGGCCGTGAGTTCGATCTGGGGCCAGGCTCCGTCTCCCACCTCCCGTCGGGCCATGACGCCTGGGTGGTCGGCAGCGAGCCAGTCGTGGCCGTGGACTGGTACGGCGCGACCCACTACGCCCGGCGCTGAAGCGCATCTCGGACCTTGCTGGCGCCGCGACGCCACTCGGAGCGCAAGCCTCATGGAGAGCCCCCGCACCTGCTGAAGGTGCGGGGGCTCTCCGGCGCCAACCGCCCGATGGCGGCAGCCGACGCCGGACTCACGGCTGGCCTGCCGCCGCCGCGCTCCAGGACGTGAGCTATGGGATGGACTAGGTGGGCCCCGGCCGCGCGGTGGTCCCGGCCGTTTCGCCGGGGCCGACCACCTGCAGCCACGAGAACCAGAGCGGGTGGTGCTGCTTGTACCAGCGCAGCACCGCCAGCAACACCTTCTGTTGTGCGGGCGAGATCACCTCGGGCGGGATGCGATCGAAGTGGATGCGCATCTGCTGCTTGCCCCCGTACTCGATGGCCTCGGAGCACAGCGTCTGCAACTCGTTGCGGATGCGGCCCGAGTCGGAGATCTTCACCGGCCGGGTGCGGAAGTCCTCGCCGTTGACGAAGCGCGTGAGCAGGGGATTGAACACCAGACGCGACTCCCGGTGCTTCTCCATCAGCCGCAGGGTGAAGACCACGCGTTTGTCGCCGCGCGCAGTGGCCAGCCGCACGCCGACGCGGAAGACGCCGGGACCGGCTTCCTGGACGCCGGCGGCGCCGGAGTAGGGATCGTCCCGCATGTAGCCGGAGAAGGCCGCCACCTCCCAGAGCTTCTCGGGAAAGAAGTCATCGGCGGCGATGACCGGCTTCTCGAGTGGGACCCCGGCGTCGCGGGCCTGGAGGATCAGTTCGCGGTAGGCGGCCTGCCGGCCGTCGTCCACCGGGTGCCCCAGCCGCGCGGCGAGCCGCTCGGCGAAGTCGGGCGCGTCGGGATCGAGGTGCATGATATGCAGTTCGCAATCGTACGGCAGGTCGAACTTCGAGGTGAACACCGCCAGCGAGGCCTCCAGGCCCAGCATCGGGGCCAGGCTCGCCGCCTGCATCGCCTCGGCGGACGCAGCGTAGCCGTCGCACAGGAACAGGTGCGTGAGCCCGTCGTCGTCGGTCCAGGGGCCGATCCGGTAGGTCGGGGCGTAGGTGCCGGACTCGTTGAACGCCTTCATCCCCGACGGCAACGTCCAGCCGTCCTCGACCAGGTGCGCGCCGGCCGCCCGCCATTCGTCCCAGAGCTTCCCGATACGCGCTGCCCGGGTCTTCCCGCCCAGGGTCCAGACGTGGACGTGCTCGCGGCGCAGGCCAGGATAGGCGAGCTCGATCGCCTCCATCACCCGCCCCCGTGGCGTGCGGTAGTCGATCAACAGCGAGTACTCGGCGGCTTTGTCCACCACGGCGCGGGGGAGGAACAGGTTTCCCACGTAGCCTTCGTAGGGGCGCTTCATCCGCAGCGGCTGGTCGAACAGGTGCAGCACCGTCATCGGTCCGGTGGGCTCCCCGTTGGCGAAGCGGGAGGTGTTCTCGAGGGTGTCGATGGCGGCGCCCCAGACCGTGATGCCCGCCGCCTTCACCTCCTGGTAGAAGGCGCACCAATCGTAATCGGCGTCGTTGAGCATCCGCGTCACGCGCTGTTCGAGCCAGCGCGCCACCTGGGGCCGGGCGTAGATGCGTCCGTAGCCGAGCTGCGGGTTCGAGCCCATTTCGGGCGTCTCCCCCCCCTTGGGCATGAGCCCCTCGCCCAGGCTCACCATGATGGCGTGGTTCTCCGGCAGGTGCCGCGAGGCGAACCACAGCCCCTCGCTCATGGCGTAGGCAGAGATGGAGTCGGCGTCCTTCTTCACCTGGTTGAGCTCGGTCTTGTCCTTCCCCTTCCCCTCGCCGAAGCGGCCGAAGAGCTGGGTGCCGAGCGCGGTGACCGCCACCGTCATGGCCATCAGCCGCTCCATGCGGCCGTCGAGGAAGGAGATCTGGTGGGTGAACTCGGCGGCCGGCTGGCCGCGGATCCATTCCACCGTCACGTCCTCGAGCCACAGGTGCAGCCGGCCCAGGATGGGCCGGGTGTCGAAGGCCCACTGCGCGATCAGGTCCCGCTTGAGTCGAGCCGCGTCGCTCATGGTGTCTCACTCTCCGGCGGGGGCGCCCGATCCACTCGAACCACGTCCCCGGTCCCGCTTCCCTCGCCTCCGGCGCCGCTGCTGCGGGCCCGGGCTCCTCGCCAGCCGTCCCGTTCCGGCGAGCGGCGCGGTCAGGCTAGGCCGTGTTCGAGAACGGTGCAAGTCGCGGAGTGTCCGTGCGGGGCACGCGGTGGCAGCGCCAGCTAGCCCCAGAGCCTCGGCGGATAGTCGCCGCGGGCGACCAACGCGCGCAGCCGCGCCGCGACCACGTCGCGATCCTCGCGATACGTGAGACCGAACCAGGGGTCGGGCGAGTCGAGCACGCGCACCGTGGCGAGGCCCTCGTCCATGAGCTCCTTCACCACGGCCGGGATGTACAACTCCGACCTGAGGTCCTGCCCCTTCGTCTCCACGAAGCGGGCGAAGCGCCCGGCGAGGTGGTCGAAGATCGCGGGCGTGAACGCCCAGAAGTTCATCGAGACCGGCGTGTCGCCCGGGTAGCGGCGGTCCGCGCCGTCGGGCCCGGTCTCGCTCGCGCCGCCGTCGCACGGCGAGAGCGCGGTCCGCTCGACGATGTCCCGGAGCAGGCCGTCGGCTCCGACCGCGCATACGCCACGCGAGACCGTGCCGTGCGCCGAGAGCGTGTTGGCCAGGTGGTAGCCGACCATCGCCCACCGCTCGGGCGGCGCAGCGGCCGGCGCGCGCAGGAACCCGGCCGCGGCGCCGTACGCGGCGGCGCCGTAGAAGTCGTCGGCGTTGATGACCAGGAAGGGCGCCCGCACGGCCTGGCGCGCGGCGAGGATCGCGTGCGCGGTGCCCCACGGCCTGGTGCGGTCTGCGGGCCGGACGAAGCCGGCCGGCACGTCGTCGAGCTCCTGGTGCGCGTAGACGACCTCCGCCCGGCCCGTGAAACGTGCGCCCACGAGCGCGTGGAAGTCGGCCTCCATCTCACGGCGGATGACGAACACCACGCGCTCCACGCCGGCGCGCAGGGCGTCGAAGATCGAATAGTCGATGAGCTTCTCGCCGCCGGGTCCGACCGGCTCGAGCTGCTTGAGACCGCCGAAGCGCGAGCCCACGCCGGCGGCCATGACCACGAGTTCGGGATGCGCTGCCGTCATGGCTCCTCACTCGGAAGGAAGGACGCGCGGCCGACCGTTCACCGACCGCTCGCATCCTTGTAGCGCATGCAACCGTCTCGCGCAACAGCGGCGCGCACATCGGCCACCGGGCCCCCTCACGCCTTCGTCACACCGGCCCTCCGCGCGCGGCGAGAGCCCGCGTCGAACGGTCTCAGGCGGTTCGAGAGACGAGCTGAACCGCAGCGACCGGGGCCGCGCGAGCGGCCCTCCGCACCCCGGGCACGGTCGTCGAGAACCGATCGGCCGCCCGTGCGCGCGTCATCTCGAGCGTCATCTTGCCGCCGCTCCGCTCTGCTGCTATCATCGGAATTCCTCGGGGTAATCGCCGTGCCGCTGCGCCCCCCACCGGAGGTCGAACGTGCTCTTCCCCCGCCGCACGATTCTCCCCGTGCGTTCCCTCCGTTTCGAAACGGTGCCAGGGGCGGACCCATCGCCGACGCGGGGGCTTTCGTGGACGCGATCGTGACGAGCGCGCGCGTCGAAGCCGTCCCACCGCCTCCGCGGACGGTCTCCGTGGTGGTGCCCGCGTTCAACGAAGAGCACGGGATCCGTCCGGTGCTCACGGCCCTCGTCCAGACGATGAGCGCCCTTCCAGCGGTCACCTACGAGATCATCGTCGTCGATGACGGGTCCACCGACGGCACGAGTGACGCGGTGCGTGACCTGCCGGGCGTGTCCGTGGTACGGCACGATTCGAATCGCGGGTACGGCGCGGCTCTCAAGACGGGACTGCGTCACGCGCGGTACGAGTGGATCTGCATCACCGACGCCGACGGCACGTACCCCAATGAGCGGATCGGCGACCTCCTTGCGGCCACGGACGGCGCCCACATGGTGGTCGGGGCGCGCACCGCGCCGGGAGTCCAGGATTCGTGGTTGAGACGCCTGCCGCGGACCTTCCTGCGACGCTACGCGGCATGGGTGACGCGACGCAGGATCGACGACCTGAACTCGGGACTGCGGATCTTCCGCAAGGATCTCGCCGAACGTTTCCTTCACCTGCTGCCGGACGGCTTCAGCTTCACGACGACCATCACCATCGCCCTGCTCATGAGCTACTACACCGTCCGCTACATCCCCATCGGCTACGCCCGGCGGGTGGGCAAGTCGAAGATCGACCCGATCGGGGACACGCTCCGTTTCCTGGTCCTGATCCTCCGGACCGGCATGTACTTCGCCCCATTGCGCACGATGGTGCCACCCACCGTGGTGCTCTTCCTGCTGTTCGTCGGAAGCGCCGCCTACGACGTCCTCCACCTGCACAACCTGACCGAGAAGACGCTGGTCCTGCTGGTGCTGGGCGTGAACGCCGGGACTCTGGCCCTGGTGGCCGACATGATCCACAAGCGGGGCGATGCATGAGGACGCGCAGCGCCACCCGAGCGCGGGTCGGCCACGGTCGGACCGGGGTGGACGGAGTTCGTGCGCCGGAATGGGATGTCCCCGGGACGGGCGGGGAGCGAAGTCCGGAAGCGGCCTCTTCTTGAAGATCGATCTTGCCAGGGCACCCAGATTCCTCGGCCTGAGCGGCGTGAGCTTCACCACCAACGTTGGCCTGACCGTGCTGCTGAAGGAGAAGGTGGGCCTGGCACCCGAGGCCGCCCTCGCCATCGCCATCGTCGTCGTGTTCTGCATCAACTTCCTGGCGTGCCGCTATGTCGTGTTCGATGCGCGGAAGCAGGACTTCCGCAGGCAATTGCTGCTCTTCGCGATGGCATCCGGCGGCTTTCGCGGCGCCGAATACGTGGCGTTCGTCGTCTGTCACCGGCTGCTCGGGATCCACTACGTCGTGGCTCTCGTCGGGATCCTGGTGACCGCGATGATGGCGAAGTTCCTGTTCTACCAGCGCGTGATCTTCCCGGGCGCCGTGGCCGACGCCCCGTCGGCGGCGGGGCAACCGCAGCCCGGCGCCCCCGGGCCGGAGTCGATGCCCCGCGGGGCCCTGGCACTCGGTCTCGGGCTCGTGGCGCTCGCGGTGGCCCTGAGGCTGGCCTTCGTCGCCCTGGCGGGGAGCGGCATCCGGATCGATCCGCAAGACGACTCGATCACCTACGATGCCTTCGCGCGCCTCATGCTGACGGGCGACTGGTGGAGGACGCCGCTGGCGTTCCGGGAGCCGCTCTACCCTGCGTTGATGGCGCTCGCCTACGCATTGCCGGGACCGGAGATCCTGGCGCTCCAGGTCGTCCAGGCGCTGCTCGGCGGCGCGACGGTCTGGATCCTCCTGATCGGATTGCGCCCGTTCGTGCGCTGGCCCGTCGCGGCGCTCACCGGGCTGCTCGTCGCGGTCAATCCGCACCGCATCAGCATGAGCGCGATGCCGTTGCGCGAGACCCTGATCGGCTTCCTCCTGACCGCGGTGCTGGTGCTGACCCTGCGTGCAGCGACCCGTGCGAGGAAGTGGGACCTCGTGCTGCTGGCCCTCGCGCTCGCACTGCTGGTCCACACCGACGTGCGGTTCGGCCCGCTGAGCCTGATGGTGCCCGTCATGATGCTCATCGTGAGCGGCTCGCTGCAGACGACCTGGAGACGGTCCGCGATCGTCTTCGCCGTGCTGCTCGCGCTCATGGTCCCGTACCAGGTACGTAACCAGATCGCGTTCGGCAGACCGGTCCTGGTGACGGAACGGGTGCTTGACGAGTGGCTGCCCATGGCCACGGCGCGGCTCGCCGGGGGCACGACCAGGGCCGCACCCTCGCGTCAGGAATGGCTCCGCACCTGGGAGACCCGGAAGCGGGCCGAGTTGGGCGCCGTGGCCCCCGAGGAACGCGAGCTCTTCCTGCGGGGCGGACGGCCGGCGATGAAACCGCTGGACATCTACTGGTTCCAGTTCCGCGAATACTGGGCCTTCGCTGTCCGCCACCCGGAATACCGGCCCTACCTGGACGGACGCTACGCGAAGCCCTGGAGTCTTCCCCACGTGCTCGCCAGCAGCCTCGTGATCGTGCCATTCCTCGTGCTGCTGCCCTTCGCCTGGGTGGGCCTGAGGCTCACCGAGCGCCGCGTGCTCGTGGCGCTCCTCTGCTTCCTCGCCGCGCACACGGCGATCCACGTGGTGGTGTGGGCCCGCGATCGCTACCGATATCCGGTGGAGGTGATCATCGCTTTCGTCACCGCGCTCGGTGCGGTGAATCTCTGGGGGCTCCTGCGCAGGAGAAGACTCGCTGCGCCCCCGGCCCCGCCGGCTCCCACGTCGTCCTAGCCCGGCGGGCCCGGTCCGGTGCGGGCGGGCCCGGCGGCACCGCGCGCCCGCACCGGACCGAGCCCGCGAACGCCGCGGCTCGACCGCTCCATCTACCGGGCCAGCACCATGCGTCTCGTCTCGCTCACCGGGCCCGCGACCAGGCGGCAGAAGTAGAGCCCGGCCCCGAGCTGCGCCCCGCGCTCGTCGCGCCCGTCCCATTCCCGGCGGTGGCTCCCGGACTCCAGCACGCTCCCGTCGGCCAGCGTCCGGACCAGGCGGCCGGTCACGTCGTAGATGCGCAGGGTGACCGGCTCCCGCCGGGCGAGGTCGAACCCGATCGAGGTCCGCGCGCCGAACGGATTCGGGAGGTTCTGACGGAGGCGGATCGCGCTCGCGGACGCGCCGTCGCCCACGCCAGCGACCGAATTCGAGTCGTAGATCATCGCGACGAACTCCGGATGATCGACGAACGGATTCCGATTGTTCTGGATGGCGTAGATGGCCCCGTTGCGCAGGCGCTCCTTCCAGCTCACGGGGTCGTCCGTGTTCCACGCCGAGTACTGATCGACCGCCCAGCGCAGCAGTTCGGCGCGGCTGGCCGACCCGCTGCTCGACCAGCCGGCATCCTCGTTGAAGTAGCGTGTCGAGACGTAGAACGTGCTGCGCGCGAGGTCTCCCTTGAAGGCGTCGATGGGCTCGAACACCGTGCCGCTGTAGCCGGCGCTCACGCTCGGGCCGAGCCTGCTGCCGTTGAGCGAGGTGTAGGTGGCGGTGCCGGCCTCACCGTACGGGTAGTTGGAGCGGTAGCCGTTCACGTAGGAGTCCGTGGGATAGAGGACCCACAGGTCCGAGTACGTCGGGGACACGCCGTTGAACCAGGACTGCGGCCACGAGTGCTCGCGGTTGTAGCCGAGCCCCTCCGAGCCGCCCTGCCCGGTTCCGCCGACGGCGTACTCGTAGGGCGGCGTCCCCGCCGGCACGTCCGAGTACATGTCCCAGATCTTCCCGTTCGGCTTCACGTCGGTGGTCGCGAACGCCGTGAGGGCGTACGCGTAGCTCATGGCCGTGTGGTTCTTGATGAGGTTGTGGAGCGCGACCCGCAGCGCCGAGCCTCTCAGCCCGGCCGTGCCGGCGTAGTACCCGGCGGGGACGCTCACGTCCACGTAGTTGAAGCCGCAGGTGGCGCCGTACGCCACGCTGGCGGAAAGATCGGCCACGCCGTTCACCGTCAGCGTGCGTGCGCCCGCCGGGATGCCGCGGACGGTCACCAGCACCTGGGCCGTCTGGACCGGGTCGCGCACCGCGGCGACGCCGCTCAGCGCGCCCACCGTGTAGTTCGCCGGGGTCTCGGCGCTGGTCTGCTCCACCGGCTCGCTGAACTGCACGAGCAGCGTCGAGTCGCTCATCTCGCCCACGGCAAGGATGGTCGGCGCCCCGCCCCCGCCCCCGGCGAGCGTGTAGCTCAGGATCGACGAGGTGCCCGTGGCCGAAGCGCCCACCGCCTGAACCTGGTAGTAGACCGTGGCCCCGGCGGACTGGGCCGGGATCAGCGCGGTCGTCCGGTAGGTGGAATCCGAGAGCAGCGCCATCGCGATGGCGTTGGGCAGGGACGAGGAGGTCGTTCCCCACGACAGCGCCACCGAAGCGATCGCGCCGCTGGTGTCCACGACGCTCGCCTGCACGGCCACGCCGGCTCCCGCCGCCGGGGTCGCGGGATCGGTCACGAGATTCGAGATCCGCGGTCCCGAGGCCGTGACCTGCGACCCGTTGTGCGAGCCGGGGCTCGCGTTCGTGGCCAAAGCCACGGCCGTCGCCGTCCACTCGGAGGGCGTGTAGACCGAGTTGGGGCTCGTGATGGTCGGGTTGCGGACGTAGTCCTTGTCAACGAAGAGATCGCCGGTCGCGACCACCAGATCGATGACCGTGCCGCTGGCGTTCTTCAACTTCGCGCCGTCGCCGATCTTGCCGTTCCAGTTGTAGGCCCCGCCCGAGCTGGTGATGGCGTTCCAGGCCGCGTTCGGGAAGTTCACGGTGAAGGCGGTCACGGGTGTGGTGTACCCCAGGACCCTGGCCTGGCCCGGGGCGATGGACCCCGAGAGCGTCCAGCTGGTGCCATCCACGCCGTTCGCCACCGCGACCACCGACCAGCCCGTGAGGTTCACGGCGTCGGGGCCCGTGTTGTAGATCTCGATGAAACGATCGGTCGTGTAGTTGGACTGGGGATCGCACAACTCCGAGAGGATGATGCTGGAGCGGGCCGGCGTGACAGCGACGGACACGGCGAACATGACGGCCACGAACAGCGCGGGGAGGTTTCGCAAGGATGGGGGCACGCCTTTCCGGATTTGCCCACACGGCACCTGCGGACGGGCCTCTTCGACGTCGCCTGGATGCTGCGGTCGATTCGCGCCCCGCCTTCGCCGGTGCAGATGTGGAATGGTTGCCCACAATCCTACGCTGAGCGAGGCCCGGATGAAAGACGCTGCCGGTCCGGCCGGGGGATGAACGTCATCCGACCGTGCGTTTTGCAGCCCTCGTTCGCGGCCCGGGCCGTCGCGCTCTCCCGCTCGGTCGGGCGGGAGGCCGGAGGCAATGGACGGCGTGGCTTCCCCCGCCTATCCTGCCCGCACCGAGCGGCAGCGGCCCGGGGCCATCGTCGCGGTCCCGACCTGCGGCGGCCCCGCTCGCCGCGTCGAGCGAACTGCGAAACGCCTGCGTGGGACCCGCGGCCGCAGGACCACCCGCCTCTGCCCGGGCGGGCCACGAACCGCGAATCGGAGGAGCCGAGTGATGAAGGAGCAGGAACCGGGCACTCTGCAGCTGCTGATCGAGCACGAGCTGGCGCTCAAGCAGCTCTACGAGGTCTTCGCTGTCGCGTTCCCGGCTCGGCGGGATCTCTGGCTGGGCATCGCAGGAGACGAACAGGACCACGCGGACTGGCTCGGGGCTCTCCGGTCCAAGGACGCGCCCGGGAAGCAGGCGTGGTTCGACCAGCGATTCAAGCCTCAGGCGATTCGGTCATCCATCCGCTATGTCGAGCAACAGGCGACGAAAGCCCGGGAGAGCCGCCTCACCCAACGGGAAGCACTCTCCATCGCCCGGGACCTCGAGAACGCATTGATCGAGAAGCAATTCTCCAGGATGAGCGAATCGCTCCCCGCCGGGGTCAGGTCGGTGCTGTCGGAGATCGCGGCCGCCACCGAGGGCCATCGGCAGGCGTTCAGCGAGGCGCTGGCGGCCGAGAAGCAGTAGCCGATGGCGGGAGGCCCGTTCGACGGGCAGCTCACGCACCATGCACGAAGGCCCGGCGGGTGCCGGGCCTTCGTCCGTCGCGATGAGGACTACTTCTGCTTCGCCGCCAGGAACTCT
>JANXPZ010000183.1 GCA_025357055.1 Candidatus Eiseniibacteriota bacterium | reverse complement strand
GTCATGACCGAGGCGAAGAAGCTGGCCTTCGCCGACCGCGCGCGGTACTACGCCGACCCGGTCTTCGCCAAGGTGCCGGTCGAGGCGCTGCTCTCGAAGGAGTACGCGAAGCGCCGCGCTGCCCTCGTGGACCTGCAGCATGCGGCGCTTACCGACAGCGCGGGCGATCCGGTCGCCCTGAGTCGCAGGGAGACCACCTACCTGTGCGCCGCCGACGAGAGCGGCATGATGGTCTCGCTCATCCAGAGCAACTACACCGGTTTCGGCTCGGGCTACGTGGTGCCCGAGCTGGGCTTCGGCCTGCAGGACCGCGGTGGCTGCTTCTCCCTTCAGCGGGGTCACGCCAACGCCCTCGAGCCGGGCAAGCGCCCGTTCCAGACCATCATCCCGGCGTTCGTGACGAAGGACGGCAAGCCCCTCATGGCCTTCGGCCTGATGGGCGGCGACATGCAGCCGCAGGGTCACGCGCAGATCATCGTGAATCTCCTGGACTTCGGCATGAATCTGCAGGAGGCCGGGGACGCCATCCGCTGGCACCACACCGGCTCGAGCGAGCCGACCGGCACGGTGATGACCGACGGCGGCGTGCTCCACATCGAGGACGGCCTGCCCGCGGACGTGCTGGCGGAGCTGAAGCGCCGCGGCCACGTGCTGGAGCCCGAGCCGGTCGGGGCCTACGGCGGCTACCAGGCGATCTGGCGTGACCCGGCGACGGGCCTCTACGCCGGAGCGACGGAGAAGCGAAAGGATGGGTGTGCGCAGGGCTACTGACAGGGCACCCGCGGCCGACGGGCCGCGCCCCCCCGGGCTGGGCGCCGGGGACCTGATCGCCTTCTACCGCACGATGGTCACTTCGCGGCGGTTGGACGACGAGGAGATCCGCCTCAAGAAGCTCAACCAGACCTACTTCCAGATCTCGGGGGCGGGTCACGAGGCCGTGCTGGCCGCGGCGGGCAGCCTGCTGCGCCCGGGCCACGACTGGTTCTATCCCTACTACCGGGATCGCGCGCTCTGCCTCGCGCTGGGCATGACGCCGCGCGAGATGCTGCTCTCGGCGGTCGCCTCGGCCGAGGACCCCAGCTCGGGCGGCCGGCAGATGCCGAGCCACTGGGGCCACCGGGGACTCAACATCGTCTCGCAGAGCAGCCCCACGGGCACGCAGTTCCTGCAGGCGGTCGGCGCTGCCGAGGCGCTGGTCAAGTATCACGCCCTGGAGGACGAGCACCCGTCGCTGCGGGGCCGGGTGCAGGGTGACGAGATGGTCTACGTCAGCTCGGGGGAGGGGACCACCAGCCAGGGTGAGTTCTGGGAGGCCCTGAACTCGGCCTGCAACCTGCGACTGCCGGTGCTGTTCCTCATCGAGGACAACGGCTACGCCATCTCCGTGCCGGCGGACGTGCAGACTGCGGGTGGCGACGTGGCGCCGCTGGTGCGCGGCTTCCCGAACCTCTTCTGGGAGGGCGCGCTGGACGGCAGCGACCCGGTCGCCTCGCATGCCGTGCTGAGCGAGGCCATCCGCCACTGCCGCGAGCGCAGGGGGCCGGCGTTCGTTCGGGCGCTCGTGACCCGGCCCTACTCGCACTCGATGTCGGACGACGAGAGCAGGTACAAGTCGCAGGCGGTGCGCGAGGCCGAGGCGCAGCGCGACTGCCTGCCCCGATTCGCGCGCTTCCTCCAGCAGGAGGGCATCCTCGACCCGGAAGGGTTCGAGCGGCTCCACGCCGAGGTGCAGGCCGGGATCTCGGCGGCGAGCGATGCGGCGCGCGCGAGCGCCCAGCCGGAGCCGGAGACCGCCTCGCTCTACGTCTACTCGCCCGAGGTGGACCCGGCCTCCGAGCGCTTCGCCGCCGAGCCGCGACCGCTGCACCCGGAGAGGACGGAGACGCTGCTGCAGAGCATCAACTTCTGCCTGCGCGACGAGATGAGGCGCGACCCGCGCATCCTGATCTTCGGCGAGGACGTGGCGGACTCCTCGCACGAGGAGCTGCTCTCGGAGATGAAGGGCAAGGGCGGCGTCTTCGGCGTCACCGCGGGCCTGCAGAAGCTGTTCGGCCGGGAGCGCGTGTACAACTCGCCGCTCGCCGAGGCCAACATCGTCGGGCGCGCGATCGGGCTCGCCACGCTGGGGCTGCGGCCGGTGGTCGAGATCCAGTTCTTCGACTACATCTGGCCGGCCATGATGCAGTTGCGCGACGAGCTTTCGATGCTGCGCTGGCGGTCGAACAACGCCTTCGCCGCGCCGGTCGTCGTGCGCGCGGCCTACGGGGGCTACCTGCAGGGCGGGGCGCCCTATCACAGCCAGTGCGGCGAGAGCATCTTCGCCCACTGCCCGGGGCTGCGGGTGGTGATCCCGAGCGTGGCGAGCGACGCGGCCGGGCTCTTGCGCACGGCACTGCGCAGCGAGGACCCGGTGCTGTTCCTCGAGCACAAGCACCTCTACCGGCAGCCCTACGCCAAGGAACCGTACCCCGGGCCGGACTACACCGTGCCTTTCGGGCGCGCGCGCCTGGTGCGCCCGGGCTCACACGTGACCATCGTGACCTGGGGCGCGCTGGTGCAGCGCTCGGTGCTCGCCGCGCAGGAGGCGGCCGAGCAGGGGATCGAGACCGAGATCCTCGATCCGCGCACCATCCAGCCCTTCGACTTCGACGCGGTGGCGCGCTCGGTGGCGAAGACCGGCCGCCTGATCGTGGCGCACGAGGACACGCTCACCTGCGGTTTCGGTGCGGAGGTCGCGGCGCGCGTCGGGAGCGAGTGCTTCGCGGACCTCGACGCCCCGGTGCGCCGCGTGGCCGCGCTCGACACGCCGGTGGGCTACGCGCCCCGCC
>JANXPZ010000171.1 GCA_025357055.1 Candidatus Eiseniibacteriota bacterium | reverse complement strand
CACCTGATGATGCCAATGAGTGATAGTTGATGAGAGCGTGGAAGCCCTCTCCCAGTCCGTCCCAGACGTGCCAGACGAATGGGCTACTTGAAAAGGCGGTGCTGTGGATGAAGCAGAAGGCACAACTCAGAAACCCTGAAGGGAAACTGATGCTAATGGAGGCTGAATCCGCGGCGCTTCTTAATGTGAGGGCCAGCTCCTACCAAGGAATCAAGACAGGTGACGATGAGAGAGTTCGGAGGTGTTTTTGGGAATTGAGTGCCATTGGGAGTGGCTGGCGGTTCTTTCAAAGCACGGTGGAAACGACAAGGATGTCGGGCGGCTTGGAAGGCATCATTGATTGGCGAGACAACGGAGATGGGCTTGCTCGTCGACAGGGACTTGCTGCGTGGGGGAAGAATGGAGTGATGGTGAGTCAAATGAGCGATATGCCTGTGGCTCTCTACTACGGTGAACCGTTCGATAGCAACGCCTCGCCCATCGTCTCCAAGAACCCCAGTGACATCCCAGCCTTGTGGGAGTACTGTGCCTCGCCAGGGTATCGCATAGAGGTCAGGAAGGTCGACCAGTCCCTGAAGCCAACAAATACAAGCTTGGTTCAAGTCCCGTTCGACCTCGAGCACTGGCAGAAGGAGGCGGCGCAGAGATATCCGGACGGGTTACCGAAGCCGTTCTCCAGCGACCCTACGCAATGGCTGTTCAGCGGACACCCAAGAGGATCAGATCAGCCGTTACACGTAGCCGTGGCGCGGTTGCTCGGCTACCAGTGGCCGCGCCAGACCGGCTCGAATCACAGCGATTGCGCAGGGCTCAGTGCGGACGGTCTGGAGAAGTTGGCAGATGACGATGGTATCGTGCCCATCAGCTCAGCGAAAGGCGAAGGTCCAGCCGCTGAACGCTTGCGGGAACTCCTCGCGCGCGCCTACGGAAAGGAGTGGAACGCCGCCCGTCAGGAGACGCTACTCGCACAGGCGGACTACTCCGACGCGTCGCTCGACGATTGGCTTCGTAATGGCTTTTTCGAGCAACATTGCACGCTCTTCAATAATCGCCCGTTCGTCTGGCACGTCTGGGACGGACTGGGAGAGGGCTTCCACGCTCTCATCAACTATCACTCATTGGCATCATCAGGTGCGAAGGGTCGGCAGACGCTTGAGAAGTTGACCTTCAGCTATCTCGGCGACTGGATCACTCGGCAAAAGGCCGAGCAAAAGGCCGGCAATGAGGGAGCGGATGCGAAAATCGCTGCGGCGCTCTATCTACAGGACCAGCTCAAACTGATCCTCGAGGGTGAGCCGCCATACGATCTCTTCGTCCGCTGGAAGCCACTTCATGAGCAGGCGATAGGTTGGCAGCCGGATGTCAACGACGGAGTACGCATGAACATCCGCCCCTTCATGATGGCGAAGACCCTCTATGGCAAGAGCATCTTCCGAAAGACGCCCAAAATCAAATGGGACAAGGATCGCGGTAAGGAACCGGAGCGTCCGAAGAAGGACTTCCCGTGGTTCTGGGGTTGGGATGAAAAGAGTAAAGACTTCATGGGTGGGCGGGCATTCGACGGTAACCGCTGGAATGACCTGCACTACTCGTGCGACGTGAAGCAAGATGCGAGGACACGCCAGAAGGAGAAGAAACGGTGAGTGCTGCCACTACCTTAGCCACAGCGCGCGCCGCCGACGCACTCGCTACGTCACTGCAGGCTGCACTCGTACCGGGCGACGGTATGGCATCTCCGGTTGCCGTGCTCTGGACTGACGATGATGGTCAGTGGTCGGATCTCGTCGCCCGGCTTCGTGGCGAGCTTCCCTCGCTATTCACCCTTGGGGACTACGACCCTGAACATCGCACGGGGCCGGCAATCTGGCTGCGCTGCATAGTAGATCGAACGCTTCCTGACGTCTGGCCGAAAGACGCGAGAGCTCCCATTCTCTACCTTCCGCGAGTCGAGCGCCAACTGTTACGTGCCGGCGGCGATTGCCCCGTGGAACTGCAGCCTCTGGTGGAACTGCAATACCGGGGCGCAGTCTGGCACCAGCGCAATGGCCGCGATTGGACGGTCGAAGCGTTCCTGACATCGGCAGACGGCTGCGGACTTGAGCTAGCCAAGGACCAACTGACGAAAGCCGCGTTGATGCGCGTGCTCGCTCGAGTGGCCGATGTTCCTCTTGACGCCCTTCGGGGACGTCGGCTAACGGCTGAGGACTTCGACAAGCTCGCCGTGCCCGATGCACAGCGTGACTTGCTCGTCTGGATGCACGACCCCGCAGCTTTCCGTGCCGCGCACTCCGCTGCAGAATGGACGGCTTTCTGCAACTTGGTGAAGACGAGCTACGGAGCCCACCCAGAGGACGACGGTGTTGCAGAGGCCGCCCAGAGGCTGCTAGAAGGCAACGGGAAGTGGGCCCACCTGTGGCAGCGGTTCTGTGAGGCTCCCCAACGCTACAGGGGAATCAGCAAGCTGCTACGTGAACCGTTGCCCGGGCAGGGAATCCTCGTGGACCGCGCCCGGCTGCCAAGGGAAAACGAAGACGACGAGAAGAAGCTGCGCGACGCCTTCGCAGAACTGGCCACGATGCCGCACGCCGAGGCCTGCGAACGAGTGCTGGCACTTGAGGCCGAACATGGCGTGCGCCGGAACTGGGTATGGCGCTATCTGGGTGAGAGCCCATTTGCGGAAGCGCTGCAGCCGCTCGCTCGACTGGCCGCACGCGCCCCCAAAGGGTTACCCGGCACTACCGTAGAAGAGATCGCTGCAGCGTACGCAGCGGATGGCTGGCGCTGTGACGACGCTGCACTATCGGCGTTGGCTTCAACGCATTCGCCGGCTCAGCACGATCTGGTCGCAGGTGCGGTGCGAGCGCTCTACCTCGCCTGGCTTGAGCGCGTCGCTCGTCAGTTCCAGCAGGCGACAGACACGGCGGGCAGCAAGCTCCCGACGACGGCGACGGTGCCCATCGAACCGGGCACCTGTTTGCTGTTCGCCGATGGTCTGCGGTTCGATCTGGCGGCCCGCCTCCAGGCTAAACTCGAGGGACAGGCCATCGTAGGCCGGCTGACGCATCGCATCGGACCGGTTCCGTCCGTAACCGCGACGGCCAAACCGCTTGCAACGACGGTCGTTGATACCATCGAAGGCGCCGACGCCACGGATTTCACGCCACAGTTCAAGGACACCACGCAGCCGGTGATCGCATCGAAGCTACGCGATCGGCTGGCGGCGCGTGGAATCGAGATACTGGAGAGCGATGAAATCCGGATGCCCTCGTCAGACAGCGCGATCGGATGGGTGGAGGTTGGCCGCATTGACGAATTGGGCCACAAGCTCGGCGATGGCCTTGCGCAGCAGATCGAGCACGAGGTCGACCGATTGAAAGAAGCTGTGCTTGGCTTGCTCGACGCCGGATGGCGCCGAGTGCGGGTGGTTACGGATCACGGCTGGCTGCTAATGCCGGGAGGCCTGCCCAAGATCGACCTGCCGCACTACCTGGTTGGCAGTCGCTGGGCGCGCTGTGCCACAGTGCGCGAAGGCGCCACGCCGCAGGTTGCGACATACCCGTGGTACTGGAACACCGGCGTGCGCATAGCCACGCCACTTGGAGCTGGAGCATACACCGCAGGGACGACCTACGCGCACGGCGGACTCAGTCCACAGGAATGCGTTGTACCAGAGCTGACGTTCGAGAGGGGAGCCGCTGCGCTGCACGCGAAGATCGCGACGGTAGAGTGGAAGCGGCTGCGCTGTGTCGTGACCATATCAACGAATGACCCCACCGTGCTCGTGGATGTCCGCAGCAACTGGAAGTTGCCGGCGACTTCGCTTGTGGTGGCACCGAAGGCGGCAGGTGACAGCGGTCAGGTAAACCTGGCCGTGCGGGACGAGTTCGAGGGACACGCCGTGATGGTCGTCGTGTTGGACAAGAACGGAGAAGTGCTGGACAAACGAAGCACCACGGTGGGAGGCGAATGATGGCGGTCAACCTTGATGCGTTGGACTCTGTTGCTGCGCAAGCGTTTGAAGGCTACCTCGTCCGCAAGGACCTGGTGCGCAAGTACGCGCGGCAGTATCCGGTGCCAACCTACGTGGTCGAGTTTCTGCTTGGGCGCTACTGCGCCAGCACGAAGGAAGATGAGATCGCCGAGGGGCTGCAGATTGTCGAGGAGCAGCTCAAGGACCGCACCGTCCGCACCGGTGATGAGGAACTGTTCAAGAGCATGGCGCGTGACAAAGGATCGATCCGCATTATCGACATCGTGAAAGCGCGACTAGACGCCAAGACCGATAGCCACCTGGCAGAGCTACCGAGCCTCACGTTGCGCGATGTGCGCATCGATGATCACCTGGTCAGAGACAACCAGCGCATGCTCACGGACGGCTTCTATGCCGAGGTCACCGTGTCGTACGATGGCGTGGTCGCACTTCAGCCCGGGGGGCGGCCGTTCAAGATAGAGGCACTCCGACCCATCCAGATGTCCAAGTCGGACGTACTCGACGTGTTCTATCAGGGACGCCAGGCGTTTACGACGCCGCAGTGGATCGAGTTGGTTCTGCGTTCAATCGGCCTAGAGCCAGACAAGCTTGATGCGCGCGCCAAAGCCGTCGCGTTGCTGCGCATGGTGCCGTTCGTGGAACGGAACTACAACATGGTTGAGCTGGGACCGCGCGGCACAGGAAAGAGCCACCTGTACCAACAGATTTCACCGTACTCGCATCTGATCTCTGGCGGCAAGGCCACGGTTGCCAAGATGTTTGTGAATAACGCGAATGGCCAACGTGGCTTGGTATGCCAATACGACGTCGTCTGTTTTGACGAGGTGTCGGGCATCTCGTTCGACCAGAAAGACGGCGTCAACATAATGAAGGGCTATATGGCTTCCGGGCAGTTCTCCCGCGGAAAGGAGAACATCCGTGCCGAAGGCGGCATGGTGATGGTTGGCAACCTCGATGTGGATGTGGTGCAGCAACAGCGCATCGACCATCTACTCGGCCCTTTGCCGCCCGAAATGCGCCATGACACTGCGTTCATGGATCGCATTCATGCCTACGCCCCTGGGTGGAACTTCCCCAAGCTGGCCCCCGAGTTCTTCACTGATCACTTCGGGCTTGTGAGCGACTTCCTGAGCGAGTGCTGGACGCGCCAACGTCCGGGAAGCCGTGCGAACGTGATGCAGGGGCGCGTCTACCTCGGCGGGGCACTTAGCGGTCGCGATATCGAAGCGGTAACGAAGACCGTCAGCGGTCTCACGAAGCTCGTCTACCCGGATCCTCAGATGTCGGTGCCGGACGAGGATCTTGAGTGGATTGTGCGGCTTGCTCTGGAATCCCGTCGGCGCGTGAAGGAGCAGCAGAAGCGGGTTTTCAAGGCCGAGTTTCGGAATACGCACTTCAGCTACACAATGGGCAGCGAGGGGGTGGAGCAGTTCGTCTCGACGCCGGAACTCCACAGCGATGAGGCGATCGAAAGCGATCCGTTACCGGCGGGGCAGGTATGGGCGATCAGCCCGGGGAGTCCCGGCGCTGGCGCCGGCCTGTATCGGATCGAGGCAACGAGCGGACCTGGCGGCGGCATCAAGATACTGAACCAGCCGACTGCGCCGGCGTTCCGGGAAAGCGTCAAAGTTGGCCAACAGAATCTCTTCACGCAGGCTAAGTCACTTGTGGGTGACCGCGATCCGCGCGAGCACGAGTTCTCGGTTCAGATGCGGGCGATGGATGCAGATAAGACCGGCGTCGGGCTTGGCCTTCCGGTCCTCGTAGCATTCTGCGGATCGCTGCTGGGGCGAAATACCCGCGGCGGAACGATTGTAGTGGGGCCACTAAACCTCGGCGGGTCGTTTGAGCTGCTCCCGAATGCCGTGGCAATCGCCGAACTCGCGGTGGACAAGCAGGCCGCGAAGCTGCTGATGCCGGTAGCAGCCCGTCAACAGCTCAACGAGCTACCTGACGATATGTGGACGAAGATTAGCATCGAGTTCTATAAGGACGCGGCTGATGCGGTGTTCAAGGCGTTGGTGGAGTAAAACGACCACCGCACCATTCGATGAATTCCGGACCAAGAGGGCGCAGCGACTCCAAGCTGGCTCTATGTCACAATCAGGAGGCAAGGTACGGGTCCTCCTCTCCGCAATTTCACTTGCCAACTACTGATGAACGAACTGCTAGGCGCAGCCGCAGAAGTACTCTGTGTATGGCTTGAGCCCAGACTGTCTGAGCTCAGCTCGCAGTGGTGGCGGATTCACGTCGTCGAACGACTCACGTTTCAACAGCAGCGGCTAGTAGATGAGAGAGGAATCACCCGTCTGAACCAGCTAGACGTCGCTGCTGTTCTGAGAGTACTCGACCAGAACTGGTATGAGATCTCAACGCGCGAAAACCTCTCACGCGAGATGCGGACGTGGGTGAAGGAGCTTCAGGGTGCCCGAAATCGTTGGGCCCATTCGCCTGTAGCGGGCCACGCGGCGAAGGACACATATCGGGACGCCGATACCTTGGGGAGGCTGCTCGAGGCAATCGGAGCCAATGGCGACGCAATTGGCCGCGTTGAACGGCTGAAGGCAGAAACCCTCGCCACGATGTCAACGACATCTCCCGTACGAGCTTCAGCGCCCGAGAAGTCGGAGTCTCAATCGGGAACCGCGAAGTACGCTGCGGGGCAGCTTGTCACGCTTCATTCAAACCCAGCGGTAGTGTTCCCCGTTCTTGACGTAATTAGGGCTGTAGGGTCAGAAACACGCTATCGTGTTTTCGAGAACGGAGAAAAGCAGCTCTACTACGAGAGCCAACTAGATGGCCTGCCAGAACCTGAAGAAGTGCACACGCCGATCGTGGCGAGCGAGCTGTCCGCGCTGCTGTCGGCGATGCATCTGAACTCGCCGTCAGCATCTGCGCTCTATTCCCTCAATGCCGGCCGAGTGCGCTTTGTGCCGTATCAGTATCGACCCGTTTTCAAGTTGATTCGGGCAGACCGGCCGAGGCTGCTAATCGCGGATGAAGTTGGCGTGGGCAAGACCATCGAGGCCGGTCTTATTCTGAAGGAATTGCAGGCTCGCCACGACATCAAGTCTGTCTTGATCATCTGCCCCAAGGCGCTCGTCGCCGAGCGCAAGTGGGAGCTGGAGATGAAGCGCTTCGACGAGCGCTTTACGCCGCTAGACGGCCGCCTGCTTCGGCACTGCCTGAGGGAGACACATCTTAGCGGTGAGTGGCCGGTGCAGTACGAGAAGGCAATCCTACCGACCTCACTGTTCGACAACGACTTGCTTATGGGTAAGGAGCGGAAGGGAAAGGCTCATGACTTCGGACTGCTTGAGCTCGATCCACCGCCCAAGTTTGACCTCGTAGTCGTCGACGAGGCGCACCATATCCGCAATACCGAAACGTTTCTGCATAGAGCCGTCCGATACTTCGCGGACAATGCGGAAGCCGTCGTCTTCATGTCGGCGACGCCGGTTCAACTTGGGCGTGATGACCTCTATACCATTCTCAATGCGCTGCGCCCAGACCTCATTATCGATAAGGCAAGCTTCGCGCAGATGGCGGAGCCTAACCAGTACATCAACGAGGCGATCCTGGCATGCCGGCGGGGTGACGACGCATGGGCCGATCAGGTGCGCGAGCTGTTGCGGCGCGTGGCCGACACTGAATGGGGACGCGAAGTACTCTCCGTCGATCCAGGCTTTCAACACGTCTACGACGCGCTAGGTGAGGCGGCATCGGCAGGTGAGATGCGTGTCCGCGCCATTTCGGCGCTTGAGGAGATGTACACGTTTGCCGACCTAATTAATCGTACGAGGCGACGTGACATAGGCTCCTTCACGACGAGAAAAGCGGAAACGGTCACGACGGAGTTCACACCGAGCCAAACTGCGTTGCACGATGACCTAATCGGCATCATCGCACGAATCTTTGAGTTCCTTCACGGCAGTCAGCAAGTGAAGTTCCTGATGACCACGGTGCGTCGCCAGGCGGCAAGCTGTCTTTACGGTCTCGCGCCCACACTTGAGGACATGCTGCAAGGGAAGCTCGACCGCCTCGAAGGGATTGCAGATGACGACGAGGAACTGGAGGCGGCGCCAACTGAGTTCAGCGACGCAATCCGGAGCGACATCGACGCGCTCGTTCGACGCGCTCGTGCGCTCGATCCCGCTGATCCTAAAGCCGAGGCATTTCTCAAGGTCATCGATGACAAGCTCTCGATGCCTAAGAACAAAGTGTTGGTGTTCAGCACTTTCCGTCACACCTTGCGCTATCTGGCCGACAAACTCACAGAGAAGGGAGTCCGCTTTGGGCTGATCCATGGCGGCATCGTGGACGAGGAACGCGCCGAACTGAGGCGGCGCTTCTCGCTCCCGGCTGCCGATCCAGACGCATTGGATGTGCAGTTGTCATCGGAGGTAGGGTGCGAAGGCCTGGACTTCCAATTCTGCGATTGTCTGCTCAACTATGACATACCATGGAATCCGATGCGAATTGAGCAGCGCATCGGGCGCATCGATCGCTATGGGCAGGAGAGTGAGACGGTGGCGATTGTCAACCTGATCACACCGGGGACGATCGATGCTGACATCTACGAACGGTGTCTGATGCGCATCGGCGTGTTTCAGCATGCAATCGGTGGAAATGAGGAAATCCTCGGCGATATCACGCGAGAGCTGCACCACATCGCGGAATCCGTCGAGTTGTCCGAAGCGGAGAGGCGCCTTCGGCTTCAACAGCTTGCCGACAACAAGATCCGCCAGATGCAGGAAGAGGCGCGCCTTGAGGAGCAGCAGGGGGAGCTATTCGGACTGAATATCGCAGCGGCAAGCTGGGAGCATCGGCTAGCTCAATCGCGCAATCCATGGCTGGAGGCGCCGGCAATTGCCGAAGCTATTCGCATCTATTTGTCTCGGCGGCTCAGTAAGCAGCAGGAGCACCTGATTGGCGAGAAGCCCCTGAAGACGCTTCGCATGAGCCAGGACGCCCGTGTCGCGTTGCTGGAAGACTATCGAGCCCTGCCGCGGTCAAATGATCCGACCCACCGTGGATGGGAGAGATGGCTAAAGGGTGGGGCGCCGACTCTTTCCGTCACCTTTGATCAAGCGTGTGCGGTGGAGAATCCGGGCGCAGTTCTGCTATCGTTGGGTCACCCGCTCGTTCGGCAGGCGGCGGCGTACCTAATGCCGAGGGAGCCGGTTGCTGTAAGGCTGCGGGCGATTGATCAGACTCTCCCGGCCGGCGTGCACCCCTTCGTGATCTACCGGTGGGCGAAGCAGGGGGCCAAACGGGACGAGGAGATGGTGCCTGTAGCATCGGATGGCATGGTTGGAGCACGCATCCTCGATCTATTACAGGTCGCTGTCGATGCGCCGCAACTTTCACAGCCGAATGGAGCGGCGTGGGATACGCTCGAGGCGAAGCACCACGAGCTCTGGCTAAAGGCCTCCGCTGACCATGCCGCGGACAACCGGCAGCTTGTGGCCTCGCGCCGACAGAGCCTGGAGGCCAGCCATGCCGCGCGGCGGCGAATCCTCTCGGACCAAGCTGCAAGTGCCGGAAGCGACAAGATCAGGATCATGAAGCAGGCCGAACTGTCGCGGGCTCAAGCTGACTACGACGTTCGCATGGCGAAGCTGCAGCAGGCAGCGGAAAGCGGAGACATTAGAGCCAGCGCGATGGTCTTTGGGGTGATTGAGATTACGGGAACCCGATGAGCTTCCTAAGCGAACTGCGTGAAAAGCGCCTCCAGCTGATTGCCGGCCTTGAAGCGAACCAGGGCGACATCAATCTCAGCATATTTGAGGATTTCTACCCTGACGAAGCGCATTTCATCTATGAGCTGCTACAGAACGCTGAGGACGCGGACGCCACCGAAGCGTGGTTCGAGCTAGCGCCTGAAGTCTGTGTGTTCGAGCACAACGGCGGTCGCCGCTTCTCTGAGGGCGACATACGGTCGATTACGGGGATCTTCAGTAGCAACAAGAAGGATGACAACGACAAGATTGGTCGCTTCGGCGTTGGCTTCAAGTCGGTTTACGTGTATACCGATACTCCCGCGGTCTACTCTGGTGACGTCAGCTTTGAGATTGAGAAGTACGTTGTTCCAAGGGAGATTGCGCGTCGCCCGGGTCTTGGCGAGCGCACGAGGTTCGAGTTCCCCTTCAACAACAGAAAGAAGCCGGCCAAGACAGCCTTCTCGGAGATACAGGCTGGCCTAGAAGAGCTGTCCGATACGACACTGCTCTTCCTTCGCAGCATCAGGTCTATCAACTGGCAGTGCGGCCAACGATCAGGGCAGACCGTACGAAGCGAGCACGACGCGACGCATATCGAAGTAGTACGTCGCAGCAACGGCACCGACGTTGACAGTTCGCACTGGCTGCGGATGATGGCTCCTGTCTCAGAGGAGCGGTTGTTGTCCGCCCCGTCGACCAACCTTGACCGGCAGCGGGTGGCGGTCGCATTTCGGCTGGAGCTAACTGGCGATACTGAGGTCGTGGACCCTACCCGACCGCTGTGTGAACAGATGCGCATCGTGGCTGCGAAGCCAGGCCGGGTATCGGTGTACTTCCCAGCGGCGAAGGAGACGTCTGGCCTCCGATTCCACCTGCATGCGCCCTTCGTCCCCGAGCTCAGCCGAGCGTCGATTAAGAACTCGCCCGAGAACGTGCCGCTGTTCGACCAACTGTCTCAGGTAGTGGCAAGCGCACTGCACTCGATCAAGGCCCGTGGGCTTCTAACCACGGAGTGTCTCGCGGTGTTGCCGAACGACGATGATGATCTGCCAGAGCGCTATCGAGTCATTCGCCATGCGATCGTGCGAGAGATGCAGGAGCAGCCGCTCGTGCCAACGCAACGCGGCGCTCACGCACCCGGAAAGCGGCTCGTGCAAGGGCGCGCGGCCATCAAGAATCTTCTCACAGATGCAGACCTTGCCTTTCTGCTCAAGCGCCAAGACGAGCCAACATGGGCGGTGGCGGCAACGCAGAAGAACAGTCTGGTTGATCGGATGCTTGCTAGCCTCGAACTGAAACACTGGGATATCAACGAGCTAGTCAGCTACCTGAAGCATGCGACGAGCACGCGATTTCGTGATCCAGCGAGATGCGCGGAGACCCAGCGATGGATGTCGTCGAAGTCAGACGACTGGCACAGGGATCTGTACGCTGCGTGCTATCGGGAGCTGGGAGACGATGGTGACTACTACTGGCTCAGGGCATGCGAGATCGTTCGTGTAGGTGAAGAGACATACCGCGTCGGTACTCAAGCGTACTTTAGCACGTCGAGTGCGGGGCGGAACGATCCCTTTGATCGAGTCCGAGCGGGGATTGTATCGACCGGGCCGCGCAGAGGCGCGGAACTTGAAGCTTCGCGCTTCCTTGAACTGGTCGGCGTCACTGTGCCCGGAGAAGCCGATGAAGTGAAGTTACTTCTCGCGCAGAGGTACGCTGATGATAGCGAGGAGGTAGACGATGCGGTCTATCTAGCCGATCTCCAGCGATTCATCGCTCTTGTTGACGATCAGTCGAAAACGGCGACGCTCTTCGAGAATGCGCTCGTCTTCAAGATTGACGCGGAGGAGGCAGGGTGGGCGAAGCCCGACTGTGTCTATCTGGATCGCCCATGGCGTGACACGAGCCTCGGCGCATTCTACACTGCGATGCAGCCGGAGCGGCGCGAACGGTGGGCGCTGAGTAGCTGGTATGCTGAATGCGGTATCGAAGCGCGACGCCTCGCTCAATTCGCGGAGGCCGTCGGGTGCGCGACGGTGGCTATCGAACTAATAGACCGCGTCTCTTGCCATAACAACGAGAACTGGGACTACTTGTCGGATGTGTCTGGGCAGCGCTACGCGAACCCGATCGATAGCGATTTCGCATTGTGTAAGGATGCGTCTGAGATGTTAGAGAGTCATAATGCAGCGTTGTCTGCGCTGGTATGGAGACGCATGTGCGAAGTTGACTCGGAGGTCCTCGTCGCTACCTATCAACGCAGTACGAAGTGGGGAAGGCGCGAAGCGCCCTCGCAGCTGGTGTCCCAATTGAGAGACGCTCAGTGGATCCCGCTGCGCGATGGATCGTTCGTTGCGCCAAGGAGAGCGAGGCGTGAAGTACTGCAAGCAGGGCTAGTCTGGCCGGACGACGATCGGTGGCTTAAAGAGATTGGATTTGGAGCTGAGATCGTTGCGAGCGAGGAGGAGGTCGAACGACGCGCCGTGATGCGAGCTGAGCTAGGGCTCCACAGCGAGGAGGATTTCGCCCTCGCATTGGCGATTGCGAACTTGCCGGCAGAGGACAAAGCCGAACTGCGTCGTCTCTGCGACGAGCGCGCTAGGCGCGCACACGAGCTGCCGACGCGAGAGGTGGGCGATCCCGCGTTGCGCGAGGCGCGGGTAAGGACTCAGGCACAAGAGACTCCCGAGAAAAGGTCGGAGGTGAGGCAGCGCTCGGTGCGGGTGGGATACGGCTCCGACAAAGAAGAGGTGAAATTGTATCTCAGAGATCAGTACACTAACGCCGATGGCGTCATGTTCTGCCAGGCGTGCCGCGACGAATTGCCGTTCAAGCTGCCGAGCGGCGAGTACTTCTTCGAGGCGGTGGAAGTTGTGGATGAGGCGCCCAAGCGCCTACGCGAGGGATTCCTCGCGCTGTGCCCAAACCACGCGGCGATGTACAGATATGCCAACGAAGGTCGCGCAAGAGCAAAGGACTTGCTTGACGAGGCGGACACAGGTGAAATCGAGCTGGAGCTCGGGGGGCGCGCGGTCAGTGTGTATTTCACCGAGGTGCACCTGCAGGACCTACGCACGGGACTGTCGAGTCTGGACGCTGGCAGGGCGGCTGACTGACGCGTAGAGCATGCCAAGCTTGACCTGTGCCATAGGCTGACCGTTCACGGTGTCGCTGGCGTTCGACCGACGGCTCCCCGGGTTCCTCCGCGCTCGCGCGCTTGGCGATGACGCCACCCGGCTGCTCAACGTCGCACTCACCCGCGTTCGTCGGCATCTGATTCTCGTGGCGAACATGGACTACCTGACGGCGCAACACGACGAGGCGCCGATCCTTGTCGACCAGGCGATCACCACCTACATCGATCGCCGCAACGAGCATCCCACACCCTTCGTGTGGACAGCCACCGTGCAGAAGATCTTGAAGAAGGTCAACGAAGCGAATAAGACTTTGGCGACACTACACTAGTTGTTGGGACTGGCGCGCGGCTCCCCACCCCTCCTATGACTGTGAATGAGGCCCCGAGTTGCCCTCCTCCCCAGCCCGCGCACGCGCACCCCGCGCTATGAAACGATTTGAGTCCTTCCGCACCGCCGCTGACGCCCTCCGCGCCGTCACGGCCGAGTCCCGCCTGACGGACGCCGCGCGCGCCGCCCTCACGGACCTCATTCAGCATCCGGGGCCGGGCACGTGGTCGCGTATTCAGCACGTCCGCGCGGGCCTGCACGGCGAACGCCTCGACGCCCTCTGGTACAAGGTCGCTCCCCTGCGCACCCGCAACCTGAAGCCGCAGGAGATGGTGCGGCTGATGGCGCGTGGGCGCACCCTCACGGGGCGCATCACCGAACGGGCCCCGTCGCCGTCGATGCCCCGCGATGCCTGGGATTTCGTCGCCAGCATCCTCGCCCTCTACCCGACTGCCCGATGAGGCACTTTCTCTACTTCCGCACGCCAGACGCCGCCGCGTCGGCCCTCTCCCGCCTCCGGTCGCGGGTTGGGCCCGACGCGGCGACTCTGCTTTCGGACCGCTGTGTCCGCGTCATTGCCCCCCAGTTCTTCCCTGCCGTCCGGGCGGAAGCGCGGCGTGCCTGCGGCATTGTGACACTTCCGACCCCGCCGTGACACCGGAGTGCTGACTTCCCCTGCAAAGTTTGCTGGAACCCGCCGATAATCCTTATCGAGGGTCAGTAGGCGCCACACCACTTGTACGACGACAACGGAATGTCCTGATGTCCTGCTCCTCGTTGCGCGCACGCGCTCTCACTCCGCGCGACGGTTCACGTCGTGCACTTCCTTCCTTCGCAGTGAGGATTCTTCCAATGCGTACCAGTCTCTCCCGCCTGTCCCTGCTTGCGCTGCTCTGCTCGCTTCCGGTGGCCGCCGCATCGGCGCAGGACGCCGCGCCGCCGAAGGACACCGCGGACGTCATTCAGCCCATCCCGCGCGCGCAGCGGCCGGTGCTGATGGTTGCGCCGTTCGAGTTCACCGCGACCCCGAGTCAAGAGGACATGGCCGAGCTGAACACGCTCGCCGGTGCCTTCATGGCGATGAAGGGTGGCGATCCCACGCAGCGACTCAAGCAGACGCAGGACAATCTCGGCAAGGCCACCGCCGTGATGCTGATGGAGCGCCTGCTCGCGACCGGACAGTTCCGCGTGCTCGAGCGCGCCCAGCTCGAACAGGTGAAATCCGAACAGAACCTCGTGGCCTCTGGCGCGGCCGAGGCCGGCCAGTCCGTCGCCCAGCAGGCGAAACTCCTCGGCGCCAAGTTCGTCGTGACCGGCGCGGTGACCAAGTTCGGCAAGAAGGCCGAGAAGAAGGGCGGTGGGCTCCTCGGTCTCGCGAGCAAGGCGGTCGCCGGCTTCGCCCTCGAAAGCTCGCAGACCAGCTACATCATCGCGCTTTCGGCGCGGGTGGTTGACGCCAGCACCGGCGAAGTCATCTCGTCGTTCACGACGGATGGCGTGGCCGTGGGCAACAAGTCGAAGGCGATTGTTGGCCTCGGAGGGGGCGCTGGGCTCGGCGTGGGCGGGGGGGCGGGCAACGCCGCGAGTGGTGAACGCGAGTCCAAGATCTCCGAGAGCATCCAGCTCGCCGTGGACAAGATCATCCTGCAGCTCATCCGCGCACGTGAGCGCGGCGACATCACGCCGTAGCCCGTCCCTGCGATGTGGAGCACCCGTCGAAGTCCAGTGCTTCGGCGGGTGTCGCTGTTCCTCGGGGGCGTGGCAGAAATGACCGACCCGGTTTTTGTCCTTACTGAAAAGTATTCTAACGCACCCCTGGCAGCTCCGGACAGGCGCATGCTCCCGGCCCCCCGCCGAGCTCGCGCACGCGCACAGGGCCCCATGACCTCCATCCAGCTCCCGCCCCAGACGGTACCGTGGCCCGACGCGGCGCCCTTCTCCTATACGGAAACCGAAGCCTTCGCCGACTTCACCGCTCGCGGGATTCCGGGGCTCGTCTCCGAGTTCCTGATTCGGCGTGGGTTCCCGACGCCTGACACGGCCATCGGCGCCCTCGGTGGCACGTTCGAGGACCACCAGGTCTCCCCGGATCGGCTCCCCGACATCGGTCGCGCCGCGGCGCTTACCGTGCAGGCCATCGCAGAAGCGCGGCCGATCTGCGTGCGCGGCGACTTCGATGCCGACGGCGTGCTGTCGACGGCGGTCCTCGTGCGCGGCCTCGTCCAGATGGGCGCGACCGTGACTTGGAGCGTCCCCCACCGTCAGCGTGACGGCCGAGAGCTCACCCCCGAGCAGGCGACCTCGCTCGCCCCGAAGGGCGGGCTCTTCATCACCGTCGATCACGGCACCAACTCCCACGAGGCGCTGCAGGCCGCCCTCGCGAAGGGCGCGGACGTCATCGTCCTCGATCACCACCGGCCGCAGGGCACCCTGCTGCCGAACGTGCTCTTCGTGAACCCGCACCGTCCGGACTGCCGCTATCCCTTGCCGGACGTTTGCGCGACCACCATTGCGTGGCACTTCCTTGCGGCGGTCGCGGAAGCGCGCGGGCAAGACATGTCGTGCATGGACTGGGCGGCTGACCTCGTCGCCATCGCCACGCTCGCCGATTCGATGCCGTTGCTGGGCGAGAATCGGGCGCTCGTGCGCGACGTCCTGCCCGACCTGCCGAAGACCCGTCACCTCGGGCTCCGTGCCCTCCTGACGGCCGCGCGGCTCAATGAGCGGCCCACGCTATCGGCCCGCGACGTCATCTTCGACCTCGTGCCCCATTTGAACGCCCCCGGTCGCGTGGGCGATCCGGCGGACGCCGTGCGTCTCCTGCTCGCGAACGATCCCGTGCAGGCGTCGGCCCTGGGATCACACCTCGCCGCACTGAATGACCATCGCCGGGCTCTCGAGGAGCGCGTGCTCACGCAGGCGTGGCCCCAGGCGCAGCAGGCCCCCGCCGATGCGCCGGCCGTCGTCCTGCAGGCGCACGATTGGCACCCCGGTGTGACGTCCATCGTGGCCGCGCGCGTCGCCGACCGGATGGGCAAACCGTGCCTCGTGCTGCTCCGCGACGGCGACTTCTGGAAGGGCACCGCCCGTTCCGGACGCTCGGGCGCGGATGTGTTCTCGGCCGTGCAGTCCGGCGCGGCCTACCTCACCGCGTGGGGCGGGCATCGCGAAGCGACCGGTCTCACCGTGCCGGCCCTCGCGCTCGAAGCGTTCCTGCTGGAGTTCCAGTCGGCCATTGCCGAGGCGGCGCTGTCGCCGCGCACGGCGGGGAAGGCCGCGCCGGACATCGCCGAGCCGCTCACGGGAATCCCGCGCGAGATGGCGGTGTGGCTCGAAGAGCTTGGCCCGTTCGGGCAGGGCTTCAAGGCGCCGCGCGTCGTCGTGATCGGCACGTCCGGCGCAATCAACCGCTGCGGCATCCACCGAAACCATCTGGATGGCGCGCTGACGCTGGCTGATGGGACGTCCCTTCAGGTGTGGGGCCCGCGCCTCGCCGACGAGTATCCGCCGGAACTGCTGCGCGGCGGCACCGTCGCCGTGTTGGGCACGCTTGATCTGCATCGGGGTCGCGTCCGGCTCGTCGCCGAGTCGCTCGCGCCGGTCGAGTCAGCAGCGACCTGGGCCGCGTAGATATGGCGCGTCTGACGGCGATCTCTGGCGCCGTTCGTCGAGTCGCCAGTACCGTATGACTAGATACGTGTTCGACGACAACGGAGTCACGGGCGACCCGCCGCGCGCAGGCGCATCGACACGTGTTCTGCGCGGGTGTCGCCGCCCGCCTTCTCCTGTACATCTCACCTGGGTCGTGCCCATATGCTGCGTCTCTTGCGGATCCCTGGCGCCAGCCTCATCGCCCTGCTCGTGGTCGCCGCCTGCTCTGGCGATAAATCGGGACCCACGGGCCCCGTCGCCTCGATGCTCACCGTGAAGGTGTCGAGCGCTCTCGTGTATCCGGGCGATCTCGTGACGCTCGCCCCAAGTGTCGTCGATCAGCACGGGGCGCCCATGCAAACGTCCCCGTCGGATTTCACCACGACGCTTTCGGATACCATGCCGGTCGTCGAGACCAGTCGCCTGACGTTCCGGGCGATGCAACCCGGCGAGGTGGCGGTCCACGTCGCCGGGCGTGGCCTCTCCAGCACCGTGCGTCTGACCGTGCGTGGGGAGCCCGTGGCGCACGTGGTAGTCACCATTCCCGACACGGTGCGGTACGGTGCTGCGTTCCATCCGACCGTGAAGCTGACGGCTGCCGACGGGTCGACGCTATCTGGGCGGCGTGTGGGGTACCTCGTTTCGCCGGCCGGCGTGGCGACGGTCTCTGCGGATACGGCCGTCGCGCTGAAGCAGGACACCACGGTCAGGACGTTCACGATCACCGTCACGAGTGAGGGTGTCGTGGGTACGTCGAATCGCACGACGGCCACCCGCGCCCCGGTCGGTGCGGTCACGTTCCAGGCGAGTCGGCGCGCGCTCTGGACGGACTCGCTGACGGCCACCGCGACGCTATCCGCCCGCGATTCGCTCGGTGACGTCATTGGGTCGTCGGAGGTGCGCGTCGCCGCGTCGGACCCGTCGGTCATGTCCATCGCCGGCGCGTACCCAGGTGTGCTCACGCTGACGGGCCTCAAGCCCGGAGAAAGTAGCATCGCGGTCACGGTGCGCGGTCGGCCGTTCAACTTTCCGTACAGTGTGTATGCCCCCGCGCGGTGGGGGATCAAGTTCATCTTCACCGACTCAGTGCCGGCGCGGGTGCGGACGGCGATGCAAGCCGCCGCGCATCGCTGGGGACAGGTGCTTCAGGATACCATAAACCGTCCGCACAGGATTTGGGGGACGGGCTCGTGCTTCTCCCGAGACACGACCTTCACGCCGGACAGCCTGCCGGTCTTTGTCGACATTCGGGATGCGGCGGGTGGTTTCGCGCGCGGCGGGCCGTGTGGGTACGACATCATCGGTGACTGGCGGACGGGCCGGTGGATTTCCCAGGGCGGCCTCGTCTACTTCGACCGCCAGATCAACTTCGACAGTCCGGCGTTGACCGACGCGATCTTCATAGATGTCGCCACCCATGAACTCGGGCATGTGCTGGGTTCCGGCACGGTGTCGATGCTCCCAGTCTACGGGTTCAATCACAACACGCTCGCGGACACCGTGCTCGGGCCGCCGTACTTCGCGAGTCCGCGCACGCTTGCCGTGTGGGCCTCCTACGGAGCGACGGGTTGGGGTGGCCTCGCGGGGATTCCCCTTGCCACGAGTGCCGTCCCGCTCTCGATGGGGGCGCACTGGCGGGAAGGGGGCCTGTTCACCGGAGAGGTCATGGGCATCGGTGCCGGCGCCGCGATTAGCCGGCTCACGTTGGCGCAACTGGCCGATGTTGGGCGTGTGGTGCGCCCGGAGTACGCTGATCCGTGGGCGCCCACGCTCACGGCGAAGCCGACCTCGGCACTGATGGCTGCCGAGAGCCTCGTCCTTGATGGGCCGGTGGCGATCAAGCGGGACGCTCGCGGCCATCTAGTGACGGTCTTCCAGCCGTAGCCGACACCGCCCGATGTGATAGAGCCCGCCTCCGGTCTCCCGGAGACGGGCTTTGCGCACCCGAGCGCGTACGTCGGGCGTGAGCGCGGGACGTTACCCGATGATCGGGAACGGCTCCTCGGCGTTCTTCACTCCGTGGCGGAACGTGAGTTCGACACTCTTCTCGTCGGCCAGGTACGCATTCCATGACTTCGCCATCAGCGCGCCGATGTACGGCCCGCGCGCCTGCATCTTGCCGCCGTGTCCCTTCTTCGTGGTGAGCAACTCGCGCGCCTCGTAGATCGGGTGTCCACGGCGCAGGCTCTCGCCCGTCTGCAGGCGTTCCAACCACTGCTTCGCCTTGCGTGGCTTGCCTTCCGCCGCGAGGCAGTAGACCAGGCCGATCTGCGCGTGCGGCTGGATCTTCGGTTCGGCGGCGACGTGCTCCACCAAATCGGGCAGTCCCTTGTGACGCTTCAGGACGCCCTCCAGCTCGGCATGCGAGACCGCCTGACCCGAGGCGAGGATGGTGCCGTTCTCGTAGTGCCAGATCAGCTTCGCCACGGCGGCCACCTTCCGGGCGAGACTCGCGGGCACCTCGCCCTTGCCCTTCATCGTGAGCACATCGGCGAAGTTGCGGGCGCGCCCCGTGTCGACGGCCGTGACCGCGTCTTCCTCGAGGCCGTGCACGATGTGGAACGGCAAGCTCACGCCCGCTTCCACCAGGGCGGTGAGCCGATGCTGTCCATCACGCAGCCGCCCCCGCTTGTCGAAGCGAATCGGGTCGCCCGTCTCGCGCCACGCGCCGTGCTCCATGTCGGTGCGGAGCCTGGCGACGTTCGCCTGGTTCACTTTGCGATTGATGCCGGACGTCTTGAGCCACTCGGTAGCAAGTGATGGCGAGACGTTTCGTACCTCGTGTTTGAGTGTTGTCATGGGACCATTTGGGAAGAAGCGTGGATGGCAAACTTCTTCCCCAACATGTCGTCTCGTCAGAGAAAGCGCAAAAACCGGGAAGTATCGGCGCGATTCTTCCCAACTGTAATGCTCTCCGTTGCGACGTGATGATGAGTGCGGACATTGTTGCGACACCACTGCCTGCACAGGGAAAAA
>JANXPZ010000162.1 GCA_025357055.1 Candidatus Eiseniibacteriota bacterium | reverse complement strand
TGCCCGCCGCCGCCCGCGCCGCGACTCCTCCGCGGGCCTGCGGAACCCCCCAGCCCCGCTGCCGGCGACCCGCCGGCGCCCGCGGGCCCTCCACAAGTTCACGCCCTGGCGGCCATTGCGCTAGATTCCCCGGCGTGATGGGCACGACCATGGACCGCGTCTTCGTGGAGTGCAGCGCCCTGGGTTTCCAGACGGTGCTGACCCTTCTGCTCGCGCTCGCCTACCTGTGGCTGTGGCGCCGCCAGCGCCGGACGTACTTCCTGACCTGGTCGCTGGCCTGGACGTTCTACGCCGCGCGCCTCGCGTTCATGTCGACCTTCCTGGTCGAGCGCCAGATCGTCTGGCTCTTCGCGCACCAGGTGTGCACCGATTTTGTCGCGCTGCTGTTGCTGCTGGCCGCGATGCAGTTCTCGGGCGGCGCGGTCTGGCGCCCGCGCTACCTGTGGCTCGGGATCCTGGCCCTGGCCTGGGCCTACATCGCCATCTACCGCATCGGCAGCATGGAGGTCGCCGGCACCTCGGCTGCCCTGCTGCTCTTCGCCGTGACCCTGTGGACCTCCATCGTGTTCTGGCGCTACCAGCGCGCCACGCGCTCGGGCTCCGCCCTCATCCTGGCCTGGTCGTTCCTGCTCTGGGCGCTGCACCACCTCGACTACCCGCTGCTGCGCAGCTTCGGCACCGCCACCTTCTACATGGTGTTCGTGGACGTGCTCATCATCGTGGCGGTGGCCATCGGCACGATGTTCCTGGTGCTGGGGGAGGAGCGCCGCAAGCTGGCCATGCGCACGACCCAGCTCGAGCAGCTCACGCGCCTGCTCCTGCGCGCGCAGGAGGACGAGCGCCGCCGCATCGCCCGCGAGCTGCACGACGAGGCCGGGCAGGTGCTCACCGCGGTCAAGATCGAGCTCGACCTGGACGGCCGCAAGGAGGCGAGCGAGATGGTGGCGCGCGCGCTGGCGCAGGTGCGCGACCTGAGCAACCTGCTGCGGCCGAGCGTGCTCGACGACCTCGGGCTGCTGCCCGCGCTGCGCGCGATGGCCGAGGACTTCACCCGGCGCACGCACGTCGACGTCGCCCTCGCGATCGACGACGGCCTGCGTGGCTTCACGCCCGAGCAGGAAGTCGTCATCTACCGCGTGGTGCAGGAGGCGCTCACCAACGTCGCGCGCCACGCGGGAGCCCGCCAGGTGCGCGTCGGGCTCCAGGCCGGGGAGGGCCGGTTGCGGCTCACGATCGAGGACGACGGCCGCGGACTCGCGGGCCAGCCGACGCCGCAGCTCGGCCTGCTCGGCATGCGCGAGCGCGTCACCGCTCTTGGAGGTACACTGACGATCGCCGCGTCGCCCGCGCAGGGCTTCCGGCTCGAAGCCCTCATCCCGACCGGAGCCACGCCGTGAGCGACCCCGTCCGAATCCTGCTCGCCGACGACCACCCGCTGGTGCGGGCCGGCGTGCGCCGCATCCTGGAGGTCCAGCCCGGCATCACGGTGGCGGGCGAGGTCTCGGACGGTGACGCGGCGCTCGATTTCCTGCGCCAGGATCCGGTGGACGTGCTGGTGCTCGACCTCACCATGCCGGGCACCGACGGCTTCGAGGTGCTGCGGCAGGTGAAGGCGACGCTCCCGGGCCTGAAGGTGCTGGTGCTCACCATGCACGCCGATGCCGAGTACGTGGCGCGCGCAGTGCAGGACGGGGCCGACGGTTACCTGCTCAAGGACTCGGCGGTGCAGGACCTGGTGGCGGCCATCGAGGCGGTGCAGGCCGGTCGTGCCTACTACAGCCCGCCGGTGCAGCGCGAGTTGTCGGAGCTGCTGCGCGCGCACTCGGCTCCGCCCCGCCCGATGGACACGCTCACCGAGCGCGAGCGCGAGGTCGTGGGGCTGGTGGTGAAGGGGCTCTCGACCCGGGAGATCGCCTCCCAGCTCGACATCAGCACACGCACGGTCGAGACGCACCGCGCGAACCTGATGCGCAAGCTGAACCTCAAGTCGGTCGCACTGCTCACCCAGTTCGCGATCCGCGAGGGGCTGGTCCAGAAGCCGTAGCGGGGCGGGCTAATCGCGCGTCAGCGCCGCGATCGTCTCCCGGTGCGCCGGCCAGCGCGCGACCAGTTCCGCGCGGCGGCCGAGCTCGAAGTCCGCGACGTCGAACCCGGGCGCCACCGTGGTGCCGAGCAGGGCCCAGCGCCCGCCCGGGACGAGCCGCGTGCCCTGCCAGGTCCCGGCGGGCACCACGGCCTGCGGGCGCTCTCCAGCGACGAGGTCGCCGCCCAGCCGCAGCACGCGGCCGTCCGGGCCGGGCCCGAGCTGGAGCATCTCCACCGGGTCGCCCAGGTAGAAGTGGAAGACCTCGTCCGCGCGCAATCGGTGCAGCGCCGAGCACGTCCCGGACGCGAGCAGGTAGTAGATCGAGGTCGCGAGCGGTCGCGGCGAGTCCTGCCCGGGCAGCGTGCCGGGCGGCAGCAACGCGCGGGAGCGGTAGGTCTCGGCGAAGCAGCCGCCTTCGGGCTCCAGCGGCTCGAGCGCGAGCAGGCGCTTCACGTCCTCGGCAGTCAGCATCGGTCCACTCCTCCAGCGGGCGAGGTTGGAGCATGCGCCCGGGTCTCGCGCGGCGGCAAGTCGGGGCCGGCGGCACGGGCGCCTTGCCGCCGCCGGCCCGTCCCGGACTTCGATCGGCCCGCTTCCGGTCAGGCTGGCGACGGTCTCGAATGGGGCCGCACGTGCGCCGCTTCCGCGCCCCCGGCGCTCTCCTGACGGATTCGTGACCACCTCACGTGACCATTGCCCGCCCCGGGGGACCGTGCTAGGTTCGCGCGGTCTGGCAACGGCTTCGCTTCGACGTCGCCGCGGGACTGACGTGAGCGGGTGCCCCCCGTGCCCGGCGCCGTCTGGCCGCCCCCATTCACTCGAGGTGCCCATGTCTTCTGTTCGCACGCTGAATCTCGCCGACGCGGCCCTGCCCCGCGCCGGCGTTCTGCGCGATGTCCTCCTCGTCGTCGGCGCGAGCCTCCTCACGGCCGCGGCTGCCCGCATCGCCCTCCCGGTGCCCTGGTCGCCGGTGCCGCTCACGGGGCAGACCTTCGCCGTGCTCCTCACGGGCGCTGCGCTGGGTGCGCGGCGCGCCGTGCTGGCGCAGGCGCTCTACCTGGTCGAGGGGGCGATGGGCCTGCCGTTCTTCGCGGGTGGCCTGGGCGGACCGCTCGTGCTCGCGGGGCCGACAGGTGGCTTCCTGCTCGCCTTCCCGCTGGCGGCGGCCGTCACCGGCATGTGCGCCGAGCACGGTTGGGACCGGCGCTTCGGCACGATGCTGGCCTCGATGCTGCTCGGCAGCGCGGTGATCTTCGTCTCCGGGCTGGCGGTGCTTTCGCATTTCGTGCCGGCGGACCGGCTGCTCACCGCGGGCCTGCTGCCCTTCCTGCCGGGGGACGTCATCAAGGCCGTGGCGGCCGCGCTCGTGCTGCCGGCGGCCTGGCGCTTCGTGAACGGGCACCCTCCGCGGGAGGATCGGGGCTGATCCGGCGGGTGACCGCGCGGACCGACGCGACGCGGCGGCAGCAAGACCACCATCACGCAGAGCTCATCAAGCGCGTTCTCGCCAAGACCCCACCGCAACCGAGGACACCATGAGACGCCTGGTCCAGATCATCCTCTTCACGCCCGACGTGGAAGCTGCGCGGAAGTTCTACGAAGAAGGCATCGGCCTGTATCCGGTCTACGCGGGCCCCAACTGGACGTCCTACCGCACGGCCGGGGTGACGCTGGCGTTGCACCCGCTCGGGGCCATGCACCGGCACGAGATCGAGCTCACCTTCGACAGCCCCGATGTGAATGCCGAAGTGGAACGCTTCCGGACCTGGGGGCTCCACCCGGCGGGCGGGATCCAGGACCAGCCCTACGGGACGACGGTGCAGTTCCGCGACCCCGAGGGGAACCTGGTCGCGCTGCGCGCGGGCGGAGACCGTCCGAGCGATGCGGGGCCCGTCATCGGCACGGTCGTCGTCAACGTGAAGGACCTCGATCAGGCGGTGGCCTTCTATCGCGACCGGCTCGGACTCGCCACCTCGTACGTGAGCCCTCACTGGGTGGAGTTCGAGGCGGGCGACGTGCGCCTCGCGGTCCACAAGCGTCCCGCCGGGCTCAGCCACCCGCTGCACGCCGGGCAGCGGATCGCCTTCTGCCTCGAGACCCTGGATCTCGACGCCTGGGTCGAGGAGGTCGCCGACCGTGACGTCGTCTTCGCGACCGCGCCGACCGAACAGGACTTCGGCCTCTTCGCCGAGGTGCTCGACCCGGACGGCAACGTGGTCGTGTTCCGCGAGACCGCGCCGCCGGAGACGTTCGAGGAGGAGTTGGCCGAGCCCTACGATCAGGACGTGCCCACGCACCAGGTGGCCATGCGCAAGCCCGTGAAGAAGGGCTCCAAGGCGATCAGCCGCCTGGCCGTCCGCCCCGAGTACCACGGAGCGAAGAAGACGGCGAAGAAGCCGCTCTCGGGCACCACGCGGACGGTGTCGTCGAAGCGCGGCGCGGGCCCGGACCACGCCCGGCTCAAGCCCAAGCGGACGGCCGACGAGAAGAAGACCAGGGTCAAGCCTGCGATCGGACGGCTCAAGAAGGCCGAGCGCGCCTCGGCCACCAGTCAGCGCAGCGCACGGGCGACCACGAGCAAGAGTCATCCGGTGAAGCACGGGTCGGCGGGCCGGGGACGGACCGCGGCGAAGCGCGGGGGGCGGGGCAAGGGCTAGCCTGCGCGCGGTGGACGACTGCCCGGGGTCTGCGCGCTGGAGTCATGCGCGCCGGGGAAGAGGAAATCCCCGCGGGCACCTGGACCATCCGTCCCCCGAGCGTGATGGCTTCGGTGGTCCCGCGGGGTACAGGGCCAAGGTCCGTCCGACCGCACGTCAGGCCTGGACGAACTTCGTCCCTGAACGCGCATAGTCCGGTATCTGTGGACGCGCAGGTAAGTCTCTTGTTTGAGACTCTGACGCCTAACCCGTTGTTGCCTGTAGAATGCCGCCCGTGGCACTGCACGCCGGATCGTCAGAGAGGCCCCTCTTGGGCTTCCGGTGGTACTTCGCTGATCCCGACTCCGGAATCTCGGACGGGATCGCCTGTCGCGTGTGCATCTCCGCGACTTCCTTCGTCTTCCAGAGTTCCTTCGCCTCCCGGTGGCCGGCCGCGTCGTCGCCGACGCGAGCGGCGGACTCTCTTGCCGCGGCTTCGCGATGAGCGTGCCGTCCGTGAAGCCCCGCCTGCTCCTGGTCGAGGATGACGCCGAGCGCGGGACCGCGATGGCCTGTGAGTTCTCGAAGCGCTTCGAGTGCCGGCGCGTCTCCACGATCGAAGAGGTCATGGCCGTCCTGCCTCACGGCCCCTGGGGGGCCGTGATCGCGAACTACGGTCTGGACCGGGGAGGCAGCGGGGTCGAGGTGCTGCAGGTCGTGCGCGAGACCCTGCCCCGCGCCTTCCGGCTCATCTACAGCCAGATCCCCTCGCCGAGCTTCCGGCGCGACGCGCAGCGGGCCGTGCAGCCGCACTTCACGACCGACATCACCGAGCCGGACTTCATCGGCGTCCTCGAACGCGCCCTCGCTGCGCTGTTCGAGCCGCCCTCGCTGGAGATCCCGGTGGACCTCCCGGCGATCCTCACGGAGGTCTGGACGGTCCGGGCGCCCATGTCCCGCGAGTTCCTGCGCGCGTTGCGGGAGGCCGCCGAACAGAACGGGCCCGTCTACATCTACGGCGAGCCGGGCACGGGCGTGACGCGTTCGGGGATCACGCTGCGCCAGTGGCGCCGCGAGTGGAAGGCGCGCGGTTCGCCCGCGAGCACGAGCCCGGGCTCACCGGTGCCCATCCTGCGGGTGCCCGCGCTGCGCGAGCGGCCGCAGGACCTGCCTCTGCTGGCGGCGCGCTGCCTGATCGAGAGCTCGCGGCAGAGCGGCGAGCCGCTTCGCCGGCTCTCCCCCGGCGCGGTCGAGGAGCTCCTCGATCGCGACTGGTACGGGAACATCATCGAGCTCGCCGCGGCGATGATCCGCGCCCTGCAACGAGCCGAATCGCGGATGGTGATCGAGGTGGACGACCTGCCGCAGGACAAGCATCCGGCCTGGCGGCCGTCGCAGTACGCGAAGGACGAGGGACAGCGCGAGTGCGTGCTGCGCCAGCTGCGCATGGCGCGCAACGTGAGCTGCGCCTCGCGGCTCGAGGGCTGTTCGCGAGCGAACTACATCCGGCTCATGCGGCGCCTCGGCATCATCCGGGCGGACGTCGTGACGGACCCCGCGCTGGAAGGCGTGGATCCGCCGTCCGAAGTGGATGGAAACCCTCCGGCGGCCGCCCCGAGCCGGAGCCGGAGCCGGAGCCGCTCCCCGCGCGCCTCCTCATGACGTCCTGAGCGCCCTCACCTTCACCGACACCACCGAGGCGAACGCCTTGCGCTCGGGGCTGCCCGCGGGCAGCGCGTCCAGGCCCACGGCATAGCCGCGCTCCTCGACCACGGTGACCTCGGTGAAGCCGGCCCGGCGGATCATGTCCAGGTAGTCGTCCTTCATCGCGGCGCCGGCGATACAGCCCACGTAGAGGGCGACGTCCTGCCGGAGTTCGCGGGAGAGCGGCCGGGTGAGCACCAGGTCGCTCAGCAGCATCCGCCCGCCGGGCTTCAGCGCGCGGAGCGCTTCGCGGAAGACCTGCGGTTTGTCGGGGGAGAGGTTCACGACACAGTTCGAGATGATGCAGTCCACGGTCGCGTCGGCCACCGGCAGGTGCTCGATCTCTCCGAGGCGGAACTCGACGTTCGAGGTGCCGGCCTTCGCTGCGTTGGCGCGCGCCTTCTCGATCATCGAGGGGGTCATGTCCACGCCGATGACGCGGCCGGCGGGCCCCGTCTCGCGGGCGGCGAGGAAGCAGTCCACGCCCGCGCCCGAGCCGAGATCGAGCACGGTCTCGCCGGGCTCGAGGGCCGCGTGCGCGAGCGAGTTGCCGCAGCCGAGGCCCAGGTCGGCGCCCTCGGGGAGGGCGGCCTTCTGCTCCTCGGTGTACCCGAGCGCGAGCAGCGCGTCGCCGCAGCAGGACCCACCTCCGGCGGGTGCCCCGGAGCAGCCGCAGCCGCTGCCGCTGCGCTTGCCCTCGGCGATCTCGCCGTATCTCTCCCGCACCACGGTGCGGATGTCTCCACTCCCGTTCATCGCAGCCTCCTCCTGGTTCCGGGGGCCCTTCCGAGCCGGCGCTCCCGTGCCGGCTCAGAGCCCGCCGATGAGTTCCTTCACACGCTTCAGCGCCTTCGGATCGAGGCAGTAGCAGACCCGCGGGCCGTCCACCTGGCCGTGGATGATCCCGGCCGCCTTGAGCACCTTGAGGTGCTGCGAGACCGTGGCCTGCGCCAGCGGCAGATCGAGCACGATCTGCCCGCACACGCACTCGCCACGCCGGGCCAGCAGGCGCACGATGCGCACGCGGGCCGGGTGCGCGAGCGCGCGGGCGAGTCGCGCCAGCTCCACGTCGGCCGCGGAGTGCGGCGGTCTCACCTGCGGGGACCTCGGCGGACTCATGGACGCCTCTTATCGTTCATCGTAGATACACGATAACATTGGACGGACGGGAGCGCAAGCGGGTTCTTCCCGGGGGGGACGTTGGAGCGCCTACCTCATCCTCGCCGTGCAGGCGATGAGCGCGTCGCGCAGGTGGATCTTCCAGTAGCCCCAGCCGTGCGTGCCGGAGAACTCGTTGTAGATGTGGGGCACGCGCAGCTCCTCGAGCTCGCGGTGGAAGGCGCGATTGTCCGCCAGGGCCTCGTCGCCGATCCCGCAGTCGAAATAGATGACCTGCTGGCGCGCAGTGTGGACGATCCGGCCGATGTAGAGCGCGGGGCTGTTCTCCTCGCGGATGCGGACGGCCGTCGCTCCTTCGCTCCAGACCGCCTTCATGCCCCAGTCGTCCGTCATGAGGTACTGCCCGCTGAGGCCGCCGCAGGCGTTGAAGACGCCCGGGTGCTTGAGGGCGATGTTGAGCGCGCCGGTCCCGCCCTCCGAGAGGCCGATCAACGCCCGGTGGAGGGAATCGGGGCGCGTGCGATAGGTGCGATCGGTCCAGGCCACGAGGTCCTGCCAGACGAACTCCTCCATGGGGGCCCTGCCGTCCCAGGAGTCGAGCCACTCCTGGCGCCCGAGCCGCCCGATGCCGTCGCCGTTCGGCATCACCGCGATGACCTCGGGGATGGCGCCACGCGCGCTCAGCGAATCGAGGGTCTCGGCGGCGCGCCCGCTCCCGGGCCAGTTGCCGTCGCCGCCGGGCCAGCCGTGCAGCAGGTAGACGACCGGGTAGCGCCGCTTCGCGGCCTCGGGCTGCTCGTAGGTCGGCGGCAGGTAGACGCGCACGCTGCGCGCGGCGTCGCGCAGCGAAGGCGCCGGCAGCGTGGTCACGAGCATGCGGCCGCGCCACTCGCCCGCGGCGGCAGCGGGGCGCCCGGGCGCCGGCAGCAGGGCGAGCGCGAGCAGGAGCGCGCAGGTCCGATTCTTCATGTGCGCAGGCTAACGCAGTCCCGGCGATCTGGCGAACGTCCTCCGGAGGGCGCCCGCCAGCGGCGCAGAGGCGGCCGCCGGCGATCCGCCCGTCGCCCGGACGGCGCGCTTGACGGCGCCCGCGGGCGTTGGGGATGTTCGCGGGACGTCGGCAGCGACTCCCCCGGCATCGGAGACTCCACCATGGAAACCCGCAACTCACGGCTCGTCGACTACCGCGCGAAGGAAGGTGTGGCGGTGATCGAGCTGTGCAATCCGCCCATGAACTGCTTCACCTTCGAGATGATGCACGAGCTCGACGAGGCGATCCTCAAGGCGCGCTTCGACGACGAGGTCCATGCCATCGTGCTGTGCGGGGCGGGGGAGCGGGTGTTCTGCGCGGGCGGGGACATCCGCATGCTCCACGCCGTGGCGCCGGGCTTCCGCTACGCCTGCCTGCTCCACGCCAGCGAGACGCTGGACCGCCTCGAGCACACCCCGAAGCTGGTGATCGCGGCACTCAACGGGCACACCGTGGGGGGCGGGATGGAGATCGCGCTCGCCGCGGACCTGCGCATCGCGCGCCTGGGCGCCGGGAGGATCGGCCTGCCGGAGGTGAAGCTCGGGCTGATGCCGGGCATCGGCGGCACGAAGCGCCTGGCGCGGCTCGTCAACCCCAGCCGGGCCATCGAGCTGATGGTGACCGGCGAGTTGATGACCTTCGAGGAGGCGCAGCGGCTCGGTCTCGTGAACGAGGTCTGGGAGGCGGCGAGCGCCGGGGAGTTCATGGAGAAGGTCGCGCGGTACGCCCGGGGCTTCGGTCCTCCGCACCGGGCGGCGAAGGCTGTCGGTCACATCAAGCGCGCGGTGCAGAGCGGCGGCGACCTGCCCGTCGGGGCCGCTCAGGCGCTCGAGCGCGAGCTGGAGCAGCTGCTCTTCCAGAGCGAGGACGCGAAGGAAGGCCTGGGCGCCTTCCTCGGCAAGCGCAAGCCGGAGTTCCGGGGAAGGTAACCGTCGCTCCCGGGGGCCCTGCGAGCGTGCCGGGTCTCAGGGTCACACCGTCCCGGCCTCCAGTTCGCGCGGCATCCACGCCGGGCGGCGGTGCAGCAGCCGGAACCCGAGACGGTGCAGGTTGTGGACCGACGGGTTGGGTCTGTCCGGCAGATCGTCGGCGGTCTCGGCCGTGATCCAGCGGCAGCCGAGCGCGCGCGCCTGGCCCATGCGCCGCACCAGCAGCGCGCCCTGGGCGCCACGTCCGCGGTGCGTGGGCAGCGTGCCGGCCGTGAAGAGACGCCCGACCTCGCCGTGCACATAGAGGATGCCCGCCGAGACGAGCCGGTCCCCGTCGAAGGCGCCCCAGTGGTGCCAGCGCGGCCGCCCCACGCCGGCAGCGTGCAGGGGCGCCAGCCGCACGGGGTTCGCGTAGACGGCGCAGACCAGCGCCGCGAACTCCGCCGCGTGTTCCGGCTCCAGCCGCCGCAACTCGAGTCCCGTGGACGGTTCGTCGGGTGGCGGCTGCGCCTCCCGCGCCCAGATGAGCCAGTGGAAGCCCACGGCGAAGCCGCGCGCTACGAGCCAGCCGGACAGCTCCGGAGGGCGGGCCATGGGGCTCGGCTGGATCGAGAAGACGCGATGCGGGTAGAGCGCGATGGTGCGGTCGAGAGTCGCCTCGTCGAGCGGCAGGTCGAGACCGAAGCCGGTGACGCGGTTCACCGTCGCATGCGGGAACCGTGAGGCGATGAAGGCCGTGCCGCCGTCCACGGGCTCGCAGCGCAGCCCCAACTCCGCGACCAGCGCGGCCGGCGCGCCCGCCGTGCGCTCACGCATCGAGGCGATCTCGGCCCCGAGACAGAGCCGCCCCAGGGCCAGGTTGTCCGGGGCGCCGCGGGAGGACGTCGACTTCATGAGCGGGCCGGGATTCGCATGCGCCGGGGCATCATCACGGCCCGACGTTAGCACACGCCGCAGGTCGCGCGGGCCCGCGGGCGCCGGCCCGCGCAGGTCGGCTATACTGCCGCAGTCGCCCCGCGCAGCCAGGCGCGCCTTCCCGGGAGTCCTCGATTGAACGCAGCCCTGCAGCTCCTCATCGTCCTCGCCACGCTCGTCTCCACGGCGTCCGCCGACGCGGGGCCCGACTCACCGCCCGCGCCGTTGCTCGTGCCGGGGCGGACGATGCTTCCCGACACGGCCGGCCGGAGCCCCGAGGCGCTGGCCCGGCAGCAGTACGAAAAGGGCCTTGGCCTGGAGCGCATCAACGCGTTCGCCGCGGCCATCATCTGCTACCGGCGCGCCGTCGCGCTCGACCCGACGCTGGCCGGCCCGAACTACCGCATGGGGATGCTGTTCCTGGGCGTGGGCCAGGTCGGAGAGGCGGTCAAGGGTTTCGCGGCCGAGGTCGCGCAGCACCCGGACGACGCGCAGGCCGCCCGCGAGCTGGGGCTGGGCCTGGCGCAGTTGAACGAACATGCGCGGGCCATCGCACAGCTCGAGTCGCTGACCCGACGCCTCCCGGGCGACGGTGCGAACTGGCGCGCACTCGGCTATGCGTACATGCGGGCCGCCCGCCCGCGTGACGCCGAGTCGGCGCTGCGCCGCTCCATCACCCTTCCGCCGCAGAGCGCGCTCGAGCATCGCGACCTCGGCTTCGTGCTCGCCGCCACGGGGCGCGAGAGCGAAGCCCGCGCGGAGTACCGGCGTGCCATCGCGCTCGATCCGAAGGAGACGGGCGCCTGGGTGAATCTCGCCAACCTCGACCGCTCGAAGGGCGACCTCGAGCAGGCGCTCGCGGGCTTCCGCGAGGCCGAGAAGCGCGACAGCGCCCTGGCGCTGGCGGTGAAGGGACAGGCACAGTTGCTCGGAGAGCTGAAGCGGTTCGGTGAGGCCGGTGACGCCTACCGCCGGCTGCTGGCGCGCGCCCCCGGTGACCTCGATGCGAGGTTCGCGGCCGTCCGGCTGTACGAGGCGCTCGGCCGCGACGACATCGCGCTGGAGGTCGCGCGCGACGGCGTGCGCCACGATCGCGGCTCGGGCGAGGCGCGGCTCATCCTGGGGATGGCGCTCGAAGCACAGGGCCGCCTGCGCGAGGCCGCACTGGAACTGCGCCGCGCCGAGTCCCTGGCCCTCGACCGCGGAGGACGGGAGCGTGCCCGCCGGCTCATCACCACGCTCAACGGGGAGGCGCCCGACTCGCTGCGCGCGTGGTTCGTGGTGGACAGCGCGGCCCTGGCGAAACGGGAGGCGCGGCGCCCGGCGATGCAGCCGCGGATCCGCGCGGTGCCGGCCCGGCCCGATTCGCAGCGAGCGCGGCCGGTGATGGCCGTGCCGCCCGAGCGCATCGATACGCTGTTCCTGCCGGTCCTGCCCGACTCGAGGTAGGCGCGGGGCGACGGGGCGAACCCGCGCGGGTGCCGGGAGCGACAGTGGGCGGGCAGAGGCACCATGCGCTCGCCCACTGTCACTCCCGGCGCCTGTTTCCTCAGCGCGGACTCGGCGCCTGAGACGGGTGGGCTTTGTCCCCGGTGCGTCGTCGGGTAGAGTCCATCGGCTCTGCTGTTCCGACCCTGTTCCGAGGCCTGCCGTCCATGCCCCAGATCCAGCCCATCCTCCATCTCGCCGCTCCGCGTGGATTCTGCGCGGGGGTGGACCGCGCCATCGACGTGGTCGAGATGGCCCTGCAGGTCTACGGCCCGCCGGTCTACGTGCGGCACGAGATCGTCCACAACCGGCACGTGGTAGAGGACCTGCGCGCGAAGGGTGCGGTCTTCACCGACGACCTTGCCGACGTGCCGCGGGGCGCGGTGGTGATCTTCTCGGCCCACGGGGTTTCGCCCGCGGTGCGCGCGGAAGCGGCCGAGCGGGGTCTGAGGGCGCTGGACGCGACCTGCCCGCTCGTGACGAAGGTGCACCTCGAGGCGCTGCGCCACGCGAAGCAGGGCTTCTCCATCGTGCTCGTCGGACACCGGGACCACGTCGAGGTGCAGGGGGTGCGGAGCGAGGCGCCCGAGTCCATCGTGGTCGTCGAGAACGTGGCCGAGGCCGAGGCGCTGGTGCTGCCCGACCCGGGGAAGGTCGCCTGCATCACGCAGACCACGCTCTCGGTGGACGACTGCCGCGCCATCGTCGAGACGCTCAAGCGCCGCTTCCCGGCGATCCGCGAGCCCGTCAAGGACGACATCTGTTACGCCACGCAGAACCGCCAGAACGCGGTGAAGGAACTGGCCCGCCGCTGTCGCACGGTGCTGGTGGTGGGCGCGCCGACCAGCAGCAATGCGAACCGCCTGGTCGAAGTGGCGCGGAATCTGGGCGTCCGCGCGTACCTGATCGAATCGGCCGGGGACATCCGGCCCGAGTGGCTCGAACCGGGCGTGGACGTCGGCGTGACCGCCGGCGCCTCGACGCCCGAGGGCATCGTGCAGACCTGCGTGACGCGGTTGCAGGAACTGGGAGGCTTTCGCGTCGAGCCGTTCCAGCTGGTCGAGGAGCGCGTGATGTTCCCCCTGCCGGGGGAACTGCTCTCGGCGGCCCGGGCGAAGGGTCTCGAGGTGGGGGCCGGCAACCAGCGCGCCGCCGACCGTGCGACGGGCGAACCCGCGCGCGACGTCCTTGAGCCGCGCGTGAGAGGATCCCGGCCACCATGCTGACCGCGCGCGTCCTGCTCGCCCCGAGCATCTCCACGCTGCTCATGGACCAGCACCGTGGCCACCGTACCGAGATGCTCGAGGCCTATGCCGTGGCCGCCCGCCAGCTCGAGGCCGAGCAGCCCGCGGCCATCGTCGCGTTGACCGCGCGCTGGGAGGCGCCCGGGCCCTTCCTGGCCGATGCGGGGCGACGGCACTCGACGCTCACCGACTACCACGGCTTCGGCGTCGAGGTGCGCTATGACTGCCATGGCGCGCCCGCGCTGGCGCGCGCCATCGTCGATGCGGCGCGCGCCGCCGGCGTGCGCGCCGCCACCGCGGCG
>JANXPZ010000128.1 GCA_025357055.1 Candidatus Eiseniibacteriota bacterium | reverse complement strand
GGGGGGGGGGGGGGGTTAGGGGGGGAGCGGGGGGCGGGGGGGGGCACGCCCGCCGGGTTGCTCCGGCGGGCGTCCCGTCTTCTACTTCCCGTAACGCTGCTGGTAGTACTGCTCGATCTTCGCTCGGTCGTCGGGGGAGATGCCCTTGAGCCAGGCGTGGTCCGGCATGCCGCGCAGGTCGGCGGTCACGCCGGGCAGCAGCGCCTCGGCCTCGGGGAGGAACTCGGTGTAGAAGAGCTTCGCCACCTCGTAGAAGCCATGCCACTGCGTGTAGTCGGGACCCATCATCGCAGCGCCCATGCGCGCACGGCGGCCCTGGTGGTGCCACAGCTCGTAGTACGTCCACTCGAGCTTCTCGTCAAAGGGCGTCGCCGTGAGCTTGCCGGCGTCGTGCAGTCTCTTCATCACCGACTTCGCCGGCGTCGCGAACTTCTCGTTGTACAACCCCACCGCCGCATCGTACTGCGTGTAGAAGTCGGTCACCCACTCCCGGCCGTGACAGCTGGAACACACACCCTGCATCTCGGCACGGCGCTTCTCCCCGTTCTCGAGCTTGACGGACACGTCGGGACGCAGCGTCCACGAGATGCGCGTGCCGACATCGTGCGTGCCGGGCTGTGTGCGCGTGGCGCCCATGTGGCAGGTCGCGCAGGTGGGCGCGGCGTTGTAGTCCCTGCCCGGCACCCACGTCGGCCGGTCCAGGTTCATCTCGGCGATCTTGGCGCGGAAGGTGATACCGTGCTTGCTCTCGGTGTAGATCTCGTACTGCGGGTGGTCGGGACCCAGGTGGCACTTGCCGCAGTTCTCGGGCTGGCGCGCGATGGAGGCCGAGAACGTGTGCCGGCCGTGACAGGCTGAGCACGTTCCCTTCGAGCCGTCCGGGTTCATGCGGCCGATGCCGGTGTTCGGCCACGTCGCCGCATCCAGCCTGCCGTCCGCGAGCACGCGCACCGTGCCGCCGTGGCACTGCTTGCAGCCGCTGTTCGCTGCCGGCGGCCCCTCGACCACTTCGCCCAGCACGTTGTCGAGCGAGCCCAGGATCTCGCCGGCCTTCGCGTGGTGGCTGGCCTCGAACTCCGCCGTCTCCCGCTCGTGGCAGGGTTCGCAGTCCGCGGGCGTGACGAGCAGCGAGATGACGAAGCCCTCGTGCTCTATCGCGTCCGGGTCGGTGGCGTCGGCCCGGTGACACTCGTAGCAGCCCACGCCGTTCTTCGCGTGGCGGCTGGTGGCCCACTGCTGCGCGACCGCCGGGGCGGCGCGCTCGCGATGGCAGCCGAGGCAGGCCGCGGATTCATCCGAGAGCGCCGCGGCCTTCGGTTGGACGGCCGGCCTGGCGCCGGCGGCGTCGGTCCGCATCGCGGCGAGGAGGAGTCCGGACAACAGCGTGAACGTGAGGACGACCCTCAGCTTCATCGGAGCGCTCCCTGGGTCGGGGTGGAGGCGACGCGACGGAGATTCCCGTGAGGATTCATAGCACGTGCGTGCCGCCCGGGGCGACGGGGCCGGGTGGCCCCATGACGGCGGCGCGTCGGGGCCGGGACGCGCCCGGGGCGCGCCGGGCGCGGGACGGCCCCGAACCCTCCGCCGTGGACGCGAAGGCCCGCCGGAGCGACCCGGCGGGCCTTCGCGCTCCGTTCCGGCGCCTACCGGTAGCCGAAGATCGCCGCGTAGACGATCAGCAGCACCATCAGGATGCCGAGCGAGAGCGCGATGAAGCCGAAGATGCGCCAGGCGCGCACCGTGCGGGGCTCGGGCGCCGGCTCCAGCCGGGACGCCAGCTCGCCGCTCGCCTCCAGTTCCGCGTATTCGCGCGGCCGGTCCTGCTTGAACTCCTCCAGCGGCACGGTGCCGGTGAAGATCACCGTGTCCATGGGGAACTTCTCGGGCCGGAAGTGCGTGTTGAAGAAGTGCACGGTGAAGATGAAGCCCACCGCGAGCAGCGCCTCGTCGCTGTGGATGATGGTCGCGATGTTGATGAAGATGCCGGGCAGGAGCCGGGTGAAGAGGGTCGGGAACCAGAGCACCAACCCGGTCGAGCCGATCATGGCCACGCCCCAGAAAACCGCGAAGTAATCGAACTTCTCCCAGTAGGTCCAGCGCCCGTACTGCGGCCGCGGGCCCCGTCCGGCGAACCACTTCATCGACTGCCAGAACTCCACGAGGTCCCGGGGCCCGGGCAGCATGCCGCTCGCGCCGGCGATGAAGGTCCGCCACGACGCGCCGGACTTCGCCTTGCGCCGGATCATGTCGCGCACGTGGAGCAGGAAGTACGCGAAGGTGATCCCCGCGCAGACCCGGTGGATGAAGCCCGCGGCCTCGAAGCCGCCGAGCACGCGCGCCAGCAAGTAGGCCCAGGTGGTGTAGGAGAACTTGAGCGTCATGCCGGTGAGCGCCAGTCCGAGGAAGGAGACGATCACCATCAGGTGCAGGTTGCGGTAGAGCGGCGGGAAGCGCCGCACGTGCATCCCGCTCTCCCCGACGTGCGCCTTCGCAAGCTCGCGGCGGTACTGGAGCGAGCGCGGCAGCCAGGCGAGCGTGTGCAGGCCGAAGAAGCCGAAGGTGCCGACCAGCAGGCCGGTCATGCCCCAGAAGGCGAAGAACAGCGCCGGGTACTTGTGGGGTTCGTGGTGGGTCGCGTGCGTGAGGTAGCCGGCGAAGCGCCGATTCGAGCCGGGATGGCACTGGGCGCAGGTCTTCACGATGTTCTGCCGCGACAGGTGCGAGCGCGGGTCCCAGTTGGGCTGGATGTCGTGCGCGCCGTGGCAGTCGTAGCACTTGGCGGTCTTGAGGTAGCCGAGCCGCGAGACCTTGCCGTGGTAGGTCTCGAAGTAGGTCTCCGCCAGCTCCTGGTGGCACTTGCCGCACTGGCTCATGATCGAGAACTTGAAGTCCTGGCGGTCGGTGCGGTTGATGGTGTGGGCCGAATGGCAGTCCGAGCAGGTGGGCAGCGGCTTCCTGGACTTCGTCACCGCGGGTGAGTGCACGCTGGCCGTGTACAGCTCGTAGATGCCCCGGTGGCAGCGGGCGCAGGTCTTCGCCACGTTCGCCGGGTTCACGCTCGACGCCGGGTCGGTGTGCGGCAGCTCGCCATGCGTGGTGTGGCAGTCCACGCAGGTCGCGGTCACGGTCAGGCCGCTCTCGAGCAGGCCCTTGCCGTGGATGCTCTCGACGTAGGACTCCACCACCCGGCGCTCCGTCCCGCGGTAGCGCACCTGGGCCTTCTTGCCGCTCAGGTGGCAGCGCCCGCACAGCGCCGGGACGTTGCGCGCGTAGGTCGGCGCGTCCGACTCCAGGTGCCCCTGGATGCCGTGCGCGCCGTGGCAGTCGCGGCAGGCCGGGGCGTCGGGGCTGCCCTTCGCGGCCAACTGCCCGTGGGTGCTCTTCCGGTAGGTGTCCACGACCTCGGCGTGGCAGACCGAGCAGTCCACCTGGCGCGTGATCGCGGAACAGGGCCTGAGGTGCGAGGGCTGCGCCTCGCTGTGGCACTGCGCGCAGGCGAGCTTCGCGTGGCGCGAGCCCTGCAGCGCGGTCGTGTCCACGAACATCGAGCGCCCGCTCAGCGCCTTGAGTCCGCGCTTGCTGTGGCAGGTCAGGCAGTCGCGGTCCGCCATGCCCTGCGTGTAGAAGACCCGTCGCGCCTTGTGCGGCTGGTGACAGTCCACGCAGGCGGGGACGTCGTTGGGACGGCTCTCCCACAGCACGCCATTGATGATCTTGCGATGCACCTGTTCGATGCGCACGTGACACTGGGTGCAGGTGGCGACCACGTTGCGCCGCGCGATGCTCGAGCGCGGGTCGGTGTGCGGCAGCACGTGGTGCGCGGTGTGGCACGAGGTGCAGACCGCGGTGGTCAGCAGCCCCTTCTTGAACAGCCCCTCGCCGTGCATGGACTCGGAGTAGTTGGTGAGGATCGAGTCCTGCGGGATCTGATACGCGAGATGGACCGGCGAGCCCTCGTGATGGCAGCGCCCGCACAACCCGGGGACGTTGACCGTGTTCGTGGGCGAGCGCGGGTCGCTCTGCGGCAGCACGCCGTGCCGCCCGTGGCACTCCTTGCACGAGGGGGCGAGCTTCTCCCCGCGCGCGGCGGCCTGGCCGTGCAGGCTCTCGCCGTACTGCTGCTGCTCGGGCGCGTGGCAGTTCCCGCAGCGGACCGGCGCCGGCCGGGTCTCGTGCGGGAACTCCTTGCCCTCGAGATCCGCGTGGCAGGCGGTGCAGGCCAGCTTCGCGTGGGGCGAGGCGCGCAGCCCCGCGGCGTCGAAGCGCGGCGGCGTGTCGGCGTCATGCTTCGCGAGCGGCGGACCGGCCTCGTGGCAGCCCGCGCAGTCCTCGGCGCCGGGCAGCGGCTTCGCCGCCTCGGGCGCCGCCCACGACGCCGGGTGGAGCAGCGCGCCGGCGAGGAGCGCGCCGGCCAGGACGAGGAGTCCGGCGAGGCAGATGCGGGCCGGCCTGCGTCTGGCAGGCCGGCCCGCTCTGGTCTTCATCGTCGCTTGGCTTCGGACCGTCTACTTCGCGGGAGCTGCGGCGGCGACGGGATGCACCTTCTTGCTCATCACGGCGAAGTCGAACTTGGGCGAGATCTCCGGCGTGTGGCACTTCTTGCAGGTCTCGACCGTCGGGACCAGCATGGAGGCCTTCCGGCCCGCCTTGTCAGCCGCCGGCACTGCCAGGTGGTTCTTGGCGGGACCGTGGCAGACCTCGCAGGACACGCGCGCCAGCGCGCTGTTCTTGAGCGAATCGGCCGCAGGGTAGCCGCCCAGCTTGTAGCCGGTCACGTGGCAGCTCACGCACGCCGCGTCAGTCTCCGGATGATCCTTCACGGTGGTCTTGAGCAGCTCGTTCATCTGCTTCAACTGCTCGGGCGTGGTGGCCTGCAGGCCTTCGAAGGCGTGCGCGTGCGGGGTCGCCGACCAGGCCTTGAACTGCTTGAAGTGGCACATGCAGGACTTCGAGCTCGAGCCGACGTAATCGTTCTTCGGCGCGTCCGCTGCCCGCGCCGCGACGCCCGTCGCCAGCACCCCCATCACGACGAACGCGAGGATCCTCTTGATCATCAGTTCCTCCGGTCTTGAAGGTAACCACCCACCTGAGAACGCGAGGTCGAGGCGTCGTGCGCGATCCACGAGCCCCCTCTCGGAGATCAACCCGCTCCGGCAAGGGACGCGCCGACCGACCCGCGGGAACACGGCTTCCGGAAGTGCCACGAATCCCTTGCGCCCGATGGCCGGGATACGGGACTCTGCCCGCCGACCACAGGACGTCAGTATTTTTACTGAATTGACTCTCAGATAGCAAGGCATCCCATGGTACCATGCCGACGGCTGTTGCCACCCAACGACTTGCTCGCTCGAGCACCCTGTCTGGTGAGCGCGTTCCGTGGTCTTTTCTTTTTCCGGGTGATTCCACACCCTCTTTCTGGAGGCAACTCGGCGTGATTCGAGTCCTTCCCCGCCCGCCGGTCCGGTCCGCCGGGGCCCTGGCGTGCGCACTGCCGCCCCGGGCCTGGGCGCGCGCGCTGGTGGCCGCGCTGCTGGCCGCCTTGCTGGCCACGCCCGCGCTCGCCGAGCCGCTCAGCAACGACCTGTGCATGAACTGTCACGCCGAGCCGTCGCTCGAACGCAGCAGCGGGGGCACGGCGTACGTGGACCTCGCCCAGCTCAAGCTCTCCCCGCACGGGCGGCTGGCCTGCGTGGCCTGCCACAAGGGCATGGAGGAACTGCCGCACGCCGCCACCCTGCCGGAGGTCCGCTGTGGCGGCTGCCACCAGGATGCCGCCGTCGCCATCGCCGGCAGCGCCCACCGGCAGGCCGCCGGCCCGCGCGAGGCCAGTTGCCTGGGTTGCCACGGCACGGGCCACCAGGTGCGCCGGCCCACGCGCACCGGCACGGCCGACTGCGTCGGCTGCCACGTGCGGGTGACCGAGCAGTACCGTACGAGCGTCCACGGCACCGCACCCGCGCGCGGCGACCCTGAGGCCTCGACCTGCCAGGATTGCCACGGTCCGTTCCATTCGATCCGCCTGCACACGGACCCGGCCTCGCCGGTCTACCGGGCGAACCTGCCGCACACCTGCTCCCGCTGTCACGCCAACCGCGCCCTCATGACCCGGCGCCGGATCACCATCCCCGAGGCCTACGCGCTGTACACGAAGAGCGTGCACGGCCAGTCCAAGGACCCGAGGGCGGCGACCTGCAGCGACTGTCACGAAAGTCACGACTTGAGACGCGCGAACGATCCCACGTCGTCCATCTTTCGCACCAACGTCCCGCACACCTGCGGCCGCTGCCACACCCGGGAGTTCGCGGCCTTCGAGACGGGCATCCACGGACAGGCGCTGCGCCGCGGCGTCACGGCGGCGCCCAACTGCACGGACTGCCACGGCGAACACGTCGTCCGCGGACCCAAGGACCCCGCCTCGCCGGTCGTGGCTTCCGCAGTGAACACGACCTGCTCGCGCTGCCACGAGGCTCAGGGAATCCGTGAAACCTACGGGCTCCCGGCCGGAAGACTCACGACATATCGTGATTCCTTCCACGGCCTGGCATCACGGGGTGGATCGAAGGCTGTGGCTAACTGCGCTTCCTGCCACGGTTTCCACGACATCCTGCCATCGAGCGACCCGCGCTCGGCGGTGAGCCCCGGTCAGCTGGGCAAGACCTGCGGCAAGTGCCACGCCGGGGCGGACAAGTGGGCCACGCTGGGCGGGGTGCACGTCGTGCTCGCCACCCAGACGAGCCCGATCCTCTATTACACCCGCCTGGTCTACCTCTGGCTCATCATCAGCGTGTGTGGCGGCATGGCCCTGCACCAGGCGCTGGACTTCATCCGGAAGAGCCGCCGCCACTACCGGATCTATCGCGGCGAACCGCATCCGGAACGCAGCCCCGGGCGCTGGTACGTGCGCTCCCTCCCGATCGAGCGGCTCCAGCACGTCCTGCTGATGGTCAGCTTCTTCACCCTGGTCTGGACCGGGTTCGCCCTCAAGTTCCCGGAGTCCTGGCTGTTCGCATGGCTGGCGCACCTGGAGGCGGGCTTCGCCTGGCGCAGCGTCATCCACCGGATCGCCGCGATCGTCATGATCGTGACTTCCCTCGCCCACCTCGTCTACCTGTTCACCCGGCGCGGCCGCGGGCTGATCTTCGCGCTGTTGCCGTCGCTGCGCGACGTCCGCGAGGCCTGGGGCAACGTCCTGTACCTGGTGGGGTTGCGGCGCGAGCCCCCCGCGTTCGACCGCTTCAACTACATCGAGAAGGCGGAGTACTGGGCCCTGGTCTGGGGCACGATCGTGATGACGGTCACGGGACTCCTGCTGTGGTTCGCGAATCAGTCGCTCCAGTGGATGCCCAAGTGGGTCCTCGACCTCGCCACGCTGGTGCACTACTACGAAGCCTGGCTGGCGTTCCTCGCCATCCTGATCTGGCACCTCTATCAGAACATCCTGAACCCGGACGTCTACCCGATGAACTGGGCCTGGGTGACAGGGCTCATCAGCGAGGAACAGCTGCGGCACGAGCACGGGTCTGAATGGGAGCGGATGGAGGCCGAGGAGGCCGCGAAGGCCGCGGCGGCGGCGAAGGCCGAGGAGAAGTAGGGGCCCGGCCGGCTCGGCTGGCCCGCCTCACGGGCCGGAGCGGACCGGCCGCCGCGTCCGGATCAGTTCGGGGTGGCGGCGCGCGCCGCGAGCGCGCTGCGGACGACCTTGCGCAGGCCGCGCCCTTCCACCGGCAGCGGCGAGCGGTAGAGGGGCGCCAGCTCGGCGGGGACGTCCCACGTCGGCGCCCGGCCCTCCCCGACCAGCACGAACGGGAGGCGCGGCGCCACGCGACGCAACAGGCGCAGGACGGCGAGGTCCGACACGCTCTCCGGCCTGACCTCGTAGACCACCAGATCGGGCGGGTGCTGCACGACCTCGGAGAGCATCTCCTCGCAGTCGTCGCAGCACACGAAACTCAGGTCCTCGTCGAGGAGCGCGCGCTCCTCGGCCGCCTGGCAGTGAAACAGCATGACTCGTGACATGACGCCCCGCTCCGTGGAACGTGACCGGAAACACCATCCCACCACGTCGGCGCCGCTGCAAGAGAAACCGCGATCGAGACCGCGGGGCTGGACGGCCCCGACCGGTTCGGTGCCGACCCGGCAGGTCTCCGGATCCTCCGGGGCCCCGGTGGCCCGCCGGACCCCGATCCGGGGCCCCGCCGTCGCGCGACGGGCGGTTCGTCCCCCTCCGGAGCCGGGAACCGCTCGTCGCGACACCGGACCTTGCGCACCATCACGTCCGCCACGCGTCCTCTGCCTCGCGTCCGGCCGCATCGCGCGGCGACCCCGTCGTTCCTGCCCAAGAACACGGTGCCTGCATCGCAGCCGCATCCTCCGCGGTGAACTTCGCTCTTGCGCGGGATACATGACGCGGTGGTATAAACCATCCCACCGTTCGTCATGAAGAACTCCTCGCGGGCGAGCGGAGAGCAACCTTCCAATCACGCAAGAGACTGGCTGCTGCATCGGCGGCCAAGAAGCTAGAGTCGCTGCGAGTCGAACCGCGCTGGCGCGTGCAAGCCCGACGCCGCGCCGCCGCGGTCCGACCATCTGGAAGGGTTCCTCGGCGCGAGGAGGACCAGGGAGGTCCCCATGATCCAGTCGCTCACCGGCTCCGCGGGCTCCGCGCCGCCCGCCGCCACCACTCTCGCTCCGCCCACCCACGCCGGACTCCAGGTGCCGCGCCGCCACACGCGGGCGGGCGTGAACCCGCTCGACGAGATCGCCTGGGAGAAGCGGCGCACCGTCATCGCGAACCCCGACGGCTCGGTCGTCTTCCAGATGGACGACGTCGAGGTGCCGGCCGAGTGGTCGCAACTCGCCACCGACATCGTGGTGAGCAAGTACTTCCGCAAGGCGGGGCTCCCCGGCAGGCCCGGGCACGAGACCAGCGTGCGGCAGGTCGTGCACCGCATCGCCCGCACGCTGCGCACGAGCGGCGAGCAGCAGGGCGGCTACTTCGCGACCCCGGACGACGCCGACACCTTCGAGGCCGAACTGGCCTGGATGCTGGTGCACCAGGTCGGCGCCTTCAATTCGCCGGTCTGGTTCAACTGCGGGCTGTGGCACGAATACGGCATCAACGGCTCGGGCGGCAATCACCACTGGGATGCCGAGACCAGAACGGTCCTGACCACCACCGATTCCTATTCGCACCCCCAGGTGTCCGCCTGCTTCATCCAGTCGGTGGATGACGACCTGATGAGCATCTTCGAGCTCGCCCGCAACGAGGCGCGCGTCTTCAAGTACGGCTCCGGCACCGGCACGAACTTCTCCCGGCTGCGCGGCCGCATGGAGCGCCTCTCGGGCGGCGGCACCTCGTCGGGCCTGATGTCCTTCCTCGAAGTGCTCGACAAGGGCGCGGGCGCCACGAAGTCGGGTGGCACCACTCGACGCGCGGCCAAGATGGTCGTGCTCGACGCCGACCACCCCGAGATCCTCGACTTCGTCCGCTGGAAGATGCGCGAGGAGAAGAAGGTCGCCGCACTGGTGGCGGCGGGCTACTCGTCGGACTTCAACGCCGAGGCCTACGGCACGGTCTCGGGACAGAACTCCAACAACTCGGTGCGTCTGCCCGACCGCTTCATGCACGCGGTGGTGGACGACCTGCCCTGGCAGACCACGTTCCGCACCACCGGAGAGGTCTACGAGACGCTGCGAGCGCGCGAGCTGTGGCGCGAACTGGCCGGCGCCGCCTGGCAGTGCGCCGACCCCGGCGTGCAGTTCGACGACACCATCCAGAAATGGCACACCTGCAAGGCGACCGAGAAGATCCACGCCTCGAACCCGTGCTCCGAATTCATCTTCATCGACGACACCTCCTGCAACCTGGCGTCGGTGAACCTGATGAAGTTCGTGCGCGCCGACGGCGACTTCGACGTGGAGGGCTACCGGCACGCGTGCCGCACGTTCTTCCTGGCGCAGGAGATCGCGGTGGACTTCGCGTCGTATCCGACCGAGAGGATCACGCGCCGCTCGCACGAGTTCCGCCCGCTGGGGCTGGGCTACGCCAACCTCGGCACGGCGCTCATGGTGCTGGGGTTGCCCTACGACAGCGACGACGCGCGCGCCTACGCATCGTGCATCACGGCGACCATGACCGGCGAGGCCTACGCGCTGTCGGCCGAGATCGCCGCCAGCCAGGGGCCGTTCGCCCGCTACGGCGAGAACCGCGACAGCATGCTCGAGGTCATGCGCCTGCACCGCGAGGCGGCGCAGGCCATCGACCCGCGCCGCGCGCCGCGCGACCTGCGTCAGGCGGCGGTCGAAGGCTGGAACCGCGCCATCGCGCTGGGCACCATCCACGGCTTCCGCAACGCCCAGGCCACGGTGCTCGCGCCCACCGGCACGATCGGACTGCTGATGGACTGCGACACGACCGGGGTCGAGCCCGACTTCGCGCTGGTCAAGTTCAAGAAGCTGGCGGGCGGGGGGTATTTCAAGATCGTGAACCAGTCCGTGCCCGCGGCGCTGCGCCGCCTGGGCTACGGGCAGGTCGAGATCCAGCGCATCGGCCGCTGGGCGATCGGGACGGGCACGCTCGAGGGCGCGCCGCACGTGCACCCCGACGTCCTGCTGCACAAGGGCCTGCGCGCGGCCGAACTCCGCGACATCGACGAGGCGCTGCCGGGGATGCTCCACCTGCGCTTCGCCTTCTCGCGTGGCATGATCGGTGACGACGCGCTCACCCGCCTCGGGGTCAGCATCGCCGAGCGCGAGAAGCCGGGCTTCTGCCTGCTGCCCTACCTCGGCTTCACCGACGCGCAGATCGAGGAGGCCAATGCCGTGGTCTGCGGCAACCTCACGGTCGAGGGCGCGCCGGGACTGCGGGCCGAGCACCTGCCGGTCTTCGATTGCGCCAACCGCTGCGGCCCGCGGGGGGCACGCTTCATCGAGCCCATGGGCCACGTCCGCATGATGGCGGCGGTGCAACCGTTCATCTCCGGCGCCATCAGCAAGACCGTGAACCTGCCGCAGGAGGCCACCGTCGAGGACGTCGAGAAGATCTACTTCGAGTCCTG
>JANXPZ010000110.1 GCA_025357055.1 Candidatus Eiseniibacteriota bacterium | reverse complement strand
CGCCGCCGTCACGTGCCGTGGCGGCGGCGCCGCGTCTGCGCCAGCGGGAGCCGGGGAAGCCGGGGCTTCGCGCCGGCCGTTCCGCTCAGTGGCGGTCGAGCGCCCGGCGGACCAGCCTCGAGAGCTCCGTCATCGCGACCGGCTTCATCGCGAACTCGTCGATCCCCTGCGACCGGGCCGTTTCCGCCGAGATCCGGTCGCTGTAGCCGGTGCAAAGGACGACCGGAAGGTCCGGTCGGAGGGCCTTGAGACGCTGCGCCAGCACGTCACCGGTCATGCCCGGCATCGTCATGTCGGTGACCACGAGGTCGATCGCGCGCGGGTCCGCGGCGAATCGCTCCAGGGCTTCAGGGCCGTTCGAGCAGGCGGCGGCCTGGTAGCCCAACTCGTTCAACTGCTCCACGACCATGGCGGCCACCAGGGGTTCGTCGTCGACCACGAGGATGCGCCCGGTGCCCGCGAGGAGCGGTTCGGGCGGCGGGCGGACGGCCGGCGCTGCGTGCTCGACCAGCGGCAGGTGGAGCTCGAAGGTCGTCCCCCTGCCCGGTTCGCTCTCCACGGTGACGACCCCGTGACACCGCGTCACGATGCCGTGCACCACGGCGAGCCCCATGCCCGTGCCCTCCCCGCACCCGCGGGTCGTGAAGAAGGGCTCGAAGATGCGCGCCTGGACCTCGCGGGTCATCCCGTGCCCCGTGTCGCGCACCGTCAGCCGGACGAACCATCCAGGTGACACCCCCGGGTGCTTCGAGGCGAACGCCTCGCCCAGGGCGACCTCCGCGAGGCTCAGTTCCAGCAGGCCGCCGTGGTCCTGCATGGCGAGTGCGGCGTTCGTGCAAAGGTTGATCAGGATCCGGTGGAGGTCGGTCGGCTCGGCCAGGACGACCGCGTCCGTCCGGATGTCCGTCCGGATCTCCACCGTGGCCGGGATGCTGGCCCGCAGGAACTTCGCCGCCTCCTTGACGATCAGGCTGACCTGGACGGGTTGCTCCGCGCGCTGCTGGTGACGGCTGAAGGTCAGGATCTGCTTGACCAGGTCGGCGGCCCGGCGGGAGCCCAGCAGGACGGCCTGCAGGTCGTGGTGGATCGCCGAATCCTCGGGGCACTTGCGCAGGGCCATCTGCGTATACCCGAGGATGGCGCTCAGGATGTTGTTGAAGTCGTGGGCGATGCCGCCCGCCATGGTCCCGATGGCCTCCAGCTTGTCCGCCTGCGCGGCGTGCTCCTCCAGTTGCAGCTGCCGGGTCACGTCGCGTCGCGCCGAGACCTGCCCGACGACGTGCCCGGCGCCGTCCAGGATCGGCGAGATGCTCGCGTCCTGCAGGATCGTCTGGCCATCCCGGGTGCGGTTGCTGAAGCGGCCGTGCCAGGTCTGCCCGCTGGCGATCGTGGTGTCGATCGAGTGGTAGAAGGCCGGCTCGTGCCTGCCGCTGTCGAGGAACCGGGGGGAGCGGCCCACCGCCTCGGTGCGCGAGTAGCCCGTCGTGCGCTCGAAGGCGGCGTTCACGTAGGTGATGACGCCCCCGGCGTCGGTCACCATGATGTCGTCGGCCGCCTGCTCGACGGCGGCGGCGAGCGTCACGAGGCGCTCCGCGGCCTGCTTGCGCTCGGTGATGTCACGGACGAAGGCGAAGTTGTAGACCTCGCTGCCGAACTCCAGGTAGCCGGACATGATCTCCACCGGCACGCGATCCCCTGACTTCGTGCGGAAGCCGGCCTCGAACGTGTACGACCGCTGCTGCCGGAGCCGGTCCCAGTGAGCGGCCCAGTTCTCCGGGGTGCGCGCCGGGTTGAGGTCGAAGGCGGTCAGCCGGAGGAGTTCGTCACGGGAGTATCCCAGCAGCTGGCACGCCGCGACATTGGCGTAGCAGATGGTGGCATCCGGCCGGAGCCAGAAGACGGCATCGGCGGCGATCTCCACGGAGTGCTGTGCCAGGCGCAGCGACTGCTCCATCTGCTTGCGCTCGGTGATGTCCAGGAAGGCCGTGACGAAGCGGTCCGGTTTGAACTGGTACGCGACGACGTCGTACCAGCGACCGTTGCTCTGGAGATACTGTTCGAAACGGATCTGCTCCCCGGTCCGCGCGACACGGCCGTAGGTCCTGATCCAGTCGAAGGGATCGGCTTCGATGCCGGGGAACGCCTGGGTGACGGTCTTGCCGCGTGGATCGACGCCGGTCAGTTCCCGATACCGTTCGTTCGCGTCGAGGAAGCGGTAGTCGACCGGCCGCCCGGAGGAGTCATAGACCATCTCATGGTATGCGACTCCGATCGGACCCTTCTCGAACAGGGCCTGGGACTTCCAGTCGGCATCCCTCGGCGCCTCGTCGGTCCGCTGGCGCCCGGCGAGGTCGCGCTGTGTGCCCCAGCCGCCCACCAGGCAGCCGTTCTCCACCATGCCGATGACGTGGTCGCGGACGAAGGGCGCAGCTCCGGCCCGGTCGTGGTCCGCGGGCTCCGGGTCCGAGAGCCGGAAGCCCGACCGGACGAACTCCCGGATGACCCCGAACTGCTCGTCGTGGGAGCCGGACATCAGGTCGGCCAGGCAGCGACCGATCAGCTCGCGTGGCTCCTCGAAGCCGTGGTGGCGGGCATAGGCCCGGTTGCACTCCGCCAGGCGTCCGCGCTGGAGGATCGCCAGGGCCAGTTCGTCCTCGGGCAGGTCGATGGGCGGCGGGGGATCGAGCGCGAAGCGCCAGATGCCCTCGGCGGCGGTGGCCACGAGCCAGCGGTAGCGCTGCTCGGCCGTCCACGGCGATCCCAGGGGCGGCGCGGCCCCGGGACACTCCCGGCCCGCTTCGTCCCGCAGCGCGTCTGTTGGCCGGAACCTCTGCTCCACGCCCCCGGCCGGCGCTTCCGAGTGGCGTGTCCGCTCGCTCATGCGGTGCTCCACCCGTGGGGGAAGGCCCGACCGTTCCGGGGAGGAACGGTGGGGTGGCGTACCTGGAACCTGCTGTCCGGGGTTTTCGGCAGGCGGGCCGGGTGGCTTGAGTTCCGACTGCGCCCCGCTACACGCGCGTCGGGGCCGCCGATGGCGCAGGCATCCGTCTGCCCATCACGAACGCCAGCACGCCCACCAGCGCCATCATCCCGGCGGCCACGAGCAAGGTCGCCCCGGTGCCGATCAGAGGCGTGGCGATGCCGGCCACGCTCTGCCCCCCCAGCAGCATCAGGCGCATCAGGAAGTCGCGCGCGCCGAAGACGCGCCCGCGGTGGCGCGCCTCAGTGCCCTCCTGCAGCATGGTCTCGGGCAGCACGAAGACCGGGGCCGCGCCCAGGCCGACGAGCAGCGCGGCAGCGGCGAACACGGCGAAACGGGTCGAGACTGCGAAGCAGACGAGCCCCGCGGCGGCCAGCACGAGGCCGACACCCAGGATCAGGTGGCGCGGGTGCGCCCGCCCGCGCGTGTTCACCCACCAGGTGCCGAAGGCGCTGCCGACCCCGACGGTCGCCATGAGCACCGCCAGCCTCTCCATGCCGGCCAGGGCTCCGGCGGCGCGCTGGATGTGCTGGTTGCCCGCCACGTGCAGGAACCCGCCGCCCGCCCACACGGCGGCGAGCGCGGTGAGCGCCAGCACCAGGACCGGGGTGGAGCGCACCAGCCGCCAGCCTTCGGTGACCTCGTGCAGGTAGTTGCGCATCGAGACCGGCGCGAGCGCCGAGTGGTGGGCGGCCGGGCGGTAGCGGATGAGCAACAGCGAGACCACCGAGACGAGGTAAGTGACGCCGTTGATGTAGAGCGCGGGTCCCCAGCCCCAGTGGTCCACGACCCAGCCGCCGAAGATGACGGCCGCGGTGCCGGCGATGCCGGCGCCGGCCAGCAGCGCGTTGGCGAGCAGGAGCTGCCCGCCGGGGACGATGTCGGGGGTGACGGCACTCTTGGCCGGCAGGAAGAAGACGTTGCAGGTGAAGAGCGCGAAGACCAGCAGATTGACGGGCCAGACACTGTGCGTGGCGAGGTAACAGGCCGGGATGAGCACCACGATCCCGGCCCGCAGCGTGTCGGAGATGACCATCACGCGCTTGAGGTTCCAGCGATCCACCCAGGCGCCGGCGAAGGGCGAGAAGAGCAGCACGGGTAGCAGCTGGGCGATGCCCATCAGCCAGAGCAGGAGGGAGGATTCGCGGGCGCCCGAGAAGTGGCGGGTGTGCTGGAGCAGGAGCCCGTAGAGCGCGACCACGGTGAGGCGCTCGCCCGAGATGGAGACGAGCTGGCCGCCGATCAGCGCGAGGAAGTTGTGCTGCCGCAGCAGCGGACGGGGCGGAGCTTCCGCGGCCATGGCCCTAGGCCACGGGGTGGACTGCTCCGCGGCGCGCGAGCACGTCGCGGTAGACCGCCTCGATGCGGTCGGTGATGTGCGGCCAGGCGAACTCCAGCGCGCGTTCCCGGCCACGCAGGGCGAGGGCGGCGCGGCGTTCCGGGTCGTCGACCAGCGCTGCGATCGCCCCCGCCAGCGCGGGCACGTCGCCCGGCGGCGAGACCACGCCGTTCACCCCCGGCTGGACGACGCTGCGATAGCCGGGGATGTCCGAGGCCACCACCGCGCGCCCGCTGGCCATGGCCTCGGCCAGCACGATGCCGAAGCTCTCGTGACCGAGCGCGGGGGAGACGAAGATGTCGCCGGTCGCGTACCAGCGCGGCAGATCGTGGCTCGGCACGTGTCCGAGGAAGTGCACGTGCGCCCGCGCCGCGGGAGCGACCGAGGCCTCGAAGCGACCCCTCAGATAGGAGTCTCCCACGATCAGCAGACGCGCCCTCCCGCGCGTGCGGGTGATCACCTCGGGGAGCGCGTCCAGCAGCACCTGCACGCCCTTGCGGGGGTCGAGGCGGCCGACGAACAGCACGTTCACCCGGTCCGGGTCGCGCCACTCGGGGAACGGCTCGACGGAAGGGTGGAAGCGCTCGGTGTCCACGCCGTTGGGGATGACGAGGTACTCGCCCGGGAAGTACTGCGCCGCGAAATCGCGGGCGGTCTCGGAGACCGCGATCCGGGCGTCGAGGCGCTTCATCCGCGCGGTGAGCGTGCCGAGGAAGGCTTCGACCAGACGGCTCGGGCCGCTGGTGGTGTGGAAGGTCCCGACCTGGGGGCACTCGGCGGTCTCGACCGCGATCAAGGGCAGCGTGGGCACCAGGGGGGCGTGAGTGTGCAGGATATCGAACGCGTGCCGCTTGAGCAGGGCGCGCAACTGGCTTCGGAGCCGGATGCCCACGGCGAGGTCCACGAAGGCCCCGTTGAAGGGGATGAGCAGGTTGTAGCCGATCCGCTCGACCTCGGGGTCCGAAGGGGCCTCGCCGCGGCGGAAGTGGCTGGTGATGATGGTGACCTGGTGTCCGCGCCGGCGCAATTCGGTCGCGGTGTGGTGGACGTGCTCGGTGACGCCGCCGTAACGAGGGTAGTACGACTGCGAGACGATCCCGATCTTCACGCCTCGACGCCCCGCGCCGCTCCCGCCGCCTCGGTCTGCGCGGTGGGGGAGCCTTCCCACATGGGCCGGAAGATGCACCACTGGTCGAGGTGCTCCCGGATGTGGCGCTCGGAGGTGGCGGCCACCTCGGCATTCAGCGCCGCGGTGTGGGGGAAGCGCGCGGGGTCGAGTGCCGGCTCCATCACGATGCGGAACCGCCCGGGGCCGAGGCGCTCGCAATAGCCGCAGATGATGAGCGCGCCGGTGCGCTGGGCGAGCACGCCGGGGCCGGCGGGGAAGCGGGTCTCTCGCCCGAAGAATTCGACCGGCACGCCGTGGTTGTAGATGTCGCCATCCACCACGAGCGCCACCAGGTCGTTGTGCTCGAGCGCGCGCAGCAGCTTGCGGAAGCCGTCCTCCGGGGACACCGTGTGGATGGCCAGTTCCGACTTGGTCTCGCGCACCGCCGGCGCCAGCCAGCGGCCCATCTGCGCGCCGGCCACCGCGTGCACCGTGTAGCCCCAGTGGGCGAGCACCACGGCGCCCAGCTCCCAGTTGCCGATGTGCGTGGAGGCCAGGATCACGCCGCGCTCCCGCGAGACCGCCTGCTCGAGGTGCTCGCGTCCGACCACCTGGACCGAGCGCAGCAGACCCTCCCGGCTCAGATGCGGAAGCCGGAAGAACTCGAACATCATGCGGTTGTAGCTGCACATCATGTGGCGCACGACCTGCAGGCGCTCGCGTCGCGAGGCCCGGGGCATGCAGGCGGTCAGGTTGGACAGGGCGGCGTGCCGGCGGGTGGGGAAGAAGCGGAAGTGGACCTCGGTCAAGAGGTCGGCCAGGGCATAGCCCAACCACAGGGGCATGCTCGCGACGAGCGCGGTGAGCCAGCCGTAGACGAGTCGAGACATCCAGTTCCCCACTCCCTGCTCGTGACGGCGCACGACAGGCCGACCGGGCAGTCCGAAACTACTTTCGGGCCTGAAGGGATGTCAAGCATCAGCCCGCCGTGGCCCGCAGCCTCCAGGTCCGCCCAGCGCGTGGCGGAGCATGCACTTGCGCGCTCGGAAGGCCGCGCTCAGAAGCGTTGACCGACCGTAACCGGAGGAATACGATGCCTGCGGTGGTCCGAGAGCTCGGCGGTCCGTCCCGATCCTGCCGGAGGGTTGCATCATGGGCAGTCAGAAGATCATGCGTTGCGAGATTCGGCGCGTCGGCGGCACGGGGCCCGCGACCGAGCGGTTCGTGCCCCTCGAGATATTCGGCCTGTGGGAGCACCTGATGACCTGCCGGCACGGCTTCGAGGTGCTGAAGGCGCGGGCCTCGCTCTGGCTCGACATGGAGGATTCCCCTGACTCGGCATACGGAGAGGCCCAGTACGAGCGGGTCACCGAGGTCACGGCCTTCGTCTACTCCGAGCGCGACGGGATGTTCACGCGGGCGCGGCGCTACTTCGCCAGCGACCGTTGCGAGGAGCTCAAGCGCATCTTCCTGAGCCACTACGAGAGCGCCGACTGCCGCCTGCAGACCCACCTGCGCGAGCGCCCCGGTGTCTTCCTGCACCGGGAGAGCGCCCTGGCGGAGACCAGCTCCTAGGCCCCGCCGGGACCCGGGGGGCTGCGTCCCCGGGTGGAGGCCGGACCCTCGCGAGCCCGCGTCCGCACGTGGAGCCGGCCCCGTGGCCGGCCGCTCCGGCGCTTCCCGGCCGCCGTCCTCTTTTCGCTAAGGGAACGCGCCCGCCGCGCCGATAAGTCCCTCTGAACAGGGTGGCGCTCCGCATCGTGACTTCACCTGTCCGAACCGCCTCGAGCATCAGGGCAGGGCTCCACGGCGGGCGACGCGGAGCGCCCCCAACCAGCGTTGCGACCCCATCCGGCGGGTCCGGTCGGTCCCGATCACGGGCCTTCGTGCCCTGCGATCACCAGGACGGATCGTCCGCTCTCAAGGTCCCTGTGGAGAAAGGGCGGCAAGGGGCTCCATGGGATCCGGCTTTGTGACAGGGTGGGGTCGCACCAGGAGGGACACGCCGTGGTCGTCGTGAGCTATTCGGGCAAGGAGATCAACGCGAAGCTCGTCTACTACGGTGCGGGCTTGAGCGGCAAGACAACGAACCTCGAGGCCATCTACGAGGCGGTGCCCGATACCAGCCGCGGCAAGATGGTCAGCATGAAGACGCAGTCCGACCGGACGCTCTTCTTCGATCTGCTGCCGCTCGATCTCGGCGAGATCATGGGGTTCAAGACCCGCTTCCTGCTCTACACGGTGCCGGGCCAGGTGTTCTACAACGCCACCCGCAAGCTCGTGCTCAAGGGAGCGGACGCCATCGTCTTCGTCGCCGACAGCGAAGTCGGCAAGATGGAGGAGAACAAGGAGAGTCTGGCCAACCTGAAGACGAACCTCGCCGAATACGGACTGAGCCTCGACGAGACCCCGTGGGTGATCCAGTACAACAAGCGTGATCTTCCCAACGTCTACTCGGTCGAAGAGCTCGACGCCGAACTGAACGAAGGCGGCAGGGTGCCGAGCTTCGAGGCGGTGGCCCCGACCGGCAAGGGCGTGTTCGAGACCTTCCGCGGCGTCTCGCACCTGCTCATGGAGAAGGTGACGAAGGACCTGCGCCGCACGCCGTTCGCGAGCGCGGCCTCGCGGCCGGGCCCGG
>JANXPZ010000085.1 GCA_025357055.1 Candidatus Eiseniibacteriota bacterium | reverse complement strand
ATTTTCCGCCCACGAACGAAGTGTTGTACGCTTCGCCTGATTCGTCTCCTTTCCGGCTTTCTTTGCTGGCAGCCCGCGCGTGTCGAGTAGCGCGAGTAATTCGTCATGTCTCTTCAAGGCGAGAGGGTAGATGTCCTCTAGGTCCACATCTGCGATCTGAAGTTCAAAACGACTGTCCCCGTTAGCAGACAAGCTGAGCCGCACCCGTAAGAGCCCATCGCGGGCGACGAGTCGATCGTCGCAGATGTCAACTTCATTCTTTGCATCAATGCGAATGCGTGTGGTCGCGAGCGCCTCGGGCCGGAATCCCAACGTGATGACGGCAGTTGCGGCCACGTCCTTCATGTGCAAATCGGTCAGCTGTAGGCCCTTCTTCGGCGGTTCGAAGAAGATCTTCAGCGCATGGAGAAGTGCTGACTTACCGCAATCATTGCGACCCACGATTCCGGTGACCGGACCAATCGGTAGCACACCTGTGTCTGCGAATGCCCGGAAACCAGTAACGGCTAGCTCTGCAAGAGCCATTTGATGTTGCTCCGAGACGGGAGAGAGAAGGCGAAATGAGGAGCTGCGAATGCGACTGGCTTCAGCGGGGAGACGGAATCGGAGACCGTCCCCCCGCCAGGAGCGAGCCGGGTGAATGGGTGACGGAACGTGCTGCGCTCGGCCTCAAGCTGCAATAGTTGGTTCGCGGCAAACTACGACTCTTCCGGGCTCTCACTTTGCGAAGCGACGTCAACTTGAGATACCAACTCCGCCGCCGCCGGCAACCGCGGAACAGCCGAGATGGGCTCGAGCGCCTGGATCTCATCGCCCGTGCCAGCCCCGTACTCGCGGAACTTGCGGGCCGTAGGAAGAATGCGGCTCTCAAATGCCCCGACGGCGCCATTGTAGCCCGTCACTGCAGCCTCAAGTCCCTTCTTGATCTTGCTGAGGTGTTCGGCCGCGACGCGCACGCGCTCATAGAGCGTTTGGCCCAAGTCGCGAATCTCCTCGGCGCTCTTCCCGATCCGCTCCTGCTGCCATCCATAGTTCACCGCCTTCAACACGGTGATGAGTGTGGTCGGGCTCGCCGGAATCACGCCGCGCTGGATAGCGAAGTCGATGAGGTTCGGATCGCGCTGGCATGCGGCACTGAAGAACGACTCTCCCGGCAGGAACATGACGACGAAATCCGGCGCCTCGGTGAACTGATTGGCATAGTCCTTCGCCGATAACGCGATGATGTGATCGCGCACCTGCTTGGCATGCTGATCAAGCAGCGCGCCGCGCTGCACGTCGTCCGTTGCCTCCATTGCGTCGAGGTACGCCGCGAGTGGCGCCTTCGAGTCGACGACAACGATCTTGGCGCCAGGGAGGCGAACCACGAGATCGGGACGAAGCCGCCCGTTCTCCGTTTGTACAGTCTCCTGCTGCACGAAGTCGCAGTGCTCCACCATGCCGGCCAGCTCCACCACCCGCTGCAGCTGGAGCTCGCCCCACTGTCCGCGTACCTGCGGCGCTCGGAGTGCCCGGACGAGCGACTGCGTTTCGCCGGCGAGTTGCACCTGCGAGACCGCCACATGTCGGAGGTGCTCTTGAATCGTGGCGTGGTCAGCGCTGCGTTCCTTGTCGAACACCTCGAGCCGCTCGCCGACTGCCTTCAGGCTAGCCGCGACGGGCTGCACGAGCGCATCGATCGACTTCTGCCGCGTCTCCAGATCTGTCTGGGCGGTGCGCTGGAAGTCGGTGAGCTTCGTCTCAGCGAGATCGAGGAACGCCTTGTTGTTCTGAACTAACGCTTCGTGCGATGCCGCGGTAAACGATTCCTTCAGCTGGGACTGCGCGCCTTCCCAGAACGCCAGACGTTCAACGTTCGCGGCGCGCTCAGCCTCGATCATGCCAGCGAGGCGCTCTCGTTCCTGGCCGAGCTTTACAGCGGCATCGCGGGTTTGCGTGACCTCCTCTCGCAGCGAGGCAAGCTGTTGCTCGCGCTCCTCAAGCCGGACGCGCACGCTCGCGGAGCGATTCACTTGGACGAAGAGCCCTGATAGGGCACCGATGGCGATAATGGCGCTTATGAGCGATACGAAGACAGAAACGGTCATTAGGATCTCCAGATGCAGGTGTTTGTCCGGCGCGGGCAGAGTTGCGGCGAGGACGACGCTTCAGGCTGCTCGTTCTGGCTCTCTGCGTGTGCGCGCTATCACTGCGAGGTGTTCCGGCGGCGTCAGTCGGTACTCGCGCCGCGCTGGTTCGAGCAACTGGCGCACTCTGCTGGCCCCCCAGTAGCCCGTGCGATATTCGATCGGCCGAGCCTGAAACGAGACGACGTCTCCGCCTTCGAGGCCTAGCGTGCGCCATACCTTGCCGCGGTTGAACCAGAGATGGTCAGCGAGCAGGGTGCCAGTCTCTGCGTCCCTGACCTCCCGAACCAGGACGGTGGTATCCAGTAGGCCCGAGTCGCGCCGATTACCCGCGCGCACGTAGACCGCCGTCACGCGAATCGTCGCGCCCGCCATCGATTCCAGCGATTTCCGAGTTGGGGACTGAACTATGAGTTTCACGCGTCCTCCCGTACGAATCGATATGGTTCTCGCCGGCAAGTTTGCCGGCGACAAACACAACATACTCGCAAAAATTCCGCATGTCAATGGACACGCCGGCAAGTTTGCCGGCGAAGCCATTGCTATTTTTGCTCGCCAGTCCTATTGTTCCGTCACGCGAACGCGAGCGATATGCCCCCCTCTTCTATTAGTTAGGTCTGACAGTGGCACTAATCCCGACTACTCCAACGATCAGTGAAGCCGAGAAGCTCGGGCTTCGCTTCGGCGACAAGGGCACGCACACCAGCCGAACCATGATGCTGGATGAACTCAGGGCTGTTCTCTCCGTTACGCCGGCGCCGGCCAATCGACAGGACTACGCCAGCGCGATTATCGACGAGAACGCGCTTTCGAAGCCCACTCTCAGCACCCGCAAGCTCTCGAATCAGCGACTTGGCGAGCTGTACGGATTAGATCGGTCGGTTGCGGTCTTCCGGGTGATGCGCCGCCTGTGGGATGCCGATCCGGACTCGCGGCCGCTGCTGGCGCTCCTCTGTGCCATCGCTCGCGATCCGCTGCTTGCCGGCACGCTGTCGGCTGTGGTCGACCTTGCTCCCGGACAGGAGTTCCCGAGGGTGCATGCGCGCTCGGTTCTTCGGCAGGCGGTTGGTCCCCGGCTCAACGACGCGATCCTGGACAAGGTGCTGCGCAACGCTGCGAGTTCGTGGAGTCAGTCCGGCCATCTAGTGGGGCGGACCTTCAAGAAGCGTCAGCGCGTTCGCGCGACGCCTTGGACGGTTGCTTTCGCTCTGTACCTTGGACATGCCGTTGGATTTCGAGGTACTGAGCTGTTCGCGAACGACTGGATGTCAGTTCTTGACGCCTCAGCAGCGGACGCGCAGTTGCTCGCTCAGGAAGCGAAGCGGCTCGGTCTGATCGACCTCAGCATCTCGGCTGATATCGTCGACATCGGGCTCGGCAGGCTCGACCCTACACCATGGGGTGCCTAGCGCATGGGAAAGATCGAGGAATTGTCAGAGCGGTATGGCAACCATATAGCTACGCCCTGGCAGCGAACCGTTGCAGGGGCGCAGCGCGTCATCATGGTTGTCTACGACAAGGAGCTTGAGCGCACGTTCCGGGCGCGGAGGCAACTCTTCGAACTAGAAACGCAGAAGGGGCTGCATGACTGGTTTGAAGTTGACCTCACGACCGCCTTCGCCGAGTGGATGGCGAGCGACGAATATCGTGAAGCGTACTTCGAGTCGCCAAGTGACTTGTCCTTGAAGCTCGAAGCCGAGTTTGCCGAAGTAGTGGCGGCGCGGATGCGTGCTGAGCTAACGCGACCTGAGGTCACAGAGAACTCGGTGATTGCAGTGTTCGGCGTCGCCTCACTATTCGGCTTTACGCGTATGTCGAAGGTGCTGAAGCTGGTGGAAGGGGACATCAAGCCCCGGCGGCCACCCAAACTCCCCCACCTGTGGCCACCCCAAACTCCTCCACCTCGGGGTGATCGTCTGAGCGCCTAATTCGAGGTGCCCGGCGGCGGGACGTTCCGCTTGCTTGCTCTCTCACCGCGGTGAGGGAGGAGGAGTGAACGTCTTGAAGGCCTATTTACGCATCACTATCGACACGCTGCACCGGACCGGCACGCCGCACCGCGAGATTGCACGGCGCACCGGGGTCGACCGCAAGACGATCCGGCGCTACGTGCGGCTCTCGGCCGCAGCGACCGCCGTGATCGCAGCAAACTCCCCCGGGGTGGCCACCGGCTCTGCGGGGGACGCCGCGCAAACTCCCCCACCCCGGCCACCGGCCGTGACCCCGACGTCGGTGGGGACGATCTCGGCCTGCGAACCGCATCGGGCGTGGATCGAAGCGCAGGTCGTGCTCGGGCGGAACGCGGTCAGCATTTTCCAGGACCTCGTCGAGGCCCACGGATTTCCGCACCGCTACAACTCCGTCAAGCGCTTCGTCGGCGGGCTCAAGCGTCGCGCGCCTGAACGCTTTGACGTGCTCGAGTTCTTGCCCGGCGAAGAAGCCCAGGTCGACTATGGCCTGGGCGCGCCGACGCGGACGGCCACGGGCAAGTACGTGCGCCCCGCGCTCTTCGTGATGACGCTGAAGCATTCGGGCAAGAGT
>JANXPZ010000153.1 GCA_025357055.1 Candidatus Eiseniibacteriota bacterium | reverse complement strand
CTCACCAACGCCCGCCCACCTGCCAAGGCACACCCCTGGCGCAAGCCGTACAACCCTAACCTCCTACCCGCGAAGGCAGGGGCTGGGGGGTGACAGAATCACTGCGGAGTAGGGGTGACAGAATCACTGCGGTGCTACAGGGGCGGGCCCATTGCGCCGCAGGCGCCCAGCCCCTAGCGTTGCAATATGCGAAGGGATCCGGACGTGCGCATCGGCAAGGGGTTGGTCCCGGCGTGGCTTGCACTCGTGCTCCTGCTCGCGGGCGGGTGCGCCCGGAGTCCGGGCCCCGCGGCCTCGGGGCCGCAGCCCGTCGCCGTCCTGCTTGCCGTGGATGTCTACGCGGACACCGGCCGCTCCGGACACCTCGAAGTGCGCCCACCCGCTGCCCGCGTCTGGCTCGCGAACGTCACGCCGTCACGCATGCCGGCGCCCGCGCCCGCCCTGCCCGAGGCGCTTCCGGACAGTATGCCGCCGCCCGGGGATCCGCCGCCCGGGCTCGCCGTGAACCCGGGGCTCGAGCCGCCCGTGCTGCGCGCGCCCGGGACGCTGGAGTTGCCGCCCGGCTGGCGTGGCCCGCGCGTGAGCGTCGAGCTGGACGTGCGCGTGGACGAGTCGGGCCGCGTGAGTGACGCGTTCCCGGTCCGCGCGAGTGGGGACTCGGCGGCGATCGACGCGGGGCTGATCGAGGCGGCGCGCCGTTGCGCCCTCGGGATGCGCTTCTATCCGGCGCTGCGGGGCGGGCGGGTCGTGCCCGTGTGGTGCCGGCAGCGCTTCGACTTCGGTGGAGCGCGACGGTGAGCCCCCGCCGCGCGCGAGCGGTCTGGGTGGGCCCGGCCCTGGCGCTGGGCCTGGTGGTGACGCTGGTCGCGATCGCGCTCTCACTCTCGAACGGGGGCTGCGACCTGCTCGATCCTGCGCGGCGCCTGGTGCGCGAGCGCATCCGTGAGCAACTCACCGCCCGCCAGAGCGCGCGGCGCTGGTTCCGGCGCTCCCCGGAGCGCGCGCTGGTGGGCAACTACGACGTCGCGCCCCTGGTGCTGCGCTTCTACGAGCGCCGCGGGTTCAACGCCGCCTGGAGCGTGAAGCGGGGCCTGCGGGACGAGGCCCTGCAACTGGCCGATGCGCTGGAAGCCGCGCCGCGCGAGGGCCTCGAGCCCGGCGACGCCCAGGCGGACCAGGTGCGGGCGCGGATCGAGCTGCTGTCGTCCGGCCGCGAAGCGCCGGGTCGCGGGCCCGAGCCGCGCGAGCTGGCGGAGACCGACATCCTGCTGACGCGCTCGTTCCTCAAGCACGCCATGCACCTCCACTCGGGACTCATCGACCCGGCGCGGCTGCCTTCGGACTGGCACCTGAACCCGCGGCGCGCGGATCTGGTGACGGTGCTCGAGCAGGCGCTCGTCACGCGCGACGTGGCCGGAGCGCTCGCAGGCCTGGCGCCGGCGCACCCGGGCTACGCGGCGCTGCGCTCGCTGCTCGAGCGCTACCGCGAGATCGACCGCGCGGGCGGGTGGCGCGGGGTGCCGCCGGGCAGGCCGCTGCGGCGCGGGAGCGCGGGCGAACGCGTGCGGCTGCTGCGCACGCGGCTGGCCGCCGAGGGCGACCTCGACCGCTCGCTCGCGGGCGGCGAGACGTTCGACGCCGCGCTGGTCGCGGCGGTCCGGCGTTTCCAGGCGCGCCACGGGCTCGAGCCGACGGGTGTGGTGGGCGAGCGCGACCGGGTGGAACTCGACGTGCCGGTGCAGGCGCGCATCCGGCAGATCACGCTCAACCTGGAACGCTGGCGCTGGCTGCCCGCCGGTCTCGGCGAGCGCCACCTGCTGGTGAACATCCCCGGCTTCACGCTCGAGGCGCGCGAATCCGACCGCGTCGTGCTGGCCATGCGCGTCGTGGTGGGCAGGGAGTTGAGCCGCACACCCATGTTCAGCGACTCGATCACCTACCTCGTCTTCAATCCGGTCTGGGAGCTCCCGCCCGAGATCGCGAAGAACGAGGTGCTGCCCGCGATCCAGAAGGACCCGGAGTACCTGGCGAAGAACCACCTGCGCCTCTTCGAACGCCACGGCCGCGGGTCGCGAGAGGTGGCCCCCGCGAAGGTGGACTGGCAGAAGGTCACGCCCGAGGAGTTCGGCTTCGCCGTCAAGCAGGACCCCGGGCCCGAGAACTCGATCGGCCACGTGAAGTTCATGTGCCCGAACCAGTTCGCGGTCTACCTTCACGACACGCCGGCCGGGCACCTGTTCAGCGCGACCCAGCGCGACTACAGCCACGGCTGCGTGCGCGTCGAGCGCCCGCTCGAACTGGCGCTCTACCTGCTGCGCGGCAAGGCCGGCTGGGACTCCGCGCGCATCGTGGCGGCCTTCGATACGCTGCAGAACAAGGTGGTCCAACTGCCCGAGCCCGTGCCGGTCCACCTCCTCTACTGGACGACCTGGGTGGACGACCAGGGCGTGGCGCAGTTCCGGCGCGATGTCTACGCCGTGGACAGCCTGCTCACCGACGCGCTCAGCCACGCCCGCAGGCTGCCCGCGCCCGCGCTCGAGTGGGCCCGCATCCGCCAGCCCGACTCGACGGGGACGGCTCTGCCGTCTCGCGCCGGCGCGGCGCCAGGCCCGGGGGGCGCCGCCGCGCCGCCCGCCCGTCCGGCCCGGCGTTGACCACCCCGCGGCACCGGTGTAGCGTCCCGCGCCGTATGTCCACGTCCTCCTTCGACCTCGCGGCCCTCGAGGCCCTCGTCGCCCGCTTTGCCGGGCGCCGCGTCGCGGTGCTGGGCGACTGCATGCTGGACCGCTACCTGTGGGGCCGGGTCGAGCGCATCTCGCCCGAGGCCCCGGTGCCGGTGGTCGAGGTCGAGCGCGAGAGCAGCACGCTGGGTGGGGCGGGCAACGTGGCCGCCAACCTGCGGGCGCTCGGCGCGGCGCCCCTGTTGCTCGGCGTGGTGGGCGAGGACGACGACGGCCGGCGGTTGCGCGAGGCCTTCGCCGCGTGCGGGCTCGGCCTCGGCGGTGTGGTGACGGACGCCACGCGGCCCACCACGGTCAAGACCCGCATCGTCGCCCATGCCCAGCAGGTGGTGCGCGCGGACCGAGAATCGCGCGCCGACCTTTCGGGCGCGGCGCTCGCGCGTCTGCTCGAAGTCGTCGAACGCGAGTTGCCCGGCTGCGAGGGGCTGGTGGTCAGCGACTACGGCAAGGGTGTGATCCACCCCGGCACCCTCGCGCCCGCCCTCGGCGCCGCGGCGCGCGCGGGCTGCGCGGTGAGCGTGGACCCCAAGGAGAGCCACATCGACGCCTACCGCGGGGTGAGCATCCTGACGCCCAACCAGCAGGAGGCCGGCTGGGTGCAAGGCCGGCGCGTGACCGACGAGGCGAGCCTGCTGGAGGTCGGCTGGGGGCTCCAGCAGCGGCTCGACGCGGCGGCCGTGCTGGTGACGCGCGGCGCCCAGGGCATGAGCCTGTTCGAGCGCGGTGGCCGCTACACCCACCTGCCCACCGTGGCGCGAGAGGTCTACGACGTGACCGGCGCGGGCGACACCGTGGTGAGCGTCGTCGCCCTGGCGCTGGCGGCCGGGGCCGACTTCCCCGCGGCCTGCCTGCTCGCGAACCACGCCGCCGGCGTCGTCATCCGCGAGGTGGGCACGGCGTCCTGCACCCGCGAGCAGCTGCTCGCCTCGCTCGCGGGCGCCCGCCCGTGAGCCCCGGCGCGTCCGGCGGCCCGCTGCCCGACGAGGCGCGGAGCACGCTGGCCGCGTGGCGCGCGGCAGGGGAGAGGATCGTCTTCACCAACGGCGTCTTCGACCTGCTCCACCGCGGCCACGCCGAGTACCTGGCGAAGGCCCGCGCGCTGGGGGAACGGCTGGTGGTCGGGGTCAACTCCGACGCCTCGGTGCGGCGCCTGAAGGGCCCGGCGCGCCCCATCGTGGCGGCCGAAGACCGCGCCGCGCTGCTCCAGGCGCTGGCCTGCGTGGACCTGGCGGTGATCTTCGACGACGACACGCCCGTACGCCTCATCGAGGCGGTGCGCCCCGACGTGCTGGTGAAGGGTGGGGACTGGGCGGTGGCGCAGATCGTCGGCCGCGAGCTGGTCGAGTCCTACGGTGGCCGCGTGCTCAGCATCCCGCTGCGCGAGGGTTGCGGCACCTCCGTGCTGGTCGAGCGCATCCGCGCCGGCCGGAGCGCGCTGGAGGCGTGAGGGTCGCGGTCCCCGGCCGCTCGCCGGCGGGCCTGCCCATCCCCGGAGGGCGTCCGTGACCGGGCCGTTCCCGGCTGCGTCACCCGCGAAGCGCGCCATCGTCATCGGCGCCTCGTCCGGCATCGGCCGCGCGCTCGCGCTGCGGCTCGCCCGCGCGGGCTACGAGGTCGGCCTGACCGCGCGGCGCCTGCCGCTGCTGCTCGAGCTGCAGGCGGAGATCGGGCCGCGCGCGTTCGTCAAGCCGATGGACGTCTCGGACACCGCCGCGGCGATGGCGCGGCTCGAGGAGTTGATCGCCGAGATGGGCGGCGTGGACCTGGTTGTGGTCAACGCCCGGACCGGGCACGTCAACGCCGATCTGGCCTGGGAGCCCGAGGCGGAGACCATTGGCGTGAACGTCCAAGGTTTCACCGCGATGGTGAACGTCGCGTACCGGCACTTCGTCCAGCGCGGCACCGGATACCTGGTCAGCAGCTCGACGCGGTTCGTGGCCTGGGTCAATCGCAAGGCCCTGATCGGCGACCTGCGCCTGGTGTACGCGGCCGACACCGAGGAGGCGGCGCTCGCCGCACTCGCCGAGTTCGAGCGGCGCTGGCTGGAGCGCTATCCGA
>JANXPZ010000072.1 GCA_025357055.1 Candidatus Eiseniibacteriota bacterium | reverse complement strand
TGCGGCAGGGCACCTTGTCGAGCAGCGTGGCCACCTTGAGACTCGCGGGCCGGCGCCGCTTCATCACGTCGAGGATGAAGGACACGCTCAGCCCGGAATCCACCACGCCCTCGCAGAGCAGCACGTGGCGATCCGCGATGTCCTCCCGCATGTCCATCAGCAGCCGCACGTTCCCGCTCGACTCCTTCCCGGCGCCGTAGGACGAGACCGAGACGAAGTCGAGGTCCAGGTCGATGGGCGTGGCGCGTGCCAGGTCGCACTGGAACATGCAGGCGCCCTTGAGCACTCCCACGAAGATCGGGCGCTTGTCCTGGTAGTCGCGCGCCAGCTCGAGCCCGAGCTCGCGCACGCGCCTGGCGATCTGCTCGGCGGTGAACATGACCCGCATGACGCGGCCCGCTCTCGGGACGACGCCTTCGGGGTGGCCGGTCGGTTGACTCTCAGTCATGGCGCTCCGCGTGGACCCAGAGGGCCCTCCGGGTGCCGGCGGTCACCGGCGCGCGCGCCGAACGGCGCACGCCCACCACCCAGAGGATCCCCCCGGCGTCGGCTAGGACCGTGGGGTACTTGCGAATGTCGTTCGAGACTCCCTGCTTGCTCAGAAACCGCCCGAGCTGCGCCGCGCGCGTCCGTCCGAACGGTACGAATCGTTCGTCGGCCCGCGCCCGCCGCACCACCAGCGGTCCATCGAGATCGTCGGCGGCGAAGAACTCGCCCGGGCCGGAACCCGTCGCCATGCGGCGCCGCGCCACCGCTCCGGAAGTCCAGCGCGCCGCGAGGAGCGCTCCATCCCACTCGAGCCGGCCCGGCATCCGGAGACGCGCCCGCGCGAGGCGCCGCTGCGGAGCCCCGCTGCGGAAGCGGATGACGTCGCGGTCACGCTCCGCCGACCACCCCTCCGGAAGTCGGATAATGGCGCGCCCGCGCGCCCTGTCAATCAGCCCGTCGAGCGCGGCCAGGTGCCGGCGCGTCAGCCCGCTCGAGGGTGGACCGGTCCGCCGCCACAACCGGCCGAGGACGGCCAGCCTCAATCCGGTGGGAAGGGCCGCCAGACGGCGGATTTCGAGCGTGGCCATCCCGGATCGGATGCGCCCCGACCTGGCGAGCACGCGCCCGGCGAGGTCCTCCAGCGCCCGGGCCGCGACGAGCGCCCCGGATGCGGCCTGTGCGGCCCGCCGTGCCAGCAGAGCCCGCCCGCGGACCGGGTCGAGGCCGGGCAGCAGCGCCCGCACCAGCGCCGGGACCGCCTCGTGGCGCACGCGGCTTCGCGCGTAGCGGGGGTCGCGGTTCGACCGGTCCTCGCACCAGGTCTGGCCGGCCCGGACCAGGTCGGTCTCGATCTCGGCGCGCGTGGCGCCGAGGAGTGGCTTGAGCCAGCGCATCCGTCCGCCCTGCCCGTCCCCCGTGGCGAGCGCCGGCCTCATGCCCGGCGCTCCGCTGAGCCCGGTGCCGCGGGCGAGGCGCATGAGCAGCGTCTCGAGCTGGTCGTCGGCCGTGTGGGCCGTGACGATGGCGCGCGCTCCCGCGCGTCGCGCGGCGGCGAGCAGGAACTCGCGCCGGAGCGTGCGCAGGCCGGCCTGGCCGGAGAGGCCGCGGCGCCGCAGGCGGGCGCGGGTGTCCCAGCGCGCCGCGGTCAGCGGCACTCCCAGGCGCCCGCAGAGCGCGCGCACGGCTCCGAGGTCCGCATCGGCCTCGGCCCCGCGCAGGCCATGGTGCAGGTGCGCGGCGTGCAGTCGCAGGCCCAGGTCCCGGGAGAGGTTGAGCAGCCCGATGAGCAGCGCGGTGGAATCGGCGCCGCCGCTCACCGCGACGAGCAGGGGCGCCGTGGAGCTCCCGTCCGGCCGCGCCAGGGCGCTGCCGCCACTCAGGGCACGACGCAGGACGGGTTCGACCCGGCGCAGGCGCACAGTGGGGCGTGAAGGAAATGGTGGCGGCGCAGGGACTCGAACCCCGGACACAGAGATTATGATTCTCCTGCTCTACCAGCTGAGCTACGCCGCCATAAGACGGGGCCTTCCGGGCGGAAGGCGAGCGGAAGACGTTAGGGTCGGTGAGGTGGGAAGTCAAGGCGGGCCGCCGCACCGCAAACGCTGCGGGCGCTGCCGGTTCGGTGTCTGGACCTTCCCTATCCGCAGTACCCCCTCGGGCCCTGCTCGAGCATCCAGCGCCACACGGCTCGCATCGCGAGCAGGTCCTCGGTATTGGATTCCGCGATCTCCCGCAGGGTGCGCGCCCGCTCGACCGGGTCGGCGCCCGTCCGGGTCTCCAGGAGATGACCGGGGGGGCCGGCCGGGCTGGGCCGGGGGCTCCGCCGCTGGAAGCCCGCAAGTCCGGCCACCTGCCGGAGTGAGCAGGAGTCGAGCGGGAGTCGCACGGCGCGCCGCACGCCCCGGGAGAGCAGTTCGAAGAACGCCTCCTCCAGGCGCGCGAGGAAGCCCGGCGGGGCGCCGTGGCGGGCGGCGCGATCGCGCACCCGGTCCTTTTCGCGGGCCGAGTAGTGCACCCAGCGCGCCTCGGGGTGTCGCTCGATGATCTCGCCGGCTCGCGCGACGAAGCGTTCCCAGGCGCGCCGGTCGTCCTGCTCGTCGAAGCCGGCGGTGATGGCCTCGGGCCTGGGCTCGCCCCTGCCGTCGTCCACCGCGAGACCCCAGAACCGCACCGGACGATCCGCCTTCCCGCCTTCGGGGCCGTCATCGAGGGCGAGCCACACCACGGGCCAGGGGGGCAGCTGCGGCGGCGCGAGCCAGACCGGACCTGGCTCGCGCCCCGCTCGCGACAACCGTGGATGCGACTCGCGCAGGTCGGGCGGGCAGGGTGGGTCGGCCGGCCGGCGGCCACCGGAAGGCGGCGCGGGGACTCCCGGTGGCTCGAGCAGGGGGGTGGCGGGATCGGGCGTGGCGCTCATCACGATCGTGCACGATTGCCCGGTGGAGGCGGTTCGTCAACCCCGCGGCCCGCGCGAAGGCGCGAAGCCGCGCAGCGGGGCGCTGGCCGTTGCGACACCGGGGCCGGGCGGACCTCGCTCGTGTCCCATCCTCCCGCGTTCGTTCGCGACCTGGCCGAGTCCGGCGATCTCCAGGGGCGAAGCTCCCGGCCCGGGTCCATGCTGTCCCCGTTCGCGACCTCGTCTCCGGCCCGGCGGGTCCCCCCCTGGGTCCGTGACGGGAACCTGTCGCAGGTGGTTGAGGGGCTGCCTCGGCAGTAGGGTCGGCCAGGCGAGGTTCGCGGCGGCAGCGCAGATCCACATCCACGCGGAGGTGTGACCGTGAGGCCTCTTCATTCTCTCGCCGGGCTCGTGTTCGCCCTGGCGCTCCCAGTGCTGGTGGGGTCCGAAGCGTCGGCGAAGACACTCGTCGCCCGCGTGACGCGCGACACGGCGATGGTGCTCGTCCCTGCCGGCGAGTTCGTGATGGGCAGTGACGGGACCGGCGACAACAGCCCGGCGCACACGGTGCGAGTCCGCGCCTTCACCCTCGATCGCTGCGAAGTGACCAACGCCGAGTACGCGGCGTTCTGCGAGGCCACCGGCCGGGCGCTGCCATTCTTCTGGGGGCTCGACCGCTTTCGCTCGGGGCCGAGCTACCCGGACCATCCCGTCATCGGCGTGAGTTCGGGCGATGCGCGGGAGTACGCGAGATGGCGCGGGAAGCGGCTCCCCACCGAGGCGGAGTGGGAATATGCGGCGCGCGGCGGGCTCGCGGGCATGAAGTACGTGGACGGCAACACGCTGGACTCGTCGAAGGTGAACTTCACGCGCTCGAAGCTGGACGGCCCGATCGCGGTCGGCTCCTACGCGCCCAACGGCTACGGGCTCTACGACATGGCGGGCAACGTCCAGGAGTGGGTCGCCGACCGGTACGGCGCAGAGTACTACGGGACCAGTCCGGCCGAGGACCCCCAGGGTCCCGGGAAGGGCCGCTTCCGCGTGATCCGCGGCGGCGGCTGGTACACCGGGCCGATGTGCATGGACGTGGGCCTGCGCTACGCGCTGCCCTCGAACTGGGTGGACTTCAACGTCGGTTTTCGCTGCGTGAGGGACGTGGAGCCGGGGCCGGCGCCGGCGAAGTAGGCCGGCGGAGCGCGGGCTTCGCTGCGGCCGTCCCGTCCGCCGCAGCGCCGTGCCCGTCCCGCGCTACCCGGCCGTCCCCGCTGCCGCCTCGCTGTCCGTCGCGGGCAGGGGGACCTCCTCCTCGGGTCGCAGGTGGAAGATGCGCGACAACTCGCTGCGCAGCTCGCCGCTGTCGAGGCGCTGCTTGAGGGTGCCGCGGAAGGCGACCGAGATGCCGCCGCTGTCCTCGCTCACCACCACGACCGCGGCATCGGACTCCTCGGAGAGACCGAGTGCTGCGCGATGCCGCGTGCCCAGGGCGGTCGCCGTCTTGAGGTCGGACGAGAGCGGCAGGATGCAGGAGGCCGCCACCACCGAGTCCTCGCGCAGGATGACTGCGCCGTCGTGGAGCGGCGAGCCGGGCGAGAACAGCGTCACCAGCAGTTCGGCGGTGACCTTGGCGTCCAGTCGCGTGCCGGTCTCGACGAAGTTCCTCAGGCCGGTGTTGCGCTCGATCACCATGAGCGCCCCGTGACGCTTCTTGCCCAGGGTCTCGGCCGCGCGCACGACCTCGCCCAGCACGCCGTAGGAGTCGCCGCGCAGGAAGGAGCGGAAGTAGCGCGTGCGCCCGAACTGGGCGAGCACGTGCCGCAGTTCGGGCTGGAAGAGGATGACGAAGGCGATCAGCCAGATGGTCTTGACGCTGTCCACGATCCACTTGACCGCGATCAGGTCGAAGGCGCGGGCGAACAGGCCCACGAGCACGATGAGCAGCAGCCCGACGTACATCTGCCCCGAGCGCGTGCCCTTCACCAGCACGAGGAGCCGGTAGAAGAGCAGCGCGACGAGGAAGATGTCGAGCAGGTCGAGCAGCCAGATCTGGTGAACGGGCGTCATGGTCGGGTCTCGCGAGTCAAGTGCCGGGCGCGAGAGTAGCAGAAGCGCATGGGCCCGCCTACGGCTTCCGCGCCTCGTGCCTGCGCGCCTCGCGCAGTGCGTCGGCGATGCGCACCGCGCGCACCGTGGCCGCCACGTCGTGGGTGCGCAGGATGCGCGCGCCGAGGAACACGGCGACCGCGCCGGCGGCGAGCCCGCCCTCGAGCCGCTGGTCGACGGGCAGGTCGAGGGTCCTGCCGAGGAAGCTCTTGCGCGAGACCCCGATCAGCAGGGGGCGGCCGAGCGACTTGAACTCCTCGAGCCGGGCGAGCAGCTCGAAATTGTGCTGAACGGTCTTGCCGAAGCCGATGCCGGGGTCGAGCACGATGCGTTCGGCGGGCACTCCCGCCGTCCGGGCAGCCTCGAACCGGGCGGCCAGGTGCCCGCGCACCTCCTGCGCCACGTCCCCGTAACGTGGATCCTGCTGCATCGTGGCGGGGGTGCCCGTCATGTGCATCAGGATCAGGCCGGCCCCACGGCGGGCCACGACCGCGGCCATGCCGGGGTCGGCGAGCGCGGTGACGTCGTTCACGACCTGCGCTCCCAGTTCCAGCGCGCGGTCGGCCACCTCGGCGTCCGCCGTGTCCACCGCGAGGCAGGCCTGCGGGTCGGCGGCGAGGGCCCCGATCACGGGCGCCAGACGCCGGATCTGCTCCGACGCAGTCACGGGCTCGGCCCCCGGGCGGGTGCTCTCGGCTCCCAGGTCGAGCAGGTCGGCGCCCTCGGCCATGAGCTGGCGGGCGTGGGCGATGGCGGCGCCGGGCGCGACGAAGCGCCCCCCGTCCGAGAACGAGTCGGGCGTCACGTTGATGACGCCCATGACGAGCGTGCGCGCGGACAGGTCGAAGACCCGGTCCCGGAAGCTCCAGATCAGATCGGCCCCTGCTGTGGTCATCCTTCGCTCCTCCTCATGGCAGCGCCGGGGGACCGGCAGGATCCCGGCCCGCGTTGACCTGCGGGAGGCCGGATGGTAGCACTTACCGGACTCTTTCCGGGCGTTCCAGCCCCGGACTGACCCTGTCCATCCCTTCGAGGAGGTCGTACCTCATGAGTGGGTCCCAGCGCGCGCTCCTTGTCATCGTCTTCGCGGCCCTGTGTGCCGCCCCGGCCGCCGCCCAGATCGTAGGGCACCCGTTCGAGTTCTCGGGCGGGGCGGGCTACTTCCACTATGATGCGCGTGCCCGGATGACGGACGGCCCGGCCTACACCGGCGCGCTCGGCTGGCGGGCCATGCCGGGGCTGTCCCTGGAAGGGCAGGCGACCTTCGGCCCGACGACGTCGGACTCGGTCTCCTACGAACTCAAGCACAACTTCACCTACGCGGGTCTCGACGCCCGCTGGAACCTGCGCCCTGCGGGCGGGCACGTCGTGCCCTTCCTGCTGACGGGAGTGGGATACGGCCTGAGCCACGCCGCGGGCACGCCGCCGCAGAAACTCGAGCGCGGCGCAGGCAACCTGGGCCTGGGCGTGATCTGGACGCTGGGCGCCTCGCAGCGGACGCACCTGCGGCTGCAGGTGCGCGACTACTTCTTCCGCGAGCGCGAGTCCACGGAGTTCTCGAACCACTTCACGGCGACGCTGGGCATCTCGTACCTGTGGCGCGGCAAGGAGCGCGATCAGGACCTGGACGGCGTGCGCGACTGGCTCGACAAGTGCCCGGGCACGCCGATCGGCGCCCGGGTGGACAAGACCGGCTGCCCGCTGGATGGCGACGGCGACGGCGTCTTCGACGGTCTGGACAAGTGCCCGGACACGCCGAAGGGCTGCAAGGTGGACAAGGCCGGCTGCCAGACGGACGCGGACGGCGACGGTGTGTGCGATGGCCTGGACCAGTGCGCCGATACGCCGAAGGGCGCCACCGTGGACGCGAAGGGCTGCCCCTCGGACGCGGACGCTGACGGCGTCCTGGACGGCATCGACCAGTGCGCGGACACGCCGAAGGGCTGCACCGTGGATGCGAAGGGCTGCCCCTCGGACGCGGACGGCGACGGTGTCTGTGACGGCGTGGACCAGTGTCCGGACACGCCGGCCGGGCTCAAGGTGGACGAGAAGGGCTGCCCGATCGAGGTGATCGAGCGCGAGACCGAACTGATGGACACCGGCAAGATCCGGCTCCGGAACGTCAACTTCGAGACCGGCAAGGCCGAGCTGAAGCCGGAGTCCTTCCCCACGCTGGACGCGGTGGGCACGGTGCTCTCGCAGTGGCCGCAGTTGAGGATCGAGATCGCGGGCCACACGGACGATGTGGGCGGCGCGGCGGTCAACCGGCGGCTGTCCCAGGCGCGGGCCGCCGCGGTGCTGGCGTACCTCAGTGCGAAGTACCCGGCGATCGACGGCTCGCGGTTCACGGCCAGGGGCTACGGCAAGGACCAGCCGCTGGTGCCGAACACCAGCGACGAGACCCGGGCGATGAACCGCCGGGTCGAGTTCACCGTGCTCAACAAGGAAGTGCTGAAGAAGGAGATCGAGCGCCGGCGTCTGCTGAAGGAAGGCGAGGCCACGCCGGCCGATTCGACCGTCAGCCCCTAGAGACTTGGGGGCTCGAAGCCTGGAGCGAGCGAAACGGGGCGCCGGTGCCTGCCGGGAGCAGGCCGGGCGCCCCGTTTCGTCATGGGCGCCCGCCGGGCGATCCCGCCGCCGCGCCCCGCCTACGTCTTCTGCTTCTTCTTCTCCGCCGCGGGGAACAGCACGTTGTTGAGGATGAGCCGGTAGCCGGGCGAGTGCCTGACCTTCGACAGGTCGGTCGCCGGGTCGCCCACGCGGTGCTGGAAGTCCTCGGGATCGTGCCCGCCCAGGAAGGTGAAGGTGCCACGGCCGAACTGCCCGTGCAGGTACTTCACCTCGTCCGCGCCCTCGACCTCGCCCAGGACCAGCACGCCGCTCTTGATGAACCGTCGGTGGAAGCCGGTGGTCTGCCCGAGGAAATCGAGCACGGCGTTGGCGTGGCTCTGCACCAGCATGGTGGGCACGGGGTCGTTCTTGGCGGAGAAGTCGAACAGCGTGAAGAACGAGTTGGACCCGCGGGCGTCGGCCTCCATCGTCACGTCGATGTCCGAGAACCGGTAGAGGTACGGGTCCGGCTCGAGCCGGAAATCCTTGAAGGCGAGCGTCTGCGTGAAATCGAGCTTGCGCTGGGCCTGCGGGTCGGCCGGGTCACCGTCGTAGACCGCGTCGACGATGTCCACGCCGGCGGCGGCGAGCGCGATGTCGTACGTGTCGGTGGCCGAGCACATCCCGAACATGAATCCGCCGCGCCCGATGAAGTCCTTGACGGTGCGGGCCACGGCGCCTTTGAGCTGGGTCACCTTCGCGAAGCCCATCTTCGCCGCCATCGCCTTCTGCACCCGCTCCTCCTCCTGGTACCAGGGGAAGGTGCGGTAGGCGGCGTAGAACTTGCCGTGCTGTCCGGTGAAGTCCTCGTGGTGCAGGTGGAGCCAGTCGTATTTCGCCAGCTCGCCGCGCAGCACCTCCTCGTCCCAGACGCGGGCGTAGGGGATCTCGGCGTAGTCCAGGGCGAGGGTCACGGCGTCGTCCCAGGGCGGTGTGTTGGGCGGGATGTACACGGCGATCCTCGGTGGCTTCTCCAGCCCGACCGCCTCCATGTTGTTGTCGGCGATCTCGGCGCGCATGGCCGCCTCGGCGGCTCCGCCCATGGGCTCGAGCGCGACGCCGCGCACGTTGGCCTCGCGTTCGATGGCCGGGTCGCCGGGCAGCAGGAACGAGCCGGCGCGGTAGTTGAGCAGCCACTCGGCCTTCTGCCCCTGCTGGAGCACCCAGTAGGTGAGGCCGTAGGCCTTGAGGTGGTCGGTCTGCCGGTCGTCCATGGGGACGAGCCACTTCCCCTGGGCGGGCGCGGCGGCGAGCACGATCGCGATGAGCGCTGCGAGCGCTGCGGCGAGCCCGCGCCCGGCCGATGCGCCCGTTCGCCGTCCTTCGCCCGTGAGTCCGCGCATGGTCACATCCTCCTCAGAAGGCCGGGCGGTTGCGGCGGAGCCGCTCGGCCACGCGCCGCACCTCGGGTGCGTTCCAGGCGCGCGGGTAGCGCGCGAGACACTCCTCGTACTGGGCGAGCGCGGCGTGCTCGTCCCCGAGCCGGGTGCGGTAGAGGTCGCCCGCGCGCTGACGCGCGAGCGGCGCGAGCCGGTCGTCGGGCAGCGAGTCCGCCACCGCCAGCAGGGGGCCGAGCGCCCCGCGTGCGTCGCCCGCGGCCTCGCGCTGGGACGCGAGCAGGAGCGCGGCCTGCGCCCAGAGCGCCCCGCGCGGCAGCGCCTGCGCCAGCGAATCGGTCAGTGCCAGGGCGCGCCGGCGGTCATTGCGCCACTCCTCGTAGGCGATGCGTCCGAAGACCGCGAGCGCGCCGCGCGGCTCGGCGTCCTCGATCAGGTAGGTGCGCTCGAGGGCGTCGCCGCGGAACGGTCCCTGCGGGTCCTCGGCGATGCGCTGGTAGAGAGTCAGCGCAGAGTCGCTCCGTCCCGCGAAGAAGAGCGCCTCGGCGTAGCGCCACGCGCCCTCGGGCGTGGTCCCGGCCAGGGCGGCGAGCCGCGGCAGCGCGCGTTCGGGCGGTCCGTCGCGCAGGTCGGCGAGGGCTTCCTCGAGGTCGAGCTGGGGCAACGCCGCGGGGGGCACGGCGCCCGAGCGCAGCAGCGCCCGCGCCTCGTCGGTGTGCCCGGCCTCGCGCAACCCGCGCGCGATCGCCACGAGGAAGTCGACGGGCCAGCGCGCCGTGGGGACGCCATGGAGCGCCCGGGCCAGCGCGGGCGCGGCCTCGTCCCCGGCGCCGCGCCCGCACTGCAGCGTCCACGCGTGCCGTGCCGCGGTGAGCCGCCAGTTCGCGTCGAAGCGGCCATCGGCCGCGAGCGCGGTCAACGCCGCGGCCGCGGCGCCCGAGTCGCGGGAGACGCCGGTGGAGGCCAGTTGCCGGGCGAAGTCCCAGAGGAGCGGGGGCCGTGCCGGATCGGGGCGCTCGGCGTGCTCGAGGGTCGAGAGCGCTGCCGTGAGGTCGCCCGCGCGCCAGTCGAGCATGGCGCAGGTCCGGACCAGGTCCGTACGGCCGGGTCGCGCCTCGGCCGCCCGGCGCACCAGTTCCCGCACGCCGCGGGCGTCCGCGGGCGCGAGGCGGAGGACGGTCTCCCGGGCCCAGTCGGCGTCGAGCGGTGAGGCGAGCCAGGACTCGAGCGCCACCCCCGCCGCGTCACGCGGACGTCCCAGCCGCTCGAGCGCGAGCGCGAGTTCGCGAGCCACCATCAGCGAGTCCCGCTGGGCTGCGCGCTCGGCGCGGCCCAGCCGCTCCGCGCCGCCGAAATCCTGCCGCGCGAGGAGCAGGCGCACCTGCTCGGTCACCACCGCCGGGTGGTGCGGGATCTCGCCCAGCAGCGACGCCAGTGCGGCGCGGGCCTGTTCGAGCTGGCCGTTCGCGCGCAACGCCTGCGCCTGGCGCAGGCGATCGGCCTGGGCGGGGGAGAGCGGTGACAGGGGGCGCCGGCTCACCGGAGCCAGCTCGGCTTCGTCCGAGTCGTCCACGACGACGGGCCCGGGAGCGTTCCGCCGGATGTCGTACCTGCGCGCCTCGAGGTCGGGGCTGCGCCCCTCGACGCCGGCCGGGTCGGGCGTCTGCGCGGCGGCGGGGCCCGCGGGCACAGCCAGCAGCGCGACGGCGCCGGCGACCCACGCCATCGTCCGAAGCCCGCGTGAAGCGCGGGCCTTCACCGCGAGCTCCCGCGGTTCAGCGCGCGCAGGTACGCCTCGATGAACGCGCGGTACTGCGACGGGTAGCGGTCGGCCTGGGCCTTGAGCAGATCGAGCCGCAGCCGGTCGCTTTCGCGCAGCAGCTCGGCGGGCAGCGCCGGCGGCGCGTTGCGCCCGGTGTCCTCGCCCGGACGTGACTCGCGGCGCGGCTCGAAGTCCTGGCGGTTCACGGAGCGCTGGGCGTCGAGCATCCGCGACAGGATGTGCTGCTGCTTCTGCTCCACCTCGTCCCCGAGCCGGCCCTGACGCAGCGCCTCCTCGACCTGCTTCATCTCTTCGGCGGTCTGGTCGAGCCGCCCGAGGAGCTGGCGTCGCTGCCGATCCTCCTGCTCGATCCTCCCGAGTTCGCCGTGGATCCGCGCCTGCTCCTCGGCCAGCCTCCGCAACTCGTCCTGATCGCCGGCGGTGAGCCGCGTCTGCTCGGCCAGGCGCTGGCCCAGCGTGCGCGTGCGGTCATTCAATCGCGCCTGCTGGTTGCCGAGCTGGTCCATGCGCATCGGCATCGTGCCGCCGGGCTGGTCCTGGCCCGGGTTCTGGCACATCGAGCTCTCGCTCTGGCGCAGCTGCAGGACGGCCTCGACCAGCGCGCTGGCGCCGGAGCGACCCGCCGCCTCGGCGCCGGAGCGGTCGCTCTTGCCGAATTCCATGCCCGACTGCTGCAGGTTGTTGATGGCGCGGCCCAGCGCCGCGGCGAGTTCGGGCGTGAGGAAGGGCGACTTCTTCCCGAGCGTCCAGAGCGAGTCCGCCACGCGGGCGGCGCCCTCGGAGAGGTCGGTCTGGCGGTCGGCTCGCTCGCTCGCGGGGGCGTTCGAGCTGAGGCTGGCCTCGGCCGCGCGCTGCAGCGAGACCAGGTCCTGCGCGGAGCGTCGCACCGCCGCAAGGTCCACCTGCTGCCGCTGCTGCTGCATGGCGTTCGAGAGCTTGCCGAGCTGCTCCGCGGCGCGCTGCAGGCTCTGGCTCGCGCGCTGGCCCGACTTCCCGGCCTGTGCCGGCTGGCTCTGCGCCTGCGCCTGCGCGGCTTCGCGCTGCGCGGGCGCCGCTTCCTGCTCGAGCTCCCGCGCGGCGGCCTGGAGCTCGGACTTCGCCTGGGGCTCGCTCATCTGCTGCCCGAGCTGCTTCGCATCGCTGGCGAGCTGCTCGCTGCCGGCGGCGGCCTGCTTCTGTTCCTCGGTGAGCGCCTGCCGTGCCTGCTCGCCCGCCTTCTGCTCCCGCTCCTGGTTGAGGCCGTCCTGCCGGTCCTTCAGTTCCGTGGCGCGCTGGGCGAGGGCCTGGAGGCGTTCCTCCTGTCTCAGCTGCTTCAGCAGCTCGAGCGTGCGCTCGAGGTTCTTGAGCATCTGTTCGTTCTGGCGGCGCCAGTCCTGCAGGCCCGGCTCCGGCGGGCGGCGCTGGGTGTTCTCGAGCGCCTCCTGCAGGCGGCGCATCGCTTCCTTGAATTCCTGCGACTGGATCTGGTCCATGACCTGGGCCAGCTCGCGCAGCTTGCGGGTGAGTTGCTCGTCGAAGGCGCGGCGCTCGGTGGCCTGCTGAAGACCTTCGCGCAGCTGGCGCGAGGCTTCGTCGATCTGGCGGGAGAGCTCCTGCTGGCGGTCGAGCGCGCTCTTCACCTCCTCCTGCCGCTCGAAGGAGCGTGGGCTGCCGGCGGCCGGCGTGGGCGCCTGGCGGGCCAGCTTGTCGAGCGACTTCTGCAGCTCCTGCGCGCGGTCCGCCACCTTCTCGAGCGTGCCCTGCACCGACTCCTGGCCGCGCTCCACGTCCTGGTACAGCTCGGCGAGCGACGGGAAGCGCAACTCGTAGGTGGCGCTGGTCGCCACTCCGCGTCCGCCCGGTGCGTCGTCGAAGAGCCGGAAGCGGAAGCTCGCGCTCTGCCCGGGCAGCAGGGCGAGCGGGGCCGCGTCCCAGCGCGCGCCGACGCGGGCCTCGCGAGGCTCGCCCGCGAAGCGCGCCAGCGTCAGGTCCGTCCACCCGGCGGCCGCGTCCTTGCGCACCTGGAGTCGAAGCTCGCTCAGGCCGAGGTCGTCCTGGCCGAGCACTTCGTAGGTCACCTGCTGGCCGGCCGGCAGGTCCAGGTCGCCCTCGGGCACGCGCACGGTGAGGATCGGCGGGGCGTCGGGGAGCGGCTGGATGGGGTAGCGGAACCGCCCCTCGCCGCCGGGCTCGTTGCGCGCGGAGCCCGCGCGCGCGCGCAGTTCGTAGTCGCCCGCCTGCCGGATCGTGATCTCGCCGCGCCAGCGCCGCGGGTTCAGCGCTCTCCACGCTCTCGCCGGCTCACCCGGAGCGGTGGCCTCGAGCGCCGCCAGGTCGCGGTCGAAGAGCACCTCGATCAGCGCCCGCGAGCCGCGCAGGGCCGTCAGGTCACCGCGGGTGGCCGCGCCGCGCTGCACCGGCAGCCGGGCATAGGCGGGCGGGCGGAGCTCGATCTCGAAGCTCACCGGCTGGGGCGTTCCGACCAGCGTCACGTGGTAGCGCGGGCTCTCGACCCCGGCCACCCGCACCCGGTAGTCGAGGGCGCGCGTGAGCTGGGTGAGGTCGAAGCGCCACAGCCGTTCGCCGCCGGCGCCCTCGCCCTCGAAAGACGCCGGGGCGGCGGGGGGCCCATCCCGCAGCAGCCGCGGCCGCGCGCTGCTGCCCCAGACCCGTGCCCGCACCGCCAGCGCGGTGCCCGGCGTGACCGTCACCGAGCCGGGCTCGACCTCGAGACGCACGGCTGGGGCGGCGCTGCGCGGGTCGAGCAGCGCGTGCCACGAACGCTCCGTGCGCGCGGGGAACGTGAGCCCGAGCGCGGCCACGACCGCGAGCGCGACCCCCATGGTGGCGAGTGGACGGCGCGCCTCGAGCGCGGGCCGCAGGGCGGCGAGCGGCACCTCCGCCAGCCGGCGCGAGGTCTCGTCGCCCAGCGCCCGGGTGAGGTCGGCGGAGGTGTGCGCCGGCGGACGGCGCTCGAAGTCGAGCGCGTTGCGCAGCCAGGAGCGGACCGCCGGGAAGCGCTCCTCGATGCGCTCGAGGTAGGCCGCGAAGGAGGGCTGCGCGCGCCGGAAGCCCGCGACCGCGAGGACCAGGGCCGCGACGCCGGCGCCCGCCACTGCGAACAGGCGCGCCCAGGCCCACGGCTCGCCCATGGGCCACGCCACCCCGAGTGCCACCGCCAGCGTGACGACCACGGCGACGCTTCCGGCGGCGCTCAACGCGTGGCGCAGCGTCAGCGACCGCTGCAGCGCGGCGTAGTGGCGGGAGACGAGTCGCTCGAGGACGTGGTCGGGCGCGCGAGTGGTCATCGTCGTCGGGGTGGCCCGGGGCGGATCAATGCGTCAGGACGTAGTGGACGAGGTTCAGGGACATGCGCAGCGCAGCCTCGCGCTTCTCGGGTGGATCGCCATGGATCTCGGCGTCCTCGAGGCCGTCCCCCAGGTCGGTGTCGAACGAATAGAATACGACCAGCCTTCCGTCGTGGAAGACACCGTAGGCCCGTGCGGGGCCGCCGTCGTGCTCGTGGATCTTCGGCAGGCCGGCGGGGAAATCGTAGAGCCCGTGGAAGAGCGGGTGCGAGAAGGGCAGTTCGACCAGCGGCGCGTCGGGGAGCACCTGCTTCATCATCCGCCGGAAGGACGGGTCGATCCCGAAGTCGTCATCCACCCACAGGAAGCCGCCGGTCGTGAGGTAGCGGCGCAGGTTGGCCGCCTCGGTGGGGGTGAGCTTGAGGTTGCCGTGGCCGCAGGCGTAGACGAACGGGTACTGGAAGAGCGCAGCCGAGCCGGGTTCGACCACCGCCTCCTTCGCGCCCCCCGTGAGGATCGAGAGGCGCTCCCGCGCGGCTCGCATCAGGTTCGCGAGCGAGGTGCGGTTCTCGTACCAGTCGCCGCCGCCGCCGTACTTGAGGCGGGCGATCCCGAAGGCGCGTGTCCCGGGCGGCGCCGGGGCCTCGTCGGTTCCGCTGGCGGGGCCGGCCGCGGCCACGCACAGCCCGACCAGGGCGAGCAGGACGGCAGGAAGTCTCACGGGTAGCGGATCTCCACGGGTGGCGCGGGGGCTCGGCCCTTCCTGATGATACACGCGCCGGGCGGTCGCGGTCGCCCGCGGGGCCAGCCGGGAGTCAGTCTTGACGATGGCGGGTCATGGATCGCCCGGGCTCAACCGCCCGGGGGCGTGGGGGTCACCCTCCTGGCGCCGACCCGATAACAGCGATAAGTCCCCGGAGCACGGATGAACTGCCAGTCCCCACGGGTGAAGGCGATCAACTCGCCCTGCTCGTTCACCGCCGAGATCCGCACCAGGTACTCGACCTTCCACAGCAGCGACCGCCGCGTCAGCACGAGCGCTCCCGGCTCGCCCAGCTTGTATTGCGTGGCGGGCGCGGCCACGTAGCCGATGAAGAAGTTGCGGACGTCGCTGGAGATGAACGGCGCTGGCACCGCGGCCAGCAACTGGGCCTCGCTGCCACCCTTGAACTGGTGGATCTGGATCCAGTAGCCCGCTGCGCCCGGCACGGCCGCCCAGCTCATCGTGAAATTCGAATCGCTCGGGGTGGTCTCGCCGGCGTACGTCAGCGTCGGGATGTCCGATCCCGCCAGTTCGCCCACGTTGGTGAGCGGGGAGGTCGGGGTCACCGTTCCTGCGACCACGCCGCGCCCCGTATACGAGGGCGGGCTGAAGCCGGAGGGCCGGGGGTCGGCGAAGGTGTAGGCCTCCCACTGGGAGTCGAGGAAGCCGGCCACCGGGGTCAGGACGTAGTCCTTCAATTGCGCGTAGCCACCGTTGCTCTCCCGCCGCAGCACCTGGTAGCCGCTCGCCGGCGTGCCGTCCATGATCAGGCCGTGCAGCGTGCCCCGGGCGACGTAGACCTGCTCCGTGCTCAGCAGGACGTCCTCCGCGCCGGGGTTGCCGTCAGTGCCGGGGCCATCGGGCACGTTGTCGGTGTAGGTGAGCACCGTGACCGGAGCGTCGGGATAGACGATCAGCCGGGCATCCGCGCTCCGCTGACCTTCAGGGGTCGTGTAGCCGGCATCGACGTTCGTGACCTTCTTGGTGCAGCCGGCCATCGCCAACGCCATCAGGAGGACGGCGGCGGACGGGGCGATGCGGCGCAGCGGACTGCGGGGATCGTTCATCATGAGCCTCTCGCTTACTCGGCCTGAACTCCCTTGCGGCGATCGAGCACGATCCAGGTGTCGAGCGCCAGGGCGCTGGCCACGTAGACCGAGGAGAATGTTCCGAAACAGACGCCGATGATCATCGCGAACGAGAAATCGCGGAGGACCTCGCCACCCCAGATGAACAATCCGAGCGATGCCAGCAGTACGGTGAGCGCGGTGATCACGGTGCGCGACAGGGTCTCGTTGACCGCGATGTCCATGGCCCGGGAATGCTTCTCCTTGCGGAGTGCCTTGGACCGCTCGCGGATGCGATCGAACACGACGATGGTGTCGTTGATGGAGTAGCCGGCGATGGTGAGCAGGGCCGCCACGACCGTCAGGGACACCTCGCGCCCGGTGAAGCACAGGAAACCCAGGACGACGAACACGTCGTGGAAGAGGGCCACGACGGCCCCGAAGGCGAACTTGAACTCATACCGGATGCCCACGTAGAGCAGGATCCCGCCCATGCTCCAGAGCACCGCCCAGATCGCCTTGTGGCTCAGTTCGTTGCCCACCTTGGGCCCGACCGTCTCCTGGCGGCGCAGCTCGGACGTGACCCCGGGGAAGCGGGTCGAGAGGGCTTGCTGGATGATGGGGAACGGATCCCGGCTGTCGCTCCTGAAGCGCAGCAGGAACTCGTCCCGGTTCTGGCCGGTCATCTGTTGCAGCTCCACCCCGCGGAAGCCCGCGGCGTCGAGGGCCCGGCGCACCTCGTCGGCTGCCAGCACCCGGCTGGTGCGGACCTGGAGCACGGAGCCGCCCGTGAAGTCGACGCTCAGCAGGGGCCCGCCGTGCATGAGCAGCCACGTGGTCGTGGCCGCGACCAGCACGAACGAGAACAGGTACGCGAAGCGCCGGTACTGCATGAAGGGGAAGTTGGTTCCGATCAGCATCTGAAGCATCGTCTCGTTCTCCTCGTGCCTGCTAGATGCTGAGAGTCTCGGCCTTGCCGCGGCTCAGCATGAAGTCGAAGACCATCCGGGTCAGGAACACCGCCGTGAACAGGTTGGCGATGAGTCCGATGATCATGGTGATGGCGAACCCCTTGATGGGTCCCGTGCCGAACTGGAACAGGAACACCGAACTGATGATCGTGGTCACATTCGCATCGAAGATGGTGCGGAACGCACGGTCGTAGCCCAGCTGGACCGCCTGGCGCACGCTCTTCTGGTTGCGCAGTTCCTCGCGGATGCGCTCGAAGATGAGCACGTTGGCGTCCACCGCCATGCCAACGGTGAGCACGATGCCCGCGATGCCGGGCAACGTCAGCGTCGCGCCCAGGCCGGCCAGGCAGGCCAGCAGGTAGAAGATGTTGAGCACCATGGCCACGATCGCGATGAGGCCCGAGAGCTGGTAGTAGACGAGCATGAACACGATCACCATGATCGTGCCGATGAGGCCCGCCATCAGGCCTTCCTGGATGGAGTCGCTGCCCAGCGACGGCCCGACCGAGCGCTCCTCGACGATGTGCACCGGGGCGGGCAGGGCGCCGGCGCGCAGCACGATGGCGAGGTCGCGTGCGGTCTCGACGTTGAAGCTGCCGCCCGTGATCGAGGCGTCCCCCGTGGGGATGCGGTCGCGGATGACCGGAGCCGACGAGATGACCCCGTCGAGCACGATGGCCAGGTTGCGGCCGATGTTGGCGCCGGTGATGCGCGCGAAATCGATGCGGCCGCTCGGCGTCATCTTCATGCTGACGCCCCAGGCGCCGGGGTTCGTGGACTCGAGGCCGATCTGGGCGTTGGCCGTGGCGATCGAGCCGCCCTTCATCTCGGGCTCGCGCTTCACCACGTACAGGTAACGGCCGGTGACCCCCTGGGAGGCTTCGTCGGGGTTGCCCCACAGCAGCTGGGCGTCGCCCGGGATGATGGAGTCGAGGCCTGGCGTGGCGAGCAGCAGCTGCACGACCGGCAGATCCTCGGAGCGCACGAAGGCCGCGAAGTCCATGGACAGGACGTGCGAGCTGAGCGCGGTGCGGCGCAGGGCCGAGTCGGTGGCCGTGGCGTGGGTGGCGAGGTAGCCGTCGAGCTTGTCGAAGACGTTCTTCGTCTCCTCGGCCGTGCGCACCAGCTTGAACTCGAGCAACGCGGTCTTGCCGATGAGGTCGAGGGCGCGCCTGCGATCCGTGAGGCCCGGCAACTGGATGACGATGCGGTCCTCGCCCTCCTTCTGGATGAGGGGCTCGGCCACGCCGAACTGGTCGATGCGCTGCCGGAGGACCTCCATGGCGCGGTCCACCGCGTCCTTGCTCTCGGCGACGTTCATCTTGGAGCGGTCGACCTCGAGCACGAGGTGCATGCCGCCCTGCAGATCCAGGCCCAGATGGATGGCCTTCTTGCGGAGCTCGGCCAGTTTCTCGGAGGAGATGCTGGAGATCTGCTGGGTCGTGCGATTGTAGTAGTTGGCGTAGAACTGGTAGGACGGGAACAGGTACCAGACGGCGATCGCCGTCACCAGGAGTACGCTCGCCAGCTTCCACTGGTCGGTGCGATTCATTGGATCCCTCAGGGCAGACAACGGCCGGCGCGCCAGGGCAGACCCACGCTTGGTGCGGGTGCCCCCCGCGGCGTCGCCGGCAGGCGCAAGACGTTAGGAGCGTGCGAGTCTACGGGGCAGGGCGGGGAGTGTCAACGAATCCGGGATCCGGCCTCCGCCCTGCCAGATTCCGGGAGATCCGCGGGTGGCCCGGCACGAATGTGCAGTGAAAAGTCGATGGACGATGTCGGGCGGACCGGGACGGGGCCGGTTGGCGGCCGGCCCCAGAGTGGATCGCTTTGTACCTGGGAGGGTCGGGGTGAGGACTGGATGGCGGATGGTGGGGTGGGTTCCCGGTCCGGAAGCGCCGCGATCCACTGCAAGAGGCGTTCCGCTCTGCGGGGGTCGGCCAGGTCAGCCTTTGCGGCCGGGGCCTGGCCGGCACGTGTCCACGGGCCGTCACCATCGACCACACCCGGACGCCGACGAGCACACCCGCGCGTCGCGCCACGCGGGGGCCGCGTCTCTCCCCGCCGCGGTTTCTTGACACCCCCGAGAGCCGTTCCTATAGTGTGCCGCTCGTCATACCGGGCCTCTTTCACACCATCCCTTTGCCCGGAATAAGGAGCCTCCATCGCATGATTCCACGCATTCGTTGGGTGAGCTTCGCCCTGCTGGCGTCGCTCGCGATCGCCTCGGCATGCCCTGCGGCGGAGGGTGAGCCGGCCTACAAGCCCGGTCAGGGCGGGGTGGGCGGCCAGATCGGCGGATCCTACTTCGGCGTCGATCGGATCTTCGGCGCCGCCTGGTTCGCCGACTACTCGAAGTGGGCCATGCCGCGATTCTCCTTCGCCGGGCAGTTCCGCTACGTCCAGAGCAGGCACTGGCGCTGGCAGGTGAATCCCGGCTTCACCTGGACCGCCTACAAGACCGCCACGCCCATGCCGTTCGTGGACCCGGATTCCCCGGGCGACCGGGTGAAGGACAACATGCTCGTCCTGCTGCTGCCGGCCACGGCGCAGATCCAGTACGTCGTGAAGCGGGGCCAGTGGCTCTACCACGCGGGTGCGGGCCCGGGCGCCTACCGGGTGTGGGTCGAGAACCGCCGCAACGTCTACCGGGATCCCGAGACCTACCGGCTGCACCGCGGCCTGTATCCGGGCGGGACCTTCCAGTTCGGCGCCGAGCGCTTCCTCAAGTCGATCACCACGACCAGCGTCGAGTTCACCTGGGTGAACCACCTGGTCCTCGCGCAGCGTGACGAGCAGTTCCCGAGCGGCTACAACAGCAACCTGATGGCGACGGAACTGCGGTTGGGGCTCAACTACTACTTCGACCCGCTGAGGCAGAAGAAGCAGGGCATCGAGATCCCCGAGACCAAGTGAGCCTGCCGGGAGCCGCGGCGCGTGATCCGCGCGGCGGCTCCCGGGTCTGCCGGCCGGCGCCGCGCCCCGAGGTCCGCCGTCATGAGTGACCGGGTCCGCTGGGAAGACAAGGTGGGCTGCGACGCGCTCACCTTCGACGACGTCCTGCTGGTGCCCGCCTACTCCCTTGTCCACCCGCGCGACGTGGACGTGCGCACGCGCTTCTCCCGCCGCATCGCGCTGAACCTCCCCCTCGTCAGCTCGGCCATGGACACGGTCACCGAGTCCGGGCTGGCCATCGCGCTGGCCCGCGCGGGCGGCCTCGGGGTGATCCACAAGAACCTCGCCATCGACGAGCAGTGCGCGCAGGTGGGCCGCGTGAAGCGCTCGGAGAGCGGCGTGATCGCCGACCCGGCGACCCCGCCGTCCTCCGCCGCTCCGGACGCGGCGCGCGCGGTCCCCACGGAGCGGCGCAGCGAGAGCCCCGTCCGCCATCCGCTGGCCTGCAGGGACGCGCTCGGCCGGTTGCGCGTGGCCGCGGCGATCGGCGCCGGCGGCGACGTCCTGGAGCGCGCCGCCGAGCTGGTGCGCGCTGGCGTGGACGCGCTCGTCGTGGACAGCGCGCACGCGCATTCGAGCGGCGTCCTGAAGGTCGCCGGGGTGGTGCGCGAGCGCTTCCCCGGCGTGGACCTGGTGGTCGGCAACGTCGGGACGTACGAGGGCGCGAGGGCCGTCGCGGACCTGGGCGCCGACGCCGTCAAGGTCGGCATGGGGCCTGGCGCGATCTGCACCACGCGGGTGGTCAGCGGTGCCGGCATGGCGCAGATCACCGCCGTGCTCGAGGCGGCCCGGGCGCTCGAGGGGCGCGACCTGCCCATCATCGCCGACGGCGGGATCAAGTTCTCCGGCGACATCGTCAAGGCCCTCGCGGCCGGCGCGCACTCGGTCATGATCGGCAGCCTGTTCGCGGGGACGACCGAGAGCCCGGGCGAGATCCTGCTGCTGGAGGGGCGCTCCTGCAAGGTCTACCGCGGCATGGGCTCGCTCCCGGCCATGGCCGCGGCGCAGGGGAGCCGGGAACGCTATTTCCAGGACGAGAGCGGCGAGCTCGCGAAGCTCGTGCCCGAGGGCGTCGAGGGCCGCGTGCCCTTCAGGGGCCCGCTCGAACCGCTCGTGTTCCAGCTGGTGGGCGGCCTGCGTTCCGGGATGGGCTACTGCGGCGTGGGCAGCATCGACGAGCTCCGCACGAAGACGCGCTTCGTGCGCATCTCGCCCGCGGGGCTGCGCGAGAGCCACCCGCACGACGTCACCATCACCCGGGAAGCGCCCAACTACGGCGAGCCGGGCCGGCGCTAGGGCGAGGGGCCGCGCCCTTTGCGGCCCCCATGCAGAGACCCCGCGGGCCTTCGGTCCCCGCGGGGCTCTGTGGTTCGCCGCGACTGGACAGAGGCGGCGCCTGGACTCTCGATGCCCCCGGTTACCGCTTCGGCAGCTCGAAGTGGAAGTCGGGGTTCAGCTGCCGGATCTCGCTCACCAGGCGCTCGAGACTCTCCACGGTCTCGGCGTCCGGCCGGGCCTTCCAGGCCGAGTACAGCTCGAGCAATTCGTCCTGCTTGGTGCGCAGCAGCTGCTGCATCGCGGCCTCGTTCGCCGTGCGCTCGAGGTGGTAGACCTCGCCCTGGGCCAGCCGCTTCGCCAGGTCGAGCGGCTCGCCGCGCATGTGCGAGAGGATCTTGAGATAGCGGTCGAAGCCCACCGACAGCTTCTCGATCACCTCGGCCACGCCCGCGTTCCTGCGGTGCATCTGCTGGCTGTAGGTGTAGGCGAAGTGATAGTAGGTCTTGCCCCGTCCGACGTAGGCCTCCTCGCTGGGCCGGGTGTCCGCCCGGGGTCTCATGGGCGGGTCCGGGTTGTCGAAGATGCCGGTCGAGAGCAGCAGGAAGTCGGCGCTGGTCTTGTGGATGACGTAGCGGATGCGCGCGTCGGACGAGCCGGCGAAGCGCCGGAACACGTCCACGTCGTAGCGGGACAGGAACTTCTTCGACTGGTCGACGTGCTCGGGGTTGATGAACGCGTGCAGCAGGTGGGACAGGTAGACGTCCACGTCCTCGTCGTAGCAGTCCGGGTTCGAGACCAGGCCGGTCTCGATCCGGCTGTAGAGCAGGCAGTTGATGGTGAAGTGGTAGGTCGGCTGGAGATCGCGGCGGGTCTCCTTGAGCTGCACGTCATGCCGAGGATCCATGCTGCCCCCCTCCCTGATGCCGCGTCCGCTTCCGCGCGGGCGTCCACCTGCGCCAGCCCAGCTCGCAACCGGAAACTCTTGCATCCACCATGCCACCGGGGCCCCGCTGCCCCTTGGATGCGCCCGCTTGAAGCTGCGTTGCTGAGCTCGTCCAGGGGGGGGTCTGGAGCCTCCGTTCTCCGAGTGATTTGGCTCAGAAGAGCGCCCGGGATGGGGGTTCTGGCGCGGTCTCCATGGAGCCCGGGAGGGGCGTCGAACCGGCGTTCGCCGATCCGCGGGCGCCCCGCGACCATGCAATCTCTGCGACTCCACTCGCCGGGTAATCGCTCGCCTGTGGCCCGGACGCCGCACAGTCGCAGGGAGATAAGCCACGGCCGGCCCTGTGCCCGGGGCCATGCGTAGTGCAACGTGGCCGGCCCGGCCCCGGCCCCGCGCTGCGGCCGGGAAACCCGCCTGGAAGAGCCCGCCCCCGGGGCATGTCACTTGCGAGTCCCCCGGATGTGACCCAACATCCCGATTCGACTTCCATGCGTGATCCACGAGCCCCTTCCGCCCCCGGCAACGGCGCGGTCACCCGCGTGGTCCACCCCGGCGCCGGGCTCCGCCTGCGCCTGTGGCTCAGCTGTCTGCTGAGCGGGGTCGCCGGCGGTGGCGCGGTCGTCGGGTTGTTCGCCTGGCTCTCGCCCCCCGACCCGCTCTTCGATCCCGTGGCCCTCGGCATCTGGCCGTGGAGCGCCGCTCTCTTCTGCCTCGCCCTCGCGGTGGGCCTGGGCTTCTGGCTCGACCACGGCATCGCCTCGCACCTGCGCGGTCTGAGCTGCGCGATCGCGTCCGGGGAACCGGCCGGGCTGGGCGCGCTGCCGGCCGCCAGAGGCTGGGGCGAGCTCTCGCTGCTGACCTCGCAGCTTCAGAGCCAGCTGACGCGCCAGCACGAACTCTGCCGCGCAGCGGCCGAGCTGGAGGACCTGCGTCATCGCATCCGTGGCCTGCGCGGGGCGGTGGAGATGCGCCTGCCGGGGCAGCGGTCCGAGCCCGCGCGGACGCTCGAAGGCCCGCTCGGCCTGCTGATCGGGACTCTCAACCGCCGCTGGGCCGAGGAGGAGCAGGCCGGCGAGCAGAGCCGCGAGGAGGCGCTCGGGCTGCGCCACGAGCTGGCGCTGGCGCTGGTGGACGCGCGCGACTCCGCCGAACTGGCCGAGCGCGGCTTCGTCGAGGGGACCGCGCTGCTCACGACCGTGCGCGAGCTGCAGCGTCTGGGCGGCGAGCTCAAGCAGGAACTGTCGACGGCGCCCGAGACGCCGGCCGTGCCGGCGCTGCCGGTGTCGGAGTCGCAGCAGCGCTACCGCGAGATGGCTGCGGCCGCGATCGAGGAATTGGTGTCCGCATCCAACGAGAGTGTCGAGTGCCTGGCCGCGGGGCTCGTCCGGGTGCAGGAGATCGGTGAACAGGTGCAGGTGCTCGCCAATCGGGCGACTCTCATCGCCCTCCACGTCGCGCTCGCGGACTCGGGCGGTCCGGGCCCGCGCCGCGAGGGGCTGTCGCGCGAGTTGCGGAGCCTGGCCGGCGAGGTGCGCGCCGTGACCGACCTGACGGCGGAGCGGTTCACCGCCGTCGATCGCGAAGTCGAGGCGGCGGTGGAGCGCATGAAGGGACTGCGGGAGCGCGTCGCCGCGAAGCTGAACGAGGCACCGCCGCTGCTGGAAGCGGTCGCCGTCGCTCCGCGTGCCGCGCAGCCCACCGAGCTGGCGCTGCGGCTGCTCGAGCGCGTGCGCGAGATGGTGCAGGATGCGGCGAGCAAGGGCGAGCGGCTTTCGGCGGCGGGGGAACGGGCCTCGAGCGCGGCCGAGCGTCTCGTGCGCCGGATCGAGGAGGAGGCAGGTACGCTCGAAGGGCTGGCCATGCGCCTCGGCGCGACCGCGGAGGAGTTGCGCGAAGGGGGGGCGGCGCCCGGCGCGCGCGCTCCGTCGTCCGCTGGCGAGTCGCGCCCGGGCGACCTGCGGCTGCTCGGACCGGACCCCGTGAAGCCCGGGGCGGAGCCCGCGCCCGGCGACGATGATGCGCAGGAGCGGCGATGAACCTGGCCGATGACCGCGGAGGTGCCCGTGACCTCGCCCGCGGCCTGATCGACGCCCTGGCGCCCGTTCTCCGTGACGTGGCCTCGTGGGACGACGTCCGTGTCGCGTGCGATGCCGCGCAGATCCTCGGGCTCTCCGGCCTCGACCGTCTGCTCACGGCCTGCGCCCCGCAGGCGGGGCACGCCTGGCCCGCCGAGCTGCTGCCCGCGCTCGAGCGCGTTCAGCGCCTCGTCGCCAGCGCCGTCGAGGCGGGCGCGCTCGGGACCTTCCGCGAGGCGGACCGCGAGCTGGCGGGCCTGGCGGACGAAGTCTCCGCGCTGCAGTGGGGCCCTGCACGAAGCGCCGGCTCGGACGATGTGCGCCCGGTCGCCACGCTGAACCTCGCCGATGCGCTGGACGAGTTGCCGCTCGCCGATGACTCCTCGCGCGAACTCGCGCGCCGCTCGCAGCTCCTGCCGCCCGTGGCCGCGGCTCTGCGGGCCGCTCTCGACTGGCTGACCAGCGATTCGGACCATCCGCTCGCGTTGCGGGCGGAGGACGCGGTGCTCGAAGTGTCGTGCGAACACGTCGACTTCGACGCACTCACCCCGGCGACCGAGGTGCTTGCGGCGGTGGGGGCGAACCTGGGACCCGGCGCGGGCCCGGTCGGCACGTGGACGGTCCGGGTGCCGCTTCACACCGGGCGCGGGGTCTACCTGATGCTCGTGCACGGCGGCGTGTCGATCGCGATCCCCTGGCACGCCGTGCTGCGGCTGCACATGGCCGGAGCGGCGGAGTTGGCCGATCGCGAGAGCCTCGGCGGCTGGCCCGTGTTGAACGGACCACTCGGTGGCGACCTGCGGCCGGCGGGCGACGTGCCACTCGCGCTGGTCGCGCACGGGCGCAAGCGCGGCTGGCTCGTGGCCGACCGGCTGGTCTGGCGGTTGCACGCCGAGACCGTCCCGCCCACGGAGCGCTCGCCCGCCGACGGACTCGTCATGATGGTCGAGACCGAGGAGGGCGAGCATTACTGGCTCGCCGATCCCGAGTGGCTCCTGCGTTCGCTGGAAGCCCCGTCCCTCGTGAAGTCCGCGCCACGGACCCTGCCCGGGTCTGCGCCGACGCCCGGGCAGCCTCCCGCGCCCGAGTCTGCCCCCGCACCGGAGCCGCCCATGACGTGCGAGGAGTCCCTTGCGCCGCTCCCGGTCGCGCCTGCGCCACCGGCGCCCGCGCGGCCTGCGCCCCATCTCTGGCTGTTGACGCCCCAGGACGTCGAGCGCATCGAAGCCGGGGACGCCGGGCGCATCGAGGCCGACGACGTCGAGCCGATCGGTTCATCCGTCCGTCCACCCGCGCCTGCTCCGCCTTCCCCGGCTCCGGCGCGTGCCGCTGACCCGGCGCCTGCGGCGCCCGTCCGTGCGGCCCAGACGCCGTCCGCCGCCGCGGGCGCGTCGCCGGTGCGGCGGCCGATGCCCAACGCCCTGGTGGCGGAGGACTCCATCACTGCGCGCATCTTCCTCGCCCGGCTGCTGACGCGGCTGGGTTTCGATGTCAGCACGGTGGACACGGCGGCCGCGCTGCGCGCCGAACTGGAGCGCTGTCCCTGGTCGCTCGTCTGCGTGGACATCGAGCTGCCCGACGAGGCCGGCACGGCCTTCCTGGCAGGTCTCGCCGCCCGCCATGGCGCCCGCACGCCGTTCATCGCGCTGGTGCGCGACGCCGAGGACCGCGCGGCCGCGCGCCGCGCCGGCTTCGAGCGCATGCTGCGCAAGCCCTTCGATCACCAGGAGCTCGAGCAGGTCCTGGGCCGCCTCGGCCTCCTCCCGCGGAGGTCGTGATGAGCGCCGGCCAGACGACCGCGCGCGGACCGGTGACGGCGCCCTGCATCCTGCTCGTGGACGACGACCGTCGCATCCTCGAATTGCTGGAGATCGCCTTCACCGCCCACGGCTTCCGGGTCATCACCGCGCCGGACGGCGATGCCGCCATCAAGAGCGCGCTGGCCGAGCGTCCCGACCTGCTCGTGCTCGACGTGCGGCTGCCCAAGAAGAGCGGGCTCGAGGTCTGCGAATGGCTGCGCCGCGACCCCGACGACCCGAGCGTGCCGGTCATCATGGTCTCCGCCGTCGCGGACGTGGAGACCCGGCTGCAGGCGTTCACGCGAGGCGCCGACGACTACCTGACCAAGCCGTTCTCCCCGAAGGAGCTGATCGCCCGGGTCAAGCGCCTGCTGGCACGCTCGGTCGAAGCGCGCGCGGCGCGCGCGCGCCAGCACGAGCTCGAGCGCGAGTTGGTGCACGCCCGCGAGGCGACCCGGCGATCCCACACCGCGACCCAGCGCGAGCAGGCCCTGCGCGACTTCGAACGGGGCCCGGGTCTCGACCTGCTGAGCGCGGGCGACGAGGACGAACTGGCGCGCCGGCTGCTGCCCCTGCTCCGTGCGCGGATGGGCTCGACCATGGTGGGGCTGTTGCTGCCGGAGAACGACGGTGGGGCGCTGGTGCCCGCAGCGGTGCGCGGCGACGGACCGGAGCGTCTCGCCCCCCTCGCGCTGCCGCGGACGGGCGCGCTGGCCACGTTGCTCGCGGGGCTGGAGCGGCCCGTGGTGCGGCGCGACCTGGAGCGCTTCCCCGAGCTGGCCCTGGAGGTGGCGCCGTTCGTGGCCGAGGGGGTGGCCCTGCTCGTGCCGTTGCGCGGGCCCGACGGACTCGAAGGACTGGCGGTGCTGGACGAGCGCCGCGACGGGCTCCCGTTCCCGCCGTCCGAACTCGAGGCCCTGGCGAGCATCGCGCGCTTCGCGGGCGTCGTGCTGCACCACGCCCGGCGCGTGCGCGCGCTCGCGGAGCGGGCGCTCGTGGAGTTCGCGGGACGCGGGGCGGCGGGGGATGACGGCCGCCGTGCGCGGGCCGAGGCCGGATTCCTGGTGGAGCGCGCGGCCCATGCGACGTGGGTGCCGATGCGTCAGCGAAGGCTGCTGGCGTATGCGCTCCGGCTGGGACGGGGCGCGGTGACAGGCGAGGGGGCGGAGACACTCGAGCGGCTGGCCGCGGACGATCCGACCGGGCTCGCACGCGACCTCGTGACGCTCTTTGCGCTGGCGGACGCCCCCACCGCAGGTGGCGACGATGCCCCCGTGACCGGGGACGGGCGGGCGGCGGTGCTGCTCGCGGTGGCGCTGCTGCACGCGGAGGAACGCGAGCGTGGCGCGGACCCGCGAGCCGCGCTTTCGCGGGCGCTCGCGGTGGCCGGCGCGCGGCTCGACCCGATCACGCGCCAGGCCCTCGACGCCGCCGCGCGCGAGCTGGCGCTGCTGACGGTCGAGGCGGCGTAGCGCGCGTCCGCCGGGCGGGGCCAGCGTGCGCCCCACGCGGTCGTCACACGCGAGGTTCCCGGACGCAGGAACCGCCCACCCCGGTCGGGGGCAGGCGGTTCTCCCGTCCGGCGCGCGGGTCGAGCTATTTCGGCTGCCTGACCCCGCTGAAATCCAGCTTCGGCGTGGCCTTCGCCTCCTCGGCCACCGGGTAGTACGGCTCCTCCTTGAATCCGAGCACGCCCGCGTAGAGGTTGGTCGGGAAACGCTTCACCATGACGTTGAAGCCCCGCACCACCTCGTTGTAGCGCATGCGCGCGACGGCGAGCCGGTTCTCGATGCCGCTGATCTCGTCCATCAGGGTCAGGAACGCCTCGTTGCTCTTGAGTTGCGGGTAGTTCTCCACGACGACCAGCAGGCGCGACAGCGCCGAGGTCGTCGCCTGGTCGGCGGCGATCCCCTCCTGGGGCGTGCGTGCGCCGCCCAGCGCGGCCCGGGCCTTCGCGATGTCGCCGAAGACCTGCTGTTCCTGCAGCGCGGTCCCCTTCACGGTCTCGGCCAGGTTCCCGAGCTTCGAGCTGCGGGCCTGGAGCTGGTTGTTCACCTCCGCCCAGCCGTTCTTCACGCCCTCGCGTGCGGTCACGAGGTTGTTGTAGCTCCCGAACAAACGGCCCGCGATCATGATGATCACGAGCGCCACGACCGCCAGGATGATCAAGCCACTGCGCTTCATGCAGGTTCTCCTTTCGTCACGGTCACGTCCGGCGTCGAGCCGGACGATCGCCGACTACCATCCGCCGCTGCCGCCACCTCCG